>QHXQ01000015.1 GCA_003223935.1 Acidobacteriota bacterium | reverse complement strand
CGCCGCCGTCGCTCCTTCCTCACCTTCGCCGGTCTCACTTTCATCTTCCTCTTCATGAGCGCCTTCGGCAGCTATCGCGCTTACGAATACAGCGAGTCGGTCACCTTCTGCGGGCAGACATGCCATACGGTGATGAAGCCTGAGTTCGTCGCCTACCAAGCGAGTCCACACGCGCGCGTGCGTTGTGTTGAATGTCACGTCGGCGGCGGCGCGGAATGGTATGTGCGCTCGAAGTTGACGGGTGCACATCAACTCTATTCTGTCACCTTCAACAAATACCCACGCCCGATCAAAACGCCGGTGCACAACCTGCGCCCCGCCGATGAGACGTGCGCGCAGTGCCACTGGCCCGACAAGTTTTGGGGCACGCAACTGAAAACTTTCAACCACTACGGCTACGACGAGCAGAACTCCCCGCGCCAGACGCGCATGCTCCTCAATGTCGGCGGCGGCTCGACGCCCTCGGCCGGCGGCGCCACAGGCATCCACTGGCACATGAACATCGCCAACAAGATCACCTACGTCTCGATTGACGAGCAGCGCCAAGTGATCCCTTGGATTCGCGTCGAAGACCGGCAAGGCCATGTCACCGAGTATCGCGCGACCGAAGGCAATCAACTCACGCCTGAACAGATCGCGCGCATGTCGCAACGGCGCATGGACTGCGTGGATTGCCACAACCGGCCCGCGCACATCTATCTGCCGCCCGACAAGGCCGTGGATGATGCGCTCGCCGCTCAACGTATGGACGCAACACTGCCCTACATCAAGAAGCAGTCGGTCGCCCTGCTCTCGCAGCACTACGACACGACCGACCAAGCCCTCAACGCGATCAGCACGGGTCTCGACAACTTCTATCGCACTACCTACGCAGACCTCTACGCGCAGCGCACAGACGCAATTAAGACGGCCATCGGCGAGACGCAGCACATCTATGAAACCTACTTCTTCCCCGAAATGCGCACCGATTGGCAGACGCATCCGAACAACATCGGCCACTACTATTCGGTCGGCTGCTTCCGTTGTCACGACGGCCAGCACATGTCGAGCGACGGCCGCGTCGTCCGCAACGACTGCAACGTCTGCCACACGGTGCTCGATCAAGGTGATGCCGGTGGGAGCACAAAAGCGCTCAATGGCGAGTTTCGTCACCCGGTCGCGCTGGGCGAGTTATCGAAGCTCAGTTGCGCCACCTGCCACAAAGCCAACAAGCCATTCCAGCATCCCATAAACTTGGGCGACATCTCGCAGTTCAGATGCGTTGATTGCCATGCCGGTAAGGTCTGGACGCGGAGCGCAGATTAGAACGGCTTGCAATTGCACCTAACGAGTGCCCCTTGCGGCTGGAGGCAACGTGTTGCTGGGAGCGCCGCAAGCTCTGCGTGATATTCGGTAATCGCGCGTGTGCGCATCTGTTTAATATGTCCAACGTCCAACGTCTAATGTCCCAAGCCGGTCTTAGACATTAGACCTTGGACTTTGGACTTACTATCCCGTCGCGGAGAGCCGCGCAACGTTTAGTCTGATGTCAGCCTTGTCGAGCGGGTTGACGCTCGTTTGCGTTGACTCGACGGCCGGTTTGAGCGGGCGGGCGACGAGCACGGGGCAAGGCGCTTGCCGGAGCACGCGATCAACGTTCGAGCCGAAGAGCGCGCTCATGCCGAAGCCCGCGCCCTTCGCGCCCATGCAGATCAGATCGATCTCCTGCTCGGCCGCGTAAGCCAACACCTCGCGGTAGGGTTTGCCCCAACGCAGCGTATGCACGACCTTGCACCACTGATATGCCTCCTCCGGCATCGCCTTTTGCAAGCGGCGCGCGGCGTGATGATAGATGTCCTCGGCGCTCGCCGGCAACCAAGCGATCTCAGGCCCGTCAGTCGAAGGTTTTTGCAGCACGTGCAGCAAGTGGATTTCCGCCCCGTACTCCTGTGCGAGCGAGAGACCATAGCGCAGAGCCAATTCCGCATCGTCGGAGAAATCATAGGCGACGAGGATGCGGCGCAACCTGATCTCGCCATCCGCTTGATCGATCCATTCGCGCTCTTGCGGATGCGTGACGAGCACAGGACAGGGTGCGATGCGACAGACCGCTTCGGCCGTCGAGCCGAGCAGCGCCGCTGCGCGTGGCCTACGGCGCGAGCGCATCACGATCAGATCAATGCCGCGCTCAGCCGCCGCGCGCGCAATCGCGCTCGCGGGATGTCCGTCGCTTGCGACGACTGCGCCTTCCCAATCGAGCGCGGCGCGGTCTGCGGCCGTCGTATGCTCAGCGATCAACGCGGCGAAGATCGCGCCGACGTTCTCGTCGTCGTGCGGGCCCGCGCCGTTCGTCGGCGCGTGGGTTTCGACGCAGTGGCAGAGCAGCAGCTTGGCTCGATAAGCGCGCGCCAGCATCGCGGCGTAGCGCAAGGCTTTGGCCGAGTCCGGCGATAGGTCAATGGGGCATAGAATTCTTTTTAGCTTGACCATCAGCACATCCTTTTCAGCCCGCGCGCGGTCGCGCACCGAGTCAAGCGGTCTTGCGGCCGTAGATGGCGTCGGGGCGCAGGCGATAGATGACGACGTTATTGAGGCGCGTCCACGCGCCGATCTTCGTCTCGTTCAAGGCAGGCGCGAGCGTCGGATTGTGCCCGGTGATCAGTTGCATCGCATGCTCGACGTCTGCCGGCCGTTCGAGCCGCTCGGCTTGCCCCGTCACCATCACGCTGCGCCAATGCAGCGGGTCGGTGAACTCTTCGACTTGAAAGCAGACCGCGTTATTGGCCTCGATCATCTCGGTCTTCGTGCCCTCGGTCGTGAAGAAGTAGATGAACTGCAAATCGAAAGTGTAGTTCATCGGCACGACGTAAGGGCGGTTATCGCGCGCGCAAGCCAGATGACCATAAGCCGCGCGCAGCAGGAGCGCCAACATCTCGCCATGCGCCATCTCTTCAATCTTCAACATCGTCTGTTTATGAAACCTCCAAGTTTGATCATGCGCCATAAGTTATGAATGTGTCGCCTGCCAGTAATGTTGCTGCACGCGCTTGGCCCAGTGCCAGAAGCGACTGTGCCCGACGGTCTCTGCGCCATCGCCCCAGAGTTGCTTGTGCAGATAGCTTGAATCGCCGCCGCCGGCATCAATGACGAGCATCAACTCGTGTTCATAAGTCTCTGTGGGCGCGCGCCCCGCAAGCTCGGCCGCAATGTTTGCCGCCGCAACCGCGCCCTGTCTTACGGCCATGTGCCCCATCTTCGGCCCCGGCAGAGAAACCGCGTCGCCGACGGCATACATGCGCTCGCAACCGACGACGCGCATCGTGCGTTCGACGCGCACGTAACCCTCTTCATCCGTCAGCCCCGTGCCCGCGAGCGCGCTCGGCCCCGTAAATGGTGGGACGAGCATCAGCAGATCGTATTCGACCTCAAGCGCACCGGCCGTGCGCACAACTTCTGAGGTCACTTCACTCACGGGGAAATGCTTCATGAAGTTGATGTGATGCGCGTCGAGCGCAGGTGCGACGGCGCGCGCGATGTCTGCGCTGCCTACGCGCATCGAAGGGTATTCGGGACTGATGACGGTGATGCGTGCGCGCTCGCCCTGCGCTTCCAATTGGCGCGCCAACGAAAAGACCGTCTCGTAAACCGGCACTTCCAGCCGCGCGCCCGGACACGAACCGATGACGGCGTGCCCGCCGTGAAACGCACGCACCGCCGCGCCGAACTTGAGCGCCGCTTCGACCGTCAGCAGATGATGCGCGTGTTCGTAAAAACCTTTGATGCGCTCGCTCGCCAGCCTGCGCCCCAGCGCGAAGATGAGAAAGTCGTAATGCAGGTCGCCCGCGACGTCGCCGCCCGCGAGCGTGACCGTGCGTGTCTGCGGTTCGACGCGCGCCACTTCGGCTTCGATGAAACGCACGCGGCGATCAAGCATCGCGGCGCGCAGCTCGAAGACAACATCTTCAGGCGCACACTCGCCGAAGGCGAGCCGGACAAGTGCTGGATAGAAAGTGAACTGCGAGGCGCGCGCGACCAGTGTGATCTGGTGCTCCGCGCCAAGCGTGCGCGCCAGTTCTTCGGCTGCGACCACGCCGCCAAACCCACCGCCCAAGATCAGAATTTCAGCCATAATTTAAGAAGCCAGCGACTGCACCTCCTTCATGTGACGCGCCGCCGAAGACCCGCGCGCACGCGCTTACCGCGAGGCGTAAGGTGCAAGCGTTATGCCGTGTGGCTGGGCGTGATTTTTGCGTGGCGGGCGTGGGCAAATGCGCAATATGCCCCAGAGCTTTTGCGGGTCTGCGGAAAAATTACCGGAGAGTTAAAGTCTAACGCGCTTCGTTGTTGTGCAGGATTTCGGCGAGCGCGCGCAGCAGTTTTTCGGCCGTGTAGGGTTTTGAGAGGAAGAGGTTGACGCCGAGCGGGTTGGCTTCGGCCGCTTTATCGTTGGCGGCAAGGCCGCTGGCGGCGATGACCTTGATCTGCGGATTGAGTTTTTGCAGTGCGCGGATCGTGGCGGGGCCGTCCATGAAGGGCATCATCATGTCTGTGATGACGGCGGCCACGTCGTCGCGGTGTTGTGCGTAGAGCGCGACCGCTTCGGTGCCGTCGGCGGCCGTCAAGACGCGATAGTTGAACGTCTCCAAAGTGCCTTTCGTGATCTCGCGGATCGCTTCTTCATCGTCCACCACAAGGATCAACTCGCCATGCCCCGAAGGGAAATCGGGCCGCACAACTTCCGTCGGCTCGGTCTCGCCCGCGCTGACTGCCGGCAGAAAGACAGAGAACTGCGTGCCCTTGTTCAGTTCGCTATAGACGTTCACAAAACCGCCATGACTGCGGACGATGGTGAGCGCGGTTGACAACCCCAAGCCTGTGCCTTTGCCCAACTCTTTGGTCGTAAAGAACGGCTCGAAGATGCGCCCGACGACTTCGGGCGGCATGCCTGCGCCTGTGTCACTAACGGTGATGACGACGAACCGGCCCGGTTTGGCTTCCAGGTGCATGCGCGCGTAAGAGTCGTCGAGCGTCGTGTTCTCGGCGCGAATCGTAATCTCGCCGCCGTCCGGCATCGCATCGCGCGCGTTGACGCAGAGGTTCATCAAGACCTGATGAATCTGCGTCGCATCGGCCGAGACGATCCAGAGATCGCTCGGCACGTCAAACTTGATCTCGATTGACTTGGGCAGCGTGTCCTTCAGAATCTTGACCACATCCTTGACGAGATGCTTCGGCTGCAAGCGGACGTGCTCGCCCTCGACGCCGCGCGCAAACGAGAGCACCTGTTTGACCATGTCTGCGCCGCGCTCTGCGTTCTTGTGCATCAGGTCGAGCCATTGGCGGCTCGCGTGGTCGGTGATTTTGAGTTGCAGCATCTGGATCGCCATCAGGATCGGCGCGAGTACGTTGTTGAGATCGTGCGCGATGCCACCGGCGAGCGTGCCGATAGACTCCATGCGCTGCGCGCGCAAAAGCTGCGTCTCGATCTTCTTCTTGCCCGTAACGTCTGTGTTGATGATGAGGATCGCTTGCGGTTCCTCGTGGTCGTCGCGCACAAGCGTCCAACGGCTCTCGACGATGCGCTCCGCGCCCAACTTGTTGCGTTGGTGCAACTCGCCCGTCCACTCGCCCTGTGCTATGACGGCCGCGTGCGCAGCGGCGAACCGTTGTTCGTTCGTCTCGTCGCGCAGGCGCAGGTCTTGCGCCGTCTGCCCGATGGCCTCTGCGACCGTCCAACCGTAGATGCGCTCCGCGCCCTTGTTCCAATAGCGAATGATGTCTGTGAGATCGCGCACGACGATGGCGTCTTGCGCTTTGTCAAGGAGCGCGGCCTGTTCGCGGATGCGCTCTTCGTAGCGTTTGCGCTCGGTGATCTCGTAGCGAATGGCGACGTACTGGTAAGGCTTGCCCTGCTCGTTCAAGAAGGGCACGATGGTTGTGTCCACCCAATAGATCGAGCCGTCTTTGGCGCGGTTACGAATCTCGCCGCGCCAGACTTGCCCCGAAGCAATCGTCGTCCAGAGATTACGAATGAACTCTTTCGAGTGATAACCGGAGTTGATGATGCGGTGGTCTTGGTTGATCAGTTCTGCGCGCGAGTATTTTGAGATTTCGCAGAACTTGTCGTTGACGTAGTTGATGATGCCGCGCTGATCTGTGATGGCGACGATGGCCGACTCATCGAGCGCGAACTTGAGATCGGCCAACTCTTTCAACGACCGGCGCAACGCCTCTTCGGCGTCGAACGCGCGCTCGACGCTGTCGGTCGTGGTGTGCAAAGTGCTTTCGCTCATCGTCGCTACAGATTCTTTCAAGAGACGGCTTCGTTCGCCTCAGCCTTTGCGCCGCCCGCGTCTTCCAGTTTCTTCAGACGATACCGCAGTTGATCGCGCGAGATGCCGAGCAGTTCGGCGGCCCGCGTCTGATTGCCGCTGCTCCGTTCAATCGCTTGGCGCACGAGCGAGGTCTCCAACTCATCGAGCGAGATACCAGCCGGCGGCAGTACAAACATCGCGCCGCCCGAAGCCAAGCCGCCTGTGTGTGCGCTTGACGGCGTTGCGCCGCCCGCTTGGGCGACGAGGTCGCGGGGCAGGTATTCGGGCGTGATCAGATCGCTGTCTTCGAGGATCATGGCGCGCTCGACGACGTTGCGCAACTCGCGCACGTTGCCGGGCCAAGCGTAGCGGCGGAAGGCTTTGATCACTTCAGGCGTGAGGCCGCGAATCCTGCGGCGCAGGCGCAGCCGCTCGTTGAGCAGTTCGATGTAATGTTCGGCGAGCAGCAGTATGTCGTCGCCGCGCTCGCGCAGAGCGGGGATGTCAATCTGGATGACCGAGAGGCGATAGTAGAGATCAAGCCGGAAGCGCCCCGACTCGCTTTCGGCCTTCAGGTCGCGGTTCGACGCCGCGACCACGCGCACGTCCAGAGGAATATCTTTGAGACCACCGACCCGGCGAAACGCGCCCTCTTCCAAGACGCGTAACAGCTTCGCCTGTAAGCCCAACTCTAGTTCGCCGATCTCATCGAGGAAGAGCGTGCCGCCCTCGGCTTGCTCGAACAGTCCTTCCTTACGCGCCTTTGCATCAGTAAACGCACCCTTCTCGTAACCGAACAACTCCGACTCGATCAAGGTCGCTGGAATAGCGGCGCAGTTGATGGCGATGAAGGGCGCGTCCAAGCGGCGCGAGGCGTAGTGAATGGCTTTGGCCACTAAATCTTTGCCTGTGCCTGATTCGCCTTGCAGCAGGACGGAGGAAACTTCTGATTCGGCGACCTTGCGGGCGAGCGCGAGCATGCGTTGGACGGTCGCAGAGGCGCCGATGATCTGCTCGAAGCTGAACTGCCGCGCCCGCTCGCGCCGGACTTGCCCGACCTCGCGGCGTAGTTCGTGCGCCTCGATGCCGTTGCGGATCGTGACGCGCAGTTCTTCCAAGTTGACGGGCTTGCCGATGAAATCGTATGCGCCGCCGCGCAGGGCCGCAATCGTGTTTTCGACGAGCACGTTGCCCGTGATCATGATGACGACCGCGTCCGCCTGTCGCGTCTTGATCTCGCGCAAGGCGTCGAGGCCAGAGCCGTCCGGCAAATCTATGTCGAGCAAAACGGCCGTCGGGCGCTCCGCGTCGAAGGTCTCCAAAGCAGCGGCGACCGTGCCCGCCTCAACCGCGCCGTAGCCCCAACTATGCAACGCCTCTGTGAACGACCAACGGATCGTCTGATCATCATCCACGACCAGAATTTTGTCTTTGCCAGATTTCAGAATGACACCTTAAGCGAAATGAGTCTCTGGACAAGCTCAAGGTGATTATAATGGAAAGCAGTAACAAGTGACGAGCGACGAGTGCCGAGTTAAAGACAATCTCTTGCTCGGCACTCATCACTTGTCACACGTCACTACTTTCGTCCTAGCTGTTGATCGAAGAGGCGTGCGGAGGCGATGAGGAAGTCTTGGGCGGTGACGATGCCGACGAGCGTGCCGGCTTCAACGACGGGCAGACAACCGACGCGACGCCCACGCATGAGCGCGATGGCGTCGAGCGTCGGCGTGTCGGGCGTAATCGTTACGGGGTCGGGTTTCATGATCTGGCGCACGGCCACCGGCTCATTCGACTTGTCTGCCAAGCCGCGTGCGAGCAGACGCAAGAGGTCGCGGTGCGAGACGAGACCGACGAGCCGGCCCGCTTCGTCTTCGACGGGCACGTGGCGGATGTGTCGCCAGTCCATGACGCTCGCCGCTAAGTCAACCAGATCGTCCGGGCGCACGGTGAAGAGATCGGTGGACATGAATTGGCCGACGGTGCGATAGTTCTGCGCCCAATCATCCATCTCCGTCCCTTCGATCAAAGGCCAGAGATGCACAGGCTCTTCGGTCTGCTGATGTGCGCGCATCTGGACGGCGAGCGTGCGCATGTCGCGCGTGCCGCGACTCTGCATCGCGGCGAGCGACCGAAGCGCCCACTGTGCGCCGGTCTGGCCCGTGCGCACGCGCTCCTCGATGGTGCCGAGATAGGTGTCAATGTCTGCGGCGTCAATGCGCGCTTGTTTGAGGCCGGCGCGCGCAAGCGGCAACAGGTGTTCGAGGATGAGCGCGGGCGCAGGATAACTTTTGCCGCCCGTCCAAGTGAGTTGCGCCTGTAGGCCGTGCCGCGCGGCGGCGAAGAAGTTGTCCTTCGCCTCGTCGAACGTCATCAATTTATCAATCGGGCCGTATTCGTCAGGCAGCGCCAACATTAAGCCGATGAAGAAAGCGGCGTTGGCAAACTCATCGCGCGTGGTCGGCCCCGACGGGAGCGCACGATTCTCAATGCGCAAGTGCGCCTTGCCGTCCACGATGCCGTAACAAGGTCTGTTCCACCACCAGACCGTG
>QHXQ01000064.1 GCA_003223935.1 Acidobacteriota bacterium | reverse complement strand
ACCCGCACATGATCCGTTGGCTTAGATGATGCAGTACGCTCGCGCTCCGCTTAATCTGCGCCGACGGCTTCGCGGGCTTCGGTCGGGCGGTAGGGCGGAAGTGTTTTGCGGGCGGGTTTCTCTTTTTTGAGGCCGAGCGCCCAGTCGGCTTGCATGAGCGTGTGGATGTCGCGGGTGCCTTCGTAGATGACGGCGGCTTTGCAGTTGCGCAGGTAGCGTTCGACCGGGTAGTCGTTCGAGTAGCCGTTTGCGCCATGCACTTCGATGGCCATTGAAGCGGCACGTTCGCTGCGGATGGTAGCTTGCCATTTGGCGAGGCTCGTCTCTTTGGCGTTTAGTTGGCCTTCGTTCTTGAGCCAGCCAGCGCGCAGCCAGAGCAGGTGGCACATCTGATAGTCGGCTTCCATCTCGGCGATCTTCTGTTTGACGAGTTGGTGATTCGCGATCTTCGTGCCGAACGTCTCGCGCGTGTTCGCGTAAGCGACCGACGCATCGCGCGACGCACGGATGACGCCTGTCGCGCCCGACGCGACCGTGTAGCGCCCCTGCTCCAACGCGAACATAGCGATCTTAAAGCCCTCGCCCTCTTCCCCGATCAAATTCTCTTTCGGCACGCGCACGTCTTGCAGAGAGAAGTAGCCTGTGTTGCCTGCGCGGATGCCCATCTTGCCGTGAATCGTGCCGGAAGTGAATCCTTTCATGCTGCGCTCGACGATGAAGCAGGACATACCTGTGTGGTCGCGCCGTCGGCGCTTCTCTTCATCCGTCCAACAGAAGAAGAGAAAGTTGTCCGCGACATCCGCGAGACTGATCCACATCTTCTCGCCGTTCAGGACATATTCGTCGCCCTCGCGTCGCGCCGTCGAACGCGCGCCGACCACATCTGATCCCGCGCCCGGTTCGGTCAAGCCATAGGTCGCAACACGCTCGCCCTTCGCCTGCGGCACAAGGTACTTGCGCTTCTGTTCCTCCGTGCCCCAAGTGTAGAGCGTCAGACTGTTGAGACCCGTGTGCACGGACATGACGACGCGCAAGGATGTGTCTATCGCTTCGAGTTCTTCGCAGACGAGACCTAAAGAGATGTAATCGAAGCCCGCGCCGCCGTATTCTTCAGGGATGCAGACGCCGAGCAGGTTTAGTTCGGCCATCTTGTCGAGGATCGCGCGATCAAAGCGCTGCTGCTCGTCCAACTCCTTGATGCGCGGCGCAACTTCTCGCTGCGCAAACTCGCGCACGGTATTGCGGATTGATATGTGGTCTTCGTTCAAGGCGAAATCGATCATAATTTTTCCTTAGTCAGTGTCAGATTCGGCGCGCACGCGCGCGAGGCCGCGTCCGCCGTTTGTTTGTCGCTTTCATTCATGCTCGAACAGGGTTTCTTTACGTCGCATCTTACAACACCGCTCCGCGCACACGAAAGCGCGACGCGCTGCCAAGCGGCTCACGCCCGAAACTCGTTGACAACGATGGCGGTGCGGAGTTATAAGCCGCATGCTACTTATTATCTGCTCAAGCGTGTCTCACGGCACTCGCTCAGTTAAAGGTTTAGGCCGCTTTGCACTCGCACTGTTTTAAGACTCGCTCAAGCTCAAACCCTTAGGAGGTCAGTCATGGCATACGATCTTCAAGATTACGTGCAACAGACGAAAGCAGTGGCCGACGCCGGCCGGCTGCTGCAAAATTTTCTCGGCGGCGAAGAGGACGCGCGCGATGAAGCCGTCAAGCAACTCGCGGAGGCCGCCGAGCAGCAGACCAAACAGGGCGCGGGCTATCGCGCGTTTATGTTCAGCGAGATGAAGCAAGCGCCGACCGATAAGGGCGTGGGCGCGCGCGCGACGGAAGAGGTGCTCGCCGGGGCACTTGGGGAGATGCGGGTCGCAGATGTTTTGATCGCGGCGGGCCGTGCGGTCGGCGAGACGGGCGAGCCGCCGCAGCCGCATCTCTTGGACGAAGCGCTCAATCGTTTGGAGGACACGACGCAGACCTTCAAACAGGCGCTCGTCGGCGCGCAGGCGGCGGACGCAAAGGCAGCCGGTCATCTGGCTTTCGTCGAGTCGGCGGCTGCGGCGGCGGTCGTCAAGTCGGCCGATCTCGATCATGCTAAGAGCGCTTATCGCGAGCAGAGTGCGGCGGCTTTGCAGACGGTGGTGGATGAATCGCGCGGTGTGGTCGCCAGTGTCATCGAGACGCTTAAAGGCAGCGAGATCGGCGGCAAGGTGACGGAGGCGCTCTCGGCCTTGGGCAATAAGCTGCTCGACCTGCCGCAGCTTGAGGCATTAGGTAAGCTCGTGCGGCAAGGGCTGGAGAAGTTGAACAATGCGATTGATGCGCTGCTGAATCTGGTGGGCAACGATGCCTTGAAACGCGTGAAGGAAAAGCTGGCAGAGTTGTGGGAGAAATTCTCCGGCGGCAAGGACGTGCTCACACAAGTGCTCGAACATCTCTTCGGCGTCACGGCGACGGAGGCGAAGATCAAAGAGGTCTGCGAACTACAAGGGTTGATCTTGGGCACGGTGGATCAAGGCAGCACGGATTTGCAAGAGTTGGCCGCGCGCTACAAAGGGCAGATGAAGTTGGCGAAAGGCATCGCCGGCGGTCTCGCCATTGTCGCCCCGGCGGTCGTCTGGCTGTCGGGAGCAAACCCCGGCGTGGTGCTGGCGGTCGCCTTTGCCAGCGTGCTCATGATCGCGGTCGTGTTGTTGCTCGGCATGGACTACGCAGACTCTGGCCGGATTTTGCAGCGCGTGCGCGGCGTCGGCGAGATCACAGAGAGCCTGCGCCCTGCCGTGTGAAGATGGAGGTGCATTGATGGATGACCGTGACGTGTTGATGACGCAGGTGCAACTGTTGCTCCAGCAATTGAATTGGGCTGAGCAGATGTTGCAGTCTCTACCGCTCGCGGAGCAGTTTCGCAAGACGGTCGCAACCAGTTTCGCCAACCGGTTCAGACACACGCGCGGCGAGTTGGAGCGGATGCAGACCACTTTGCAGATCAGTCCCTCTGTGGCGAGTTATTGGGGCGCTTTGCAGCGCCGCAACGCCGAATGTCGCGCGCTCTTCGATGAGTGCCTGTCCTTCATCGGCGGCGTGCTCGTCCGCGAGCACAAGTTAGCGGACGGCTCGTCGCTGGATGGCGGCGTCTGCCGGATCGCAGACGCGCTACTGCACGAACTGATGAACGAGACACCGGAACTCTATCCGGGCTTCACGCTTCTCGCCGAGAGCAACTTCTTCACCGAGACGACCGGCATCGTGCGGCTGCGCTTCCCCGAATACAGCGTCTGGAATCTGCCCGTCGCCGTGCATGAACTTGGTCACTACGCGATGCCTGACCTCAAGGACGGCATGGGCGGACGGCCCTTTCAAGTGAAGCTCCAACAACTCGCCGCCGAACCGCAACGGGCCGCACACTTGCAGGAATATCTGGCCGATCTCTTCGCCGTCTATACGCTCGGCCCCGCTTACATCTGCGCTTGTCTCCTGTGGCGTTTCAATCCGAAGGATGAGACGGCGCTTAACGCAGATGGCGAACAGCATCCGAGCCATGCGAAGCGGTTGCACTTCATGATGCAGACACTGGAGTTGATGAGCGCAGCCAACGACTATGAGTACGCGGGCCTGCTTAAAATCCTGCGCGAGTTGTGGCAGCACAGTTGGCAATCCGCCGATCTAGCCATCGAGCTTGAGCCGAAAGCGTTGGCCGCGCTTAAGGTCATGCAGAAAGAGGTCTATAACATTCTGGACGAACACCTCTGGAGCGCACGCTTCGCGCGCTGGCCGCAAGCGAAAAAACTGGCGGAAGAGATTGGAACGGAGCAGCCTGCGGCGCAACTATTGAACGACGAGAGCCGGCTGGCCGATGTGGTCAACGCCGCTTGGCTGTGGCGCGTGCGGCAGCAAGGGACTGACCGCGAGCAGTTGCGACAGGTCGGCGCGCGCGCGCTCGACTTGTGCCGCTTGCTCGCGCAACAGAAGCATTGATCGGCGGCCGGGGCACAGCAGTGCGCCGGCTTGAGCCGCAGAAGGAGAGCAGGTAATGGGTGATCTAATTCTCAAGACACGCTTATATGATCTGATCAAGAACTTGGGCGAGGTGCAGAGTGTGTTGGTCGCGGTGCAGGGGCGGCGCGAAGAGATTGATCATCTCTGGGAGTGCCTGAACCAGCAAGAGGAATTGCGCCGCGACCTCGTGCGCTGTCTCAAAGAGATCGAACTGCTGGCCGAGCCGCTCGCCTACGATAAGAACTATGACGCGGCGGAGTTTTCGCTCAAGTTGGTGGGGCCAAGCGACGGGGGCGACGCGCCGGATAACGAGGGCGGCCACGCGCAGCAGACCGGTCTGCTCACGCAAGCGCAGGAGCAGTTGAAAGAACTGCAACGGTTGATGAGCGAGACGCGCAAGGTGCTCATGCTGGTGCAAAACCGCTTCACGCAGATTCAAGAGAACAACGAACTTAAAAAAGCGCTTGAAGAGATGCTCTCGAAGAGCGCGGAGAATTGGGCCAACGAACTGAGACCAATCGCGCAGGAACTGGAGCACGGCGGCGACCCGCAGCAACAGGCCGCCATCAGACGACGCGCTTGGCAGGATTACATCAGCACCGGGTTTGAGCGCAAGCGCGTCGTCTTCGCCGAGTACGTGGACTTTTTGGGCGGGCTGGCGCTGCGCGACACAGGTTTTGATCGCGGCATCTGTCGCCTCGCCGACGAATTGATCCGCAGTTGCGGCCGCTCTTGGCCGCGCGACACGCCGCAGTGGCAATCGCTCACGATCCCCACCAGTCAAGAGACCATGTCGAAGACGCTCGCGGAGTTGATTCGCATGGGCTTCCCGGAGTGGACTTTCTGGGCCATCCCGCTCACGGCACACGCGCTCGGCCAAGTGCTCGTCGACAAGAACGATGCGCTGAAGGACTATGTGACAGAGCACGCCAAAGACAAGCAGGCGGAGAGCCATTTGCAGTCCCTCTTGGCCGATGCCTTCGCCACTTACGCGATGGGGCCGGCTTACGCCTGCGCCGCCGTCATGCTGCGCTTCAATCCCGTGCAAGCGTTCGCCGACCGCGCAGACCATCCCGCCGATGCCAAGCGCGCGCACATGGTCTTTGCCATGCTCCAGCGCATGAACAACAAAGAAGACTTCCAACCTTACGAGCATATCCTACACGACGTGTTGGAGACCGAATGGCAAGAGGCTCTGCGGCAAGTGCGGCCACCTGACGCGGACGCGAATAAAGCAGTGGCCGCACCACCGGCCGACGATGTAGTTGACAAGCTGCCTGCTGATGAGCAGGCGCAGTTGAACGCGCATGTTGCTTACGTCGCCGACTATCTTGACAAGAGCGCGCTGGTCTCATACAAAGCCAGCGCCTTGGCGGAGACAAAGCAGATGCTCGGCAAGATCATCGCCAACCCTAAGCTTGAGGATAAGGACATCGGCGGATTGCAAAACACAGATAGCCTGCGCGATGTGCTCAATGCAGCTTGGGTCTATCGCGTCGAGCAGCTCGCCCCGACCGAACAGATACAGGCTGCGGCCCAGCGCCTCTTGGCCGTCATCGCCAACAAACGGCGGCGACCCGAAGACGAGAGAGCCAAGAGCAAATTCAGCTTGCGAGGGAATTGAGACATGGAACGAAAGAATCCGCAGGATAATCCCACCGACAGTCCGGCCGGCCAACTGCGACCGACCGACACGGCGCTGAATGTCCCGCCGCCGCCGATGCGCGTGGCCGGCGTCGAGTCGTTGCCCGCGCTCCGCGCCGAATTGAAGCAGGCCGCGGACGAAGCGCGGCTCGGCCATTATGAAGAGGCGCGGGCGAAGCTCGACCAACTGCTGACCACCCTGAGACAAAGCTCGACCAGCACGAGCAGAGACGAAGCGCACGACCCCGTCCAGATGTTTCTGCTGCAAGCTGCGGCGCTCGTCGCCTGCGCGCACATCAACGAGCAGTTGGAGCAGCCGGCACAGGCGCAAGACGCATTCAAGCAGGCCGCCGCGCTCTTCGACCAATGGTTGCAGCCGACCATCAGTACTTCGGGTCAGGACTATTGCGACTATGGGATTGCGCTCTACAAACTTGAGCGGGCGGCCGAAGCGCGCGCGGCCTTTCAAGCGGCGCTCAAGCGCGGCGTGTCGGACGCGCGGACCTACTACTACCTCGGCCTCTTGGCGCAACGCGATAACGCGCATGAACAGGCGCGCGAGTATTTAACCAAAGCGGCGGAGTTAGAACCGGGTGACCTGCGCATCCACATCGCTTTGGCCGTAAGCCTCGCCGTACTCGGCCAGACCGAGGAGGCGGCCAGCACGTACCGCGACGTGGCCTTCAGTCTGTACAAAGCCAAGCAGTTGAACGAGGCGCTGACGGCGCTGGACTTGGCGCTAAAGGTCAAGCCGGACGACTATCGCGCGCTCATGGGTCGCGCCGACCTGTTGCGTGAACAAGGAAAGTATGAAGAGGCGCTAGCGACCATCGAGCAGTCGCTCCTGCTTCAGCCCGACAACGTCTATGCGCTCGGTACGAAAGGACAAATCCTGCGCGCGTTGCAGCGCTTCGCTGATGCGGAGCAGGTCTTGCGCCGCGCGCTCACGCTCGACGACTCGTTGGATTGGTTGCACGCCGAACTCGCCGCGACGCTGCTCGCCCTCAATCGCACAGAAGAGGCGCGTGCGCCGCTCGCACAAGCTCTGAAGCTCGTGCCCGACAATCCGTTCACGTTAGGTTTGCAAGCGCACCTATTGCACATGCTCTCGCAGTATGCTGAAGCCGTGCCGATCTTTCAGCGCGCGTTGAGCGCCGACCCGACGCAGGATTGGGTCTATCCTGAGTTGGGCTTTGATCTCATCATGCTGGGCCAATACGAAGAGGCGCTCAAGGTTTTGGATAACGGTCTCGCGCGCCAACCGCAAGACATAGCTTCTCTGTTGAGTCTGCGCGGCGAGGCGCTGCGCTATCTTAATCGTTATGAAGAAGCATTGCCGAACATTGAGCAGGCGCTGACGCTGCGCCCGGACAATCCGTTTCTACTCGGCTGGCAGGGCGAACTGCTCTCGCTGTTGGGCCGCAATCAAGAGGCCATAGAGGTCTTACAACGAGCGGTCACGCTCGCGCCCAAACTTGATTGGGCCTATGCGCATCTGAGCGGCGCTTTTAATTCCGTGCAGCGTTACACGGACGCGCTCAACGCGGCCGACCAAGCGTTGGCGCTCAACACTGCGTCGGCGCAAGCGCTGCGCAACAAGGGCGAAGCTTTGCGCCGGCTTGGGCGCTATGAAGAGGCGTTGGCGGCGCTCGATAAGGCATTGGTGGTTGAGCAGGACAACTCTTACGCGCTGGGCACGAAAGGGCAGGTCTTGGTTGCGATGGGGCGCAACCAAGAGGCGCTCGCGCCGCTCGAACGCGCCTACGAGTTGGACAAAGTGCAATGGATTTTTGCGGCGCTCAGCGTTGTGCGCCTTGCGCTGGAACGCTACGACGATCTGCTCAACATGCTGGAGCAGGCTTTGGCGCAGCAACCGAATGACGCCTTCGCGTTGGAGGTAAAGGGCGACGTGCTGCGCCGGCTGGGCCGTTATGATGCGGCGGTCGAAGCCTTCGATAGATTGCTGTCGGTTGCGCCGGACAACGCCGCCGTGCTGCGGATGAAAGGCGAGGTGCTGCAAAAGCTGGGTCGCTACGAAGAAGCTTTGCAAGTGTTAGACAGATCACTGGTCATCGAACCGGGTGCCGTTTCCGGCTTGCAGGTGCGCGGCGAGACGCTGCGCAGATGCGAGCGTTACGGGGAAGCGTTGCAAGCGCTCGACGCCGCGCTGGCGTTAGTGCCGGACGACGCTTGGACGCTGGGCACGAAGGGCCAAGTGCTGCACGCGCTCGGGCGCGACGAAGAGGCGGCCGAAGTCTTGCAGCGCGCCGTCGAGTTGGATGCGAGTCTGGCTTGGGCGCACGGCGAGTTGGGCACGGTCTATCACGCCCTCAACCGTTATGAACTGGCGCAGCGCGAATTGGCGCAAGCTCTGGCGCGGGCCGATAAGTTCAATCCCACTTGGGCGCTCTTGCACAGCAGCATCCTCTGCGACATCGCCGAGTACCGAGCGGCCATCACGGCGCTCGACGAGGCCATCAAGCACGATTCTTCAGTGGCTTGGTTTTTCGGTCTCAAAGGTTTCGCGTTGGAGAACGACGGCGACGGCGCAGCCGCACGAGACGCTTACGCTAAGGCATTGGAGTTAGAACCGGAGTCGCTGTTGTGGCAAGGCGTGATCGGCAACGCGCTCTGGCTGCTCGGCCGCTACGATGAAGCGGCGGCGCAATATCGGCTGGTGCTTGATCAAGCGAAGGACATCACGGACGCCGACGCCGATCTCTGCTCATTGAAAGGCTGGTGCTATCTGCGCTTGAAGAAGTCCGACGAAGCCATACGCCTCTTCCTCGACGCGCTGTCGCTTAATCCCGATTCCATCTCCGATCAGTTCAATCTGGCGCTGACGCTCTTGTGTGGCGAGCGCGTTAGTCTTGCGCTCCATGAATACGAGAAGGGCTTGGCACAGACCAAAGCCAAGCCGCTCGTGCGCCAACGCGGCCTGTTGCAAATCGCCTACAACGATCTGAAAGCGTCGCTCAAGGCCGAGCCGTCTAGGGCCAGCGATTTTCAGCGTCCGCTCGACATGCTCGCCAACGCGCTCACACAAGCGCGCGCCGAGCCGCCGACGGCGCAACCCGCGCCACACGGACAGAGTGCATCAGAGAGCCAAACGGAAGCCGCCGCCGATCAAGCAGCCAACAATTAAAGGATCGCAGCATGCCGATTGCGGATTGAAAGAGCAGCAGTTCTTTCAATCCGCAATCGGCACGCTCGCCCACACTTCACATTATCTCGTCGTTGATTAAACGGCGTGCCGCCGCCTGAGCTTCTGCCAGCGTGCGCACGCGCCCGTCGAGTTGCAGGTCGTAAACTGCGCTGAGGATGCGCCCGAAGCGCGGCGACGGCTTGAGGCCCAACTCGATCAAGTGGCGGCCCAGCAAGAGCGGCGCAGGCGCGTGCTCGGCGACTTCAAGCTCACGCGCACGCGCGATGAACCATTCCTGCGGCACGGCGTCGAACCACTTGGCGCGCGCGACCCAAGGTGCGTTGCGCCCCAACGTGTCGGCCCGCGCGACACGATAGAGCAACTCGAGTTCACAACTGCGCGCAAGCCGGCGAAACGCGCCATCGCCGAGTTGTTTGCGCTGTTTATAAAACTCGCCCGGCTTCAAGTGCAAACGGACAAGCTCGATGACCTGCGCGCGCACGTCATAACCGTCAAGCGTGAAAATTTTCAACCGCTCCAAAAAACTGATGGTCGGCGCAACACCCGCTTCGTCGTGTCCGCGCGAGCGTATGCGCCCTTCGATAAACTCGGTCGTCGCCGACTTGCCGAAGTCGTGACACAACGACGCGAGCATGACCGCGACTTGTTTCGCGTAAGGCAGGTCATCAATCAACTCACGCGCGCGATCAAGCACGAGCCAAGTATGGACGTCAACCGGCCCTTCGGGATGCCAATCTTTTTCTTGCGGCACGCCGACGAGCGCCTGCACTTCGGGAAAGAGTTGCGCGGTCGCATTGAGTTTAGCCAACCACTCGAAGCCGATTGATGGGCGTTGCGCGCGCAGCAGAATCTTTTCCAACTCGCCCCAGATGCGCTCCGCCGGCAAGTCCGTCAGTTCAATCGTGCGACAGAGTTCGACTGTTGCCGGTTCGATGTCGAACTCAAAGCGCGCGGCAAACTGCGCGGCGCGCAGGACGCGCAAGGAATCTTCGACGAAAGTCTCCGGCGCGACCGCGCGCAGCAATCTCCGTTCGATGTCCGTGCGACCATCGAACGGATCAATGATCTCATCGGTCAGCGGGTCGGCGAGGATGGCGTTGATCGTGAAGTCGCGGCGGCGCGCGGCCTCTGCGATGCTCATGTGCGGATCGCCTTCGATGACAAAGCCGCGATGCCCGCGCCCCGCTTTGCGTTCGCGGCGTGGGATCGAGACATCGAGATGTGCGCCGAGTTTATAGACGGTGAACGCTTCGCCGACTGCATCCACGCGCCCGAAGCGTCCGAGCAGCGCGCGCAAATCTTGCGGCGCGACGCCGTAAACTTCAACATCCCAATCCTTCGACGCGCGCCCCATCAGCGCATCGCGCACGCAGCCGCCGACAAGCAGCGCGCGCCCGCCTGCGTCGCGCACGGCGCGCGCCAAGCGCATAACTTTTTCCGGTGCGTGCGCGAACATTGAAGTTGTCAGCAGTGTTTAGTAACGAAGCTCTCGGCGTGAACGGCTCAAGCTGGCTCAGGCATGTCCGGGTCGTCGTCTTCATCAAACTTGTCATCGGCGAAAGGCTCGTCAATCAACACCTGCAAGCCGCGCGTCGAAGGCAAGCAACTCAAGACCTGCACGCGCTCGACGCGATTCATTTCAGACGAAGCGTGCCAGAGCTTGACCCAGAAGGTGCGCGTCTGTGTGTGCAGCGCAAAGGTCGAGCCGTCGCGCATGACGGGCACGAGTTCAGCCGTCGTGCCCGCGCGCAAAGTCTCTAACAATTCAGGGATGAACGGCCGCACGTTCTCGAACTGAAGGACGACTGCGCGCTCGTCCACTTCTGCGGGCGGCAACTCGACCGGCGCGTCTGACTCAAGCAGCAAGCGCGATTCGGTCTGTTGATTTCGCTTCTTCGTGATCGCCATTGGCTATTTTATGTGACGCTTGATCTGAGTTAACTCGCCTGCACATCAACCGGCGCGGCGTGCGTCGTCTCTTCGCTGGCGCTCGACTCGGTTGCGAGACCGACCGGCACAGGCCCCTTCAAGCGTGCGCGCAGATACTCAGGCAACGCTGCGACCTTCACGCGCTCCTGCGCCCAAGTGTCGCGGTCGCGCACGGTGACGGCTTCGTCTTCGAGCGATTGATGATCCACGGTGACGCAGAAGGGCGTCCCCGTCTCGTCTTGGCGCGCGTAGAGTTTGCCGATGCCGCCCGTGTCGTCATAGACGGCGCGCATGACGGGTTGCAACGAGCGTTTGATCGCCTTCGCCATGCCGACGATCTCCGGCTTGTTCTTCGCAAGCGGCAAGACCGCCACCTTGATCGGCGCAAGCTCTGGATGCAGTTTCAAGACGACGCGCTTCTCGCCCTTGTCCGTTGTCCGCTCGCTGTAGGCGTCCATCAAAAACGCGAGTACAGAGCGATTGACGCCCGCTGCCGGTTCGACGACGTGCGGGTAGTAACGCTCTTTGGCCGCTTCATCGAAGTATGAGAGGTCTTCGGTTGAATCCGGGTTGATGCGCTTCCCTTCCGCGTCGGTCGGTTTGTTTGAATGCGCTTTGAGATCGAAGTCCGTGCGATAGGCGATGCCCATCAACTCTTCCCATTGCCGCGCTTCTTCGTCACGTTCGGGGAAGTAGCGATACATGATGTCAACCGTCCGGCGCGAGTAGTGCGCCAACTCTTCCAGCGGCACTTCGTGCAGGTGCAGGTTGTCGCGGCTGAGACCTAGATTCGTGTACCAGTCGAGATACTGCTCGACCCAGTAATCAACCAACTTCGAGTGCTCCGCGTCAGGGCGGACGAAGTATTCCATCTCCATCTGCTCGAACTCGCGCGTGCGCAGGATGAAGTTGCCGGGCGTGACCTCGTTGCGAAAAGACTTGCCGATCTGCGCGATGCCGAACGGAATCTTGCGCCGCGAAGTCTGTTGCACGTTCAGGAAGTTGATGAAGATGCCCTGCGCCGTCTCGGGGCGCAGATAAGCGAGCGCGGTTGGATCGTCTTCGTCCGCGACCGCGCCGAGCGTCGTGCGAAACATGAGGTTAAACTGACGTGGATCAGTCCAATTGCTCTTCCCACACGCAGGACACTTTATGTAGCCGGGTGTACGAAATGATCCGAGTCCTTTTTGTAGTCCTTTACCCATAAACAATACGTCAGGCGGGGGCTCCGATTTGTCAGGATTCTCTTCGCGCCATTCTTGCTGTAGCTGCATCGTGAATTCAGCCAACAAATGATCAGCGCGGAAGCGTTGCTTGCATTCGCGGCAATCAACCAACGGATCATGAAACGTCGCCTCGTGCTCCGAATACTTCCAGACGAGCCGGTGCAAGATGATCGATGAATCAATGCCTTCGATGTCGTCGCGCTCATAGACGAGCCAACGCCACCATGCGCGCTTGACGTTGTTCGATAGTTCGACGCCCAGAGGGCCGTAGTCCCAAGCGCTTCCCAAGCCGCCGTAAATTTCTGAGGACGGAAAGACAAACCCGCGCCGCTTGGCGAGTGAGACAATCGTTTCGATATTCGGTGCAGCCAATCGTTCGACCTCCGTAAATCGTGAATCGTAAAGCGTGAATAAAGGAGCGGCAGTTCTATCTATTCACGCTTTACGATTCATAATTTACGCCGCATGTTACCAGTCGCGCGCGGCAAAAGAAAAGAAGAGAGGCACGCCGCACGCTTCGCGCCTCTCTTCCGTTTTATTAACCGCTTGTGTAAACCGGCTCGCGGCGGCCCTTACTTGGATACGTTCACGTCAACTTTCGACGGGACGCTGGAGCCGCGAAATAGTCCGCCCTTCAGCACGAAGAAGCCGACCACCAGTACGAGCAGCAGGATCGCGATGATCGCCACGATGCTAACTGCGCTGCTGCCACCACCATCGTCAGCCATAGAGATAACCCTCCTTCAGAGTTTTCGTCCGAACGTTTTAGTCACCGCTCTGTAAAGGGGAAGTTTGTAACCGTGGGGAACGATGCTGTCTTGTTATCACAAAAACGCGAAAGGCGTCAAACAAAATGAAAGCGACGAGTGAATATGATTTCGTTACAAACCTCTCACTCGCCGCCTAATCTCTCACCGTTGTCTATCTCAACGATGCGGTCGTCGGCGCGGCGCAGCAACAGACGGATGCACATCGCCGGCGCTGACGGTCGGCGTCGGCTGTGGCGGGGCTGCACCTTGCGGCACGAGCCACAACTCGAAGGCGTCGGTCTGCCGATAGCCGCCGTTGACGACGACGACGCGGCTGGCGTCAATACCGCGCGTGCCGATGAGATAGGCGCTGGCGCGCTGGCCCAACATGTCGGCGCGACCCAGAGGACTCGTGCGCCCGCCATAGACGATGATGTAGCCGGTCGAGCCGGGATTGTTTTGCAACTCAATCGCCAAGTTGTCGAGCCGCGCCTTGTCGTCGTCAAAAGCGATGGACGGAAATTCGTCGAAGCGGCGCGGCGGATTCGCGGGCGGCGGCGTCGAGGTGATGATGGTCGAAGCCGAAGCACGTTGGCGGCAAGCACGGTCGCCTGAGCCGTCATCAACGACGAGGATCGCGGTCAGACGTTGACGGCCGATGCCGGTCGAGTCAACCGTGATGGTCGGCGTGCCTGCGCCGCTAATGATGCGCGCAGACGGCGGGCTGATCGTCCAAGTGTATGTCAGCGCGGACGGGCCAGCGTAAGCGACGTCTGATGCGAAGGTGACGATGTTGCCTTCGGCGGCCGTGGCGGGCGCGGAGATGTTGACCGGATACGGACAGGGCGACTGTACCGTGTGCGGCAGTTCAATCGCGTGCGGGCGATAGGCCAGACTGATGCAGTTGCGCTTGCCGGGTTGAATCTCGAAGTCGTGCGTCCAGCGCGTGTTGTTCGGGAAGAGAATTTCGACCGTATGATGACCGGCCGGCAGATCGATCAGACGCACGGTCGTTGAGGTCTCGCCTGCGGGCTGTCCGTCAATGACGAGCGGGTAGCCGCCGGGCGTGGTCGAGACTTCGATGCGCCCGTTCTGATTGCGCTCGCGTTGCGAAGCTTGGGCCGCCGTGCAAAGGCCAAGGGACAGGAGCAAGAGAGCGACGGCGGCTAGACGGAAAGGACGGGGCGCGGCTGCGATCTGCATGTGTCGCGTCATGTCTGTTAGACCTCTCCAGCAGTCGGCAGTTCAACCGTGCGGCGCGCCGCCCGCGCCCGACGACGGCGCGCACCCGCGCCGATGGCCACCAGCCCTGAGCCTAAGAGCAGGAGCGTGGTTGGCTCAGGCACTTGTGGCGGCGTCGGCTGGGTTGGCGTCGGGAACTCTTCAGGCGGCGTCTTGTGATGATTGATGAAGAAGAGCGGGACACCCGCGAGCGCAAGGAACGGCAACTTCGGGAAGTGGCCGCCCGGAATAAGAATCTCGCCGCAGTCGCAGACCGTGCCCGTTACGTCGCCCACTTGGACGGTTTCGACGTTGCCGCTTTGGCCCGGCGTCGTCTGCACTTCGGTGTTGGTGACTGAACCGTTGCTGCTTGTGGGCGTCTGTGGCGGCGTCTGCGTCTGATCGGAGTTACCTGTGTTGCTGCTCGTAGGGGTTTGCGTCTGCGCGCCTGTGTTGCCCAGCCGGGTATCTTGCGGCAGGGTGCGCAGGCGCAGGTCGAAGGTCTGCCGGTCGCCCGTCCCCTTCGCAACCGCTTGCGCGACCACGTCGGCGAATCGGATGGGGCTTGCTTGCGCAGGCCCCGCCGTCAGCACCAAGAAGCTGAGCATGACGGCTATCGGGCGAAGACGTTGGCGACTCATCTTGTGGTCGTGCCTCCTTGACTCCCTTGCGAGCGACCCTTTGGGTTGAAACTTCTGCACCCGGCGACAACTTAACCAACTATCTGTGCCGGTCTCGGCCGACGAAAAAACCGCGTCTGGTCGTTTTCATTCATGGAAAACGCCTAATCGCGCGGCAGTTCCAGTTTTGACCGCCGAGAAATCAGCCTAAATCTTTGTGGGAACAGCAAAAAGGCTCGCACTCGTTGGGTGCGAGCCTTAGCTTTTAGACCAAATGGGGCGGACAGGTCAAGAACTTTTAGCGCCGGGGGCCGCGCCCGCCCGCTCTGGCTTCGTTGCGCCGGCCGCCGGGCCGGTCGTCGCGTCGTTCGTTGTCATGCCCGTCGGGCTGTTCGTCGTGCGGCTCGTCTTGGTCGTCGTGATCAGCATCGCCGCCCTGCCCTTCGTCGCGCAGCAGCGCCTTGCGCGAGAGTTTGATCTTGTTGCCCTCTTTGCCGATGCACTTGACCATGATCTGCTGCCCCTCTTTGAGTTCGTCGCGCACGTCGCGGACGCGATGATTGGCGATCTCAGAGATGTGCAGTAAGCCGTCTGTACCCGGAAAGATTTCGACGAACGCGCCGAAATCAACGATGCGCGAGACCGTGCCGACGTAGGTCGCGCCGATCTCGGCCTCGGCCGTTAAGCCGCGTATGCGCTCGACGGCCAACTGCGCGGCCTCGCTGTCGGCGGTCGCAATCGAGACCGTGCCGTCGTCCTCCACGTCAATCTTCGCGCCGGTCTCTTCGACAAGCGCGCGGATGATCTTGCCGCCCGGCCCGATGACGTCGCGTATCTTGTCCGGGTTGATCTTGATCTGGATGATGCGCGGCGCATAGGGCGAGAGGGCGACGCGCGGTTCTGGAAGTGCCTGCTCCATGATCGAGAGGATATGCATGCGACCTTTGCGCGCCTGCCCTAGTGCCTCGGCCATGATCTGCGCGTTGATGCCGCTCGTCTTGATGTCCATCTGAAGCGCGGTGATGCCTTCTTTCGTGCCGGCGACCTTGAAGTCCATGTCGCCGTAGTGGTCTTCCGCGCCCGCAATGTCCGAAAGGATCGCGTACTTGTTGCCTTCCATCACGAGGCCCATCGCCACGCCGGCCACAGCCGACTTGAACGGCACGCCCGCGTCCATGAGCGACAGACTCCCGCCGCACACGCTCGCCATCGAGCTTGAGCCGTTCGACTCTGTGATGTCCGAGACGACGCGCAGCGAGTACGGGAAATCTGATTCGACGGGCAGCATCGGTTCGAGCGCACGACGCGCGAGCGCGCCGTGTCCGATCTCGCGCCGACCGGGCGAGCCGAAGCGGCCCGTCTCGCCGACCGAATAGGGCGGGAAGTTATAGTGCAAGAGAAAGCGGCGTTTGATCTCGCCCGTTTCCAAGTCGTCCATGAACTGCTCGTCCTGTTTCGTGCCGAGCGTCGTCGTGACAAGCGCCTGCGTCTCGCCGCGCGTGAACAGGGCCGAGCCGTGCGTGCGCGGCAGCAAGCCGACTTCACACTCAATCGGGCGAATCTCGGAGAAGCGGCGGCCGTCGGGGCGACGGCGTTTGTTCAAGATGTCGTCGCGGAAGATGTTCTCTTTCAGATGATCGAAGATGCGCTTGGCCATCTTGCGCGCGTCGGGCTGATCTTCGGGATAGGTCTCGATGACCTCTTTCTTCAACTCGTCTACAGCCGCGTAAGACGATTGCTTTCCTTGCGCCTCCGTGTCGAGCGCGGCACGCAGACGATCCGTGTACTTGCCCTCGATCTCTGCCAGCATCTCTTCATTCAACGCAGGCGGCTCAAACGGTCGCTTCTCAATGCCGAGCGCCTTGTAGAGTTCCTTCTGCCAACGGCACAGGCGATTGATCTCTTTGTGCGCGAGCATCAAAGCTTCGACCATGATCTCTTCCGAAACCTCTTTCGCGCCCGCTTCAACCATCACGATGGCCTCTTCCGTGCCTGCGACGATCAAGTTCAGACGCGACTCGCGCACCTCGTCGTAAGTCGGGTTGATGATGTAGCGCCCGTCAACGAGGCCGACGCGCACGCCGGCAATCGGATTCGGGAATGGAATGTCCGAGAGATAGAAGGCGCATGATGCGCCGGTGATCGCGATCACGTCCGGGTCGTTTTCCGGATCAGCCGAGATGACCGAAGCGACGACTTGTGTTTCGTGTTTGTAACCTTCGACGAAGAGCGGGCGGCAGGGGCGGTCAATCAGGCGGGAGGTTAAGACTTCCTTTTCGTTCGGTCGGCCTTCACGCCTGAAGTAGTTGCCGGGGATACGACCGGCGGCGTATTGATGCTCGCGGTATTCGACCGTGAGCGGGAAAAAGTCTATGCCCTCGCGGGGCGAGTCGGAGCTAACGGCGGCGCACAAGAGCACCGTGTCGCCGTAGCGGATGATGACCGAGCCGTCGGCCTGTTTGGCGATCTTGCCGGTCTCGACCGTCAAGTCTCTGTCACCGAGTTTGATGGTCTCTTTGAGATACTTCTTTACTGGCATTTCGTGTCTCTCCTTCGACAACGTCCGCGCGCACGTCTCATCCGGCGCGCGTTTGATTGGTTCCTTTAAGTGCGGCTGGCGGCGCGACGTGAAACGCGCTTGAGTGCCACCGCAGGTTCTAATGTCAATTAAACAGAAACGGCGACGGACTCTTGCGTGAAAGTCCATCGCCGCCCTTTAGCTTTAATTGCCACAGGCCCGCGCGTCCGTTGCAGACAGCAGTTCGTTGCGCCGTCACGTTCGGCACTGCTGCCCGTCTGTTTGAGCAGGACGCGGGCGTTTGATCCGCAGGGGCGTGCGTCGCCCCATCTTGTTCGTTCATCTACAACCAGAAGGCCCCGGCGTTCCTAGCGACGCAGGCCCAAGCGGCTGATCAACTCGTGGTACTGCTCGATGTCACGACGCTTCAGGTAGTCGAGCAGACTCCTGCGCTGCGAGACCATCTTCAACAAGCCGCGCCGCGAGTGGTTATCTTTCTTGTGCGTCTTGAAGTGTTCGGTGAGTTGGTTGATGCGCTCGGTCAAGAGCGCGACTTGCACTTGCGGCGACCCTGTGTCGCCCTCGTGCGTGCGGTAATCGCCGACGATCTTCTCTTTCAGTTCTCTGTCCAACATGACTTGTTTTCGGATGGCCCTCCCAGACCGCAGTCCACCTGTAATCTCAGGCAACCGCAAGAGTTATTAAATCACGCGGAACAATCTAACATGGCGCAAGATGGAGTGTCCAGCGAGCAACATACGACAGACAATGAGCAGTAAGCAGCGAGCGACAGACTTTTCTGCTACCATGCAGCCCACAGACTAATCCCCATAAGGACGGAAAGCGCATGAGCGAGCAACAGGCGCGCATATTGATCATCGGCGGCGGCTTTGGCGGGCTGTTCACGGCGTTGGATTTGGCTGGTGTGGGCGAGGTGACGCTCGTGAGCAGCGAGGATCATTTTCTGTTCAAGCCGATGCTGTATGAATACTTGAGCGGCGAGGTCGAGGCTTGGCACATCGCGCCGCATTACAAGGAACTGTTGGACGAGCGCGTGCAGTTCGTTCAAGGCGAAGTCACGGACGTTGATCTCGAAGCATGCGAGGCGACGATTGCAGGCCGGACGCAGCCGCAGGCTTACGATGTGCTCGTCATCGCCGTTGGCGGCGTGACCAACTATGCGCGCGTCGAGGGCGCGGAAGAACATGCCTTCCCGTTCCGCCGCATCGCCGACGCAGATGCTTTGCGCAATCGCATGATTGACACGCTCGACCGTATCCCGCCCGATGCTGCGCCGCAAGATGCGAGTGCCGCCGCGACCTTCGTCGTCGTCGGCGCGGGCGCAAGCGGCATAGAGCTTTCGACGAAGCTGGCCGACCTGCTGCACGACGCTTTCCGTCGGCGCGGGCTGCAAGGCGAGGCGCGCGTCTTAGTTCTTGAGATGGGCGAGCAGATTTTGCCGGGCATGGGTGCGGCCTTGCGTGAAGAGGTCGAAGGTGTGTTGCGTGAGGCGCACATCGAGGTGCACACGGAGACGCGCGTGCGGCGCGTCACACCGACGAGCGTCGTCTTTGAGCACAACGGCGCGCAGACAGAGTTGCGGACGGCTGCGGTCGTCTGGGTCGGCGGCGTGCGCGTCAGTCCATTGATTGAGCGTTTGCAATTGCAGAAGACTGAGCAAGGGCTATTGCGCGTTGAGCCGACGTTGCAAGTCGTCGGGCACAAGGAAATCTTCTCGCTCGGCGACGACGCGCACTTTACCAACACAGAACCGCAACTCGCGGGCACGGCGCAACTCGCCAACCAGCAAGCCACGCTCGCCGCCGCAAACGTCCGGGTGCTGCTCGCTGGCGATGAACTGAAGACACATTTCATCAAGGAACTTGGCGAGGCTATGAGTCTCGGCACAGAGCGCGCGGCCGTGCTCGTCGCGGGCAAAGCGTTCACGGGTGCGCTCGCACGGCAAGCACGTTTCGCCTTGTACACGCAACGCCTGCCGACGTGGCATCATCGCTTGAAGGTCGGCGCGAGTTGGTTCTTCGAGGGCACACAGCCGCGCCCTTTGGAGTTGCGCCGGCCCGGAGATTAGCCAGCAGCGACAGAGGAGCACTTCATGGCACGCGGTTGGGAGAGCAAGTCGGTCGAAGACCAACAACAGGCGGCTGAAGAACGTGCACGTCAGAGGGAGTCTGCGCCGCAAGACGACTCGCTGCAAGCCCGCGCCCGCCGCGAACGACTCGAATCCTTGCGCCTCTCACGCGCCCGCACGCTCGACCAACTCGAACACGCCACCAAACGCGCCCACCGCGAGATGCTGCAACGCACCCTGCGCGCGCTCGAAACCGAGATTGATGCGTTACAAATAGGCGGTGACTAACCGCGCCCCGCGCCCAATCAACTCCGGTTACGAAGGCAAGTGGCATCTATGTTGTACAAGGACTTTTTGATTCTCTGTTGGCTGGCAGCGTTCTGGCTTATTTCGGTTGGGCTTTGCTCTCTTGCCTTGTACCTTGTTGGCCGATTCCTATGGCGGTTTGCGATTGAATGTAGCCGCTTCGGCAGGGCGGCCAAGTCAGAACCGCCTGCGGTAGCGGGCGGGTTTTGGTTACGCCATTCGGCCTTTTGTCGTAGCGTTTACCCGCCCGCTACCGCAGGCGGTTCTGACACCAGTTACACTCAATTGCAATTCGCTATAGTTAATCGCAGCCGTGCCCGCCGGACTTTTGCATCAGAGGGGGATTCTGATGCAAAAGTCGCTTCAAACTAAGACTTTTGCAGCAACGCCGACCAAAGTTAATTGGATCGTCATCTGATTAACTTTAGTTACAACCGGATCAAGTTTGGCTGCAACTTGAGTAGCTTTTGTTGTGACCAAAGCTACTCAGGTTGTAATCAAACTCGATCAGATTGCAATCGAACTTGATTCGGTTGCAACCAGACTTGATCTTGTTGCAACCGAAGTTAATCAGGTCGTAACTAAACTAACTTCGGTTGCAATGTGATCAACTTTGATGATGACCAAACTTAGATCAGTTACGACCTAATGAAGGTCAGTTGCAACTGACCTAAGTAAGCTGTGATTGACCTAAGGTAAATTGAGACCAGATTAAGGTAAGTTGCGATCTAGTTGAGTTAGGTCGAGACCGAACTAAGGTAGATCAAGACCGACACAAGGTAGGTTGCGACCTACCTTGTGTCGGTCTTGATTTGATCAACTCTGTTTGTGGTTGGATTTACTTTTCGCTGGCGTCGTCTTGCACGCCTGCGACCGGCTCGCCGTCGAGGATGGTGCTGAGGCCCTCGTTCTCTTCCGTCGCGGTCGGCGCGTCCGGTTCGGCCACGTCGCCGCGCTCAGACGTGCGGTCGGGTGCGGTCGTATCCGGCTCGCTTTCGGCTTGAGTCTTATCGTTCATCATCACACTTCCACCGTCGCGGCTTCGCACGAGTCGAGCGCGGGCGCGGCTTCGTCATCCGCCGCCGCGCCTTCGCCGAGGTAGGTGCGCCCCGCAGCAACCGTCGCGAAATACTCTTCGATGCGGTCGAGCACTTCGTTCACTTCATGCGAATGATAGATGACTTGGCGAAAGCGCGCGCCGCCCGTCAGGCCCTTGGTGAACTGTCCGGCCAACTGCTTCATGCGCCCGATGGCGGCGAACTCAGGCATGTCTGCGCGCAACAGGTCGAAGTATTCGAGCAGGACGGTGCGCTTGTCTGCGAGCGTCGGTTGGAACGGTTCGCGGCTGTGCATCATGTCTTCAATCTGTCTAAAGATCCAAGGGTTGGCCATCGCGCCGCGCCCGATCAAAACCCCGTCGCAGCCCGTCTCACGCCAACGCGCGAAGGCTTGCTCCGGTGTGACGACATCGCCGCTCCCGGACACAGGGACGCTCACAGTCTCTTTGATCTGCCGCACCAAATCCCAATTCGCCAAGCCCTTGTAGCCTTGCTCCTTCGTGCGTCCGTGCAAGGCGATGTGTTCGACGCCGCAAGCTTCCGCCAGTTTCGCCGTCTCAAGCGCGTTGATTGTGCTGTCTGTGTAGCCCGCGCGAATCTTGATCGTGAGTGGGATCGTGATCGCTTTCTTGATCTCTTTCAAGATCGTCTCAAGACGCGGCAGGTCGCGCAGGAGACCTGAGCCGCCGCCATGCTTGACCACCTTCGGCGCGGGGCAACCGCAGTTCACATCGAGTATGTCTGCGCCGATCTCTTCGGCCATCTCTGCGGCCATGCGCATGCGTTCGGGCTGGCCGCCAAAGATTTGCACGGCGAACGGACGCTCGTATTCATAAAAGCGCATCTGCCGCTTCGACTTCGGATTGTTGCGCGTGAGGCCCTCGACCGAGATGAACTCTGAGACGGTCAGCCCGATGCCGCCGCGCCGCTTCAACAGACAACGAAATGGCACGTCGGTCACGCCCGCCATCGGCGACAGGACGAGCGGCGGATTGATCTCGATGTGCCGAATCTTGAAGGGCTTGATTGACTGCGGCGCAAAGTCAGATACGAGGCTCGCGCCTGTCGCCGTCGCTGCCACCTCGCCGCGTGCTGACTGCGCCGCGTCGCTCGCCCGTGTGTGCTCCGCTCCGTTCACGTGTCCTTCCCTGACTGACATAGCAGACATGTCCCCTTAAACCTTGAGCGCTGATTATAACAAATGCAGCGCCGCAGACTCAGCCCCGCCGCAGACCATTTGTCACCGGACGACTCACGCAGCCATGAAACGTTTCGCCGCAACGTGGCATAGAAGTTTAGAGACGCGCGACACCGTGACCGTCGCCAAAACTGGACAGTCGCACGATGCGGCTGTCCACAGTTGACGACGCGCCGCCCGCATCACACAATACACTAGCCCGAAGATGCGAGGTCGGAACAAGTGTGGCGACAGGCACAGGTATTGCTCCGCATGAATGTAAGGCGCGTAACGCGCTCCTCGTCGGAGCACACACAGTTCAGGTCGTCAACACTGTCGGCACAAGAGCTAATCTAACGTCCGCAGTGCCGCGCGCGTCTCTCTGCAACCCAACGGCCGGTGTGGTGCCGCTTCTCAACGTGAGGCCGCGCCCGCTGGCTCAACCACTGCCTGACGAAAACAACCTCCCCGCCACGCGGTTGTTTTCTCACTCAACTGATAAAGGAGCATTTTCATGGCCACAAAGCGAACCAGCAAGCGGGGTCGTGCCAAAGCGAGCGCGCGGGCCAAGAGCGCGCCCATCACCTTCGTCGGCTTTTCCGCCACACAGATTGATAGTCTGCGCGCCGCCAAGCGCGCCGCTGCCCAACGTCTCTTGCAACCCGCGCAGTCCACCACTTTCTCGGCGCTCGCCGCTTCGACCAGCCCAACGCCGAGCATGAACTTGGTCGGCGTCGGGCTGGGCGAGAAGATTTCGGGCGGCAAGCATACGGGCGTCATGGCCGTCAAATTACTCGTCCGCATCAAGTACCCGGACAATCAAGTACCGGACGAAGACCGCTTGCCCACGGAAGTGGACGGTCATCCCGTGGACGTGGAGCAGGTCGGCACGTTCCGGCGCTTCATGCCGCCTGCGCCCGCGCTCGCGCCGATGCCCAATCCGCGCACTACCATTAAGCCGGCCCGGCCCGGTTGCTCAATCGGCTTCCGCGATCCGAACAACCAGTTCATCATGGCCGGCACGTTCGGCGCGCTCGTCAGTCGCGGCACGAAACGCTTCGTCTTGAGCAACAACCATGTGCTCGCCGACGAGAACAACCTACCGCTCGGCTCAAGCATCTTCCAGCCCGGCTTCCTCGACGCCGGCAACCCGCCGCACAACCGCGTCATCGCGCGCCTGTCGAAGTTCGTCCCGCTCGTCATCGGCGGCAGCAACAGCGTGGACTGCGCCATCGCCGAGTTGACCAGCGCGAACGCGGCCACGAACGCCGTGCTCTTCATCGGCCCGCCCACCGGCAAGAAGCCCGCGCAGATCGACATGATCGTGCACAAGTTCGGCCGCACGACCGGCTTTACGGTCGGGCGCGTGACTAGCATTGAGACGGACGTGAGCGTGCAGTATGAGGCGGGCGTGGTCAGTTTCCAAGATCAGATCATCATCCAAGGCTTGGCCGCGCAACCGTTCAGTGCGGCCGGCGATTCCGGCTCGCTCATCCTCGAACGCAGCACCAACCGGGCGGTCGGCTTGCTTTTCGCCGGCTCGTCCTCTCATACTATCGCCAACCACATTGACGCTGTGCTGAGCGCGCTCAACGTCAAACTCGTCTGACGCGGGCGACGCGCACAAACTGGAAGGGGACTCAAGCGGATGGCGACCGAACAGGAGATCAGAGAAGTGAAACACCGGCACTCGTCGCGGTTGCTCAATCAACCGGGCGTCAGCGGCGTCGGCATCGAGCGCGACGAACAAGGCAATTATGTCTTGGCCGTCCATCTCGCCGACCCGGACGCGCGCAAGCAACTGCCGGACGAGATCGAAGGTCATCCCGTCAAGTACATCCACACGGGGCCCTACCGCAAGCTCCCGGCCGACGATCAGGCTTGACGCTCGCGCTCGATTAGCACGCAACACAAAAAAGCTCAGCCGCCATCTTAGACCGACGGCGGCTGAGCTTTTTTGTCATTGCAAGCTGTAGCAACCGCGCGCGCGTTACCAGTTGACGACCAACTCTTCCTGCGCCTCCCAGACGGGCACGTCGTCGCGTATGGCGACGCGGTGCAGACGTTCCGGGTCGCCCAGCAGACGGCCCGCGCCGAGCGCGACGGCGGCGAGCGGTTGCTCGGCCATGGCGACGTGGAGTTTGAGTTCGTCGCGCAGGCGGTCGGCCATGCCATCGAGCAGCGCGCCGCCGCCCGTGAGGATGAGACCTGTCTGATAGATGTCTGCGGTCACGTCGGGCAAAGAGTCTTCGATGGCGCGCCGTGCGCCCGCGATGATCTCCGCGAGCACGGATTCAAGCGCCGCACGCACCTCGTCCGTGCCGATCTCTACGACCTTCGCCATCCCGCTCGACAAATCTTTGCCGACCACCTCCATGCGCTCAGCCGCCGCGCCGTCGCTCGTGCGCAAAGTGCCCAACTGTTTCTTCACCTGCTCGGCCGTGCGCTCGCCCAGTTGCATCTCGTAATGGCTGCGCACGTAGTCGCGGATCGCTTCGTCCATCGCGTTGCCGGCGATGCGCAGACTCGTCGAAGAGATGACACCGGCTGAAGCGACGATGGCGATGTTGGTTGTGCCGCCGCCGATGTCCATGACGAGGTGCGCGCGTTCGTCGTCGTAATCGAGACCTGCGCCGAGCGCGGCGGCTAATCCTTCGTCAACCAAATCGACGCGCGTGGCTTTCGCGTCGCGCGCCGCATCGCGCACCGAGCGCTGTTCGAGCGTGGTGGAAGAGCCGGGCACGCCGACGACCATGTGGCTGCGTTTGTGATGATTCTCTTGCACGCGCCGGATGAAAGCGACGAGCATCTTCTCGGTCGCCTCGAAGTTGTCAATCGTGCCGTTCTTGACCGGGCGGAAAACCTCCGCATCGTGCGGCGCGCGCCCGACCATCTTGTACGCCTCCGCGCCTACGGCCAGCACCTCGCCCGTGTACTTGTGAATTGCCACGACCGACGGTTCGTCCAACACGATGCCGCGCTCCGGCGCGTAGATGAGCGTGTTGACTGTGCCGAGATCAATCGCGAGTTTGTCCGAAAAGAAATTGTCCAGCAGTTGCATAATGCTCCCCCGTGCTCTAACGACGCTCGACGGCGAGATGGACGGATGCCATTCAACGTCTCGCAGGGCAAATCGCATACCAGCCGCGCAACGCAAAAAATCCGTAAAATTCAACCGCGCCGCCCGCCATCAAGCGTTCGCTTCCAAGACGCTTGCGGGCCGGCGCACCCATTCCGGCGCGTGAAAGGCGAACAAGGGAGGGCGGAGGGCGGAGGGATGAACCGGATTAGTCATTGATTCATTTGTTCATTGACGCAATGACCTAATCACTTTCCTCTTCGATCTTATTGTCGCTCAGGATTTCGTAGAGTGTGGCAGCTTGCTGTTTGGAGGTTTGGCGCGTGGGCGGCAGGGAGGTGACGCGCACGACGAGGAGGTGGTCGCCCGCACGACGCACGGTGATCTCATCACCGACGCGCACCTCGCGTGCAGCACGCGCCCGCGCGCCGTTGACCGTGACCGCGCCCAACTCACACAACTCCTGCGCGATCTTCCGGCGCAACACAAGGCGGCTGGCGCGTAAGAACTGATCGAGACGCATGAAAAGCAGTGACGAGTGACGAGTGACGAGTTAAACCAATTTCTTGCTTGTCACTCGTCACTTGTCACTATCCTTACGGTTTTTTCGTGTATGACTTTTTCTTGTCGTCCTTCTTGTCGGGCGCAGCAGCAGCGACGGGGGCGGGGTTGGCGGCGGTCTTTGGCGCTTCGGTCTTGAGCAGTGGGAGCAGTGCGTCGCGATAGCCCGACGAGACTTCGATGTAGGCCTCTTGGCGCAGCTTGCTCAAGTAGGCTTCGCGCTCTTTGGGCAGCCGCTCGATGGTCATCACCTCGCGCACCTTTTGCTCATCGAACACAGGTTCGCCCTGCGGTGTGTGCTCGTCCACGCGGATGAGGGTGTAGCCCTGCTCGATCTTGACGGGGTCGGTGATGCCGCCCGCCCGCACGTTCTTGATCGCATCGGCGATGATCTTATCGAGTTGATCGAGCGTGAATGTGCCGACTTTGCCTTTGGTCTCCGGCGCAAGCCGTTTGCCCGTGCTGTCTTCGCGTTCGGATTGTGCCACCGCGAGCGCCGCGAAGTCTGCGCCGCCGCGCGCCTGCGCGACCAACTTTTGCGCGCGTGCCAACACGTCTGCGTCGGGCTTGCCCACGTTGCTCAAAAAGATTTCCGACAACGTAAACGTCTCAGGCTTACGGAACTTGTCTTTGTGCGTCTCGTAGTAGGTCTTTACTTCCGAGTCAGTCAGGCTGAAATAGATTCTTCGATCAACTTCAGAACCGAGCACGGTGTTCTTCATCGCCTCAAGCCGGAACGATTGCCGCACGGTCGCCGGGTCAAGCCCTTCGGCGCGCATCGCCTCTTCGAGTGCCTCAATGGTCTTGAGATTCTGCTCGCGCGCGATCTCCAACAGGCGCTGGTTGACTTGTTTTTCTACGTCGTCAGCCGCGCCGATCTCCTTGCCCTTCTCCATAATCAACTGCTCGTTAATGAGCGCCAAGATGATCTCCGGCTGCCGCTTGTTGACTTCGGTCTGCGCCTGCTCCTCAGTCATGCCGGCCTGCTGCTTGAGCGACTCCTTGGCGTTCTTCATCTCACGCTTCAACATCGAGAGCGTCACGACCTGATCGTTCACCTGCGCGATCACTTCGTCCACCACACGCGGCGCGCCCTCTTCCTGCGCGCAGACCGGCGCAACGGCCAACGCCGTTAATATGGTCAGGCCGAACACAGCCGCGCCCACGCGCATTAAAAACTTATTACTCACAGAATCTCTCCTTAAAAATTTGAGCCGGCCACACGGGCCAGCGCGCCCGCGCGCAAAAACGAGCCTCTTGTGTACCACAACGTCGGCTGACAGTGAAGCGCCGCCGGTTTGGCCGGCGCAAAGCTGGCTGATTACCGGCCCGTAGTTTTCTCCCCGCACACGAGCGGACAAGCGCTTTTTCCTGCTTAAATGGCGCGGCTGGTGCCGATAGAGCAACTTTCGGCCAGCAGTCGGTTAGATAGCTTTAGGCGGCAATTGGTTGACTGACGACGGGTCACAAATATGACTTAAAGCAGAGGTCAGTTAAGTCCAAAGTCTAATGGCCAAAGTCCCATGTCTAAAGATCACAACCGCAAGTCTCAGAATTTAGACATGAGGTTTTGAACATTGGACGGCCCTCTATTCTTCCGTCTGGCGCAGGCGGAGCAATAGCTCGTGCGCGGTTTCGATCAACTGCGACTGCTCGTCTTCGCTCAACTCGACGCGCAGCACGCCGCTCGGCGTGAACATCGCGCCCGCACGTTCGCTCACCAAAGCCAGCAGTTTCTCCGGCGCGACGCGCGCCCGCTCGCTCAGTTTGATCGCAAGGCCCTGCGGCGTCCGATCAAGCGAGATGACGCCGGTCTGCTCGGCCGTGCGCCGCAGGCGCGCGTAAGCCAACAGATTCTCAACCGGCTCAGGCAGACGCCCATAGCGGTCTTCGGTCTCGGCGCGAATCTGGCGCAAGCTTTCGTCATCGCGCGCCGAAGCGATCCGTTTGTAGGTGCGCAGGCGTTGCCCCATGTCCGAGATGTAGTCTTCAGGGATCGCCACATCAATGCCCAAGTTCAAGGAGACCGAAGTCTCATCCGCAATATCTTCGCCGCGCAGTTCCGCGACCGTGCGCTCAAGCATCTGCGTGTAGAGATCAAAGCCGAGCGCATCCATGTGGCCCGATTGCTGCCCGCCGAGCAGGTTGCCTGCGCCGCGCAGTTCAAGGTCGAGCGCGGCGACGCGGAAGCCCGCGCCAAGGTCTGAGAACTCGCGTATGGCTGCGAGTCGGCGACGCGCAATCGCGGTCAACTCTTGTTCGGACGGAATGAGCAGATAAGCGTAAGCGCGTCGGTTCGAGCGCCCGACGCGCCCGCGCAGTTGATAAAGCTGCGCGAGACCGTAATGGTCTGCGCGGTTGATAATGATGGTGTTGGCGCGCGGGATGTCTATGCCGTTCTCGATGATGGTAGTGGCGACGAGCACGTCGAACTTGTAGGCCATGAAATCCAACATCACCTGCTCCATCTCACGCTCGTTCATCTGCCCGTGCCCGACGCCGACGCGTGCCTGCGGCACGAGACGTTGGACGAGCGCCGCGACCGTATCAATCGTCTCCACGCGATTGTGGATGAAGAAGACCTGCCCGCCGCGCCCCAGTTCCAACTCAATCGCAGACTTAATGACCGACTCCGAAAACTGCACGACCTGTGTTTGAATCGCGAGCCGATCACGCGGCGGCGTCTCAATGACCGACATGTCGCGCAAGCCCATCAGCGACATATTGAGCGTGCGCGGGATCGGTGTGGCGGAGAGCGTCAGCACATCAACGCGCTTCTTCAACTGCTTCAATCTCTCTTTGTGCGCGACGCCGAAGCGTTGTTCTTCGTCCACGACGACGAGACCGAGTTCGCGAAAGCTAATGTCCTTCGAGAGAATCCGGTGCGTACCGATCACGATGTCAACTTCGCCGGATTCAACGCGCTTGACTACATCCTTCTGTTCTTTCGGCGAGCGGAAGCGCGACAGCAGTTCGATCTTCACGGGGAACGGCGCGAAGCGCGCGCTAAAGGTCTCGAAGTGCTGATAAGCGAGCACGGTCGTCGGCGCGAGCACCGCGACCTGCTTCGACTCCATCACCGCTTTGAACGCGGCGCGCATCGCCACTTCAGTCTTGCCGTAACCAACGTCGCCGCAGAGCAACCTGTCCATCGGCGTCGGCTGCTCCATGTCCGTCTTCACGTCCTCAATCGCCGTCTCCTGATCGGGCGTCAAGACATACTCGAAGCCATCTTCAAACTCGCGTTGCCAAGGGCTGTCAGACGCGAACGCATAACCGCCGACGAGTTTGCGTTCCGCGTACAGACGCAACAACTCGTCCGCCATGTCGCGCATCGCACGCTTAGCTTTTGCCTTCGTCTTCTGCCAACCAAGCCCGCCCAAGCGATCAAGCTGCGGCTCATGCCCTTCCGCGCTCGAATAACGCTGCACGAGATCGAGCCGCTCGACCGGCACGTAAAGCTTCGCCTCTTCGGCGTAAAAGAGCAGCATGAACTCGCCCTTGCGCCCTTGCAACTCCAACGTCTGCAAACCACCGAAGCGCGCGACGCCGTGATCAATGTGGACGACGTAATCGCCGACTTTCAGATCACGAAAGTCTGACAGGAACGCGGCCGTCTTCGATCTCTTTCGTTGCCCTTTCTTCGATGCGGTTGTCGCCGCGCCTGTGCCGAGCGCGCGATGCTCAACCGTGCCGTCGCTTGCCTCGTCAAACAGATCGCTCTCGATGTGCACGATGAGGCCCACGTCCGGCAACTCGAAGCCGCCGGACAGACGCCCCGTCGTCACGACCGCCGCGCCGTTCTCCGTCCCGCCGCCCTCACCCGCGAGCGCGAGCCGCGCCTGCACGTTGTACTCCGACAACATCTCCGCGACGCGCTCCGCCACGCCCAAGCTCGGCATCGCAAAGAGCACACGCGCGCCGTGCTCGTCGCGCGCTCGTCTCGTATCGGCCGCGAGTTCCACAATGCGCCCGTGATAACGGCGCGCGGCCGTCGAGCGCCATTCAATCTCCGTCGCCTGCTGAACGGCCGGAAACAGAAAGAGCGGCGCGCCCTTCTCGCGCGCACGCCCCACTCGCGCCACAGGTGTCTCGCTCTCGCCCGCGAACCTCTCATCAATCGCCGCCGCCGCCCGACCGAGCACGCGCAACTCGACGCGTTGCGTCTGCTCGATCCGTTCGCGCAGTTCCACGCCCGTCAAATAAAGCTCATCGGGGCGCAGACTGATCTCGTCCGCGCTCTCCAGTTCCGCATGCCGCGCGTTCAACGTCTCATACACGTTGCCGAGAAAACTCTCCAAGCCCGTCGGCTCGTCAACAACGAACACCGTCTCGCGCAGATAATCGAACGCCGTGCCTTCGGTCGGATGCACAAGCTGAATCAACCACTCCCAACCCGCAAAGGTCTCACCCTCGTCGGCAAAGACCGTGCGATCTTTGAGCGCGCGTGCGTAACGCTCAGCCGCAAATCTTTCGCGCGCCGCCAGCGCCCACAGACGAAAGTCGTCCGCGCCAATCGCGTACTCGCGCATCGGCACGATCTCAATCTCCTGCAAAGGTCTGACCGACAACTGCGTCTCCGGGTCAAACTCGCGGATCGAGTCCACCGTGTCGCCGAAGAACTCGACGCGCACCGGCCCGTCTTGTCCCGGCGACCACACATCAAGTATGCCGCCGCGCAGAGAGAACTCGCCGACCGCGCCCACAGGGTCTTCGCGCACATAGCCCGACGCGAGCAACAACTCGCGCAAATCCTCCGGCGCATAATCCGCATCACGCTTCAAGCGCGCGCCCGTCGCCAACAACTGTTCGGGCTTGACCGTGCGCCGTGCCAACGCACGCGCCGTCAACAAAACGATCTCGCCTTGTCCTTGTGCCAGACGCCACAACGCGAGCGCGCGCCGCTCCAACGTCTCTGCGTGCGGCGACGCACCCGCGTATGGATCGCTCTCAGACGCCGGCAGCGTCAGCACATTGTCATCTTGTCCTTGCCCACCGCGCAGCGCATCACTCCAAAAACAGAGGTCGCGCTCCCACGTCTCCAGATCGCGATTCGCCTGCACGACGACTGCCAACCGCCGCCCCGTCTCGCGCTGCAACGCTGCCAACACGAGCGCACGCGCCGCCGGTTGCACCAACCCGCTCACAGACACGACGCGCGCCCCGCCGCGCACCTCCTCCGCCAGCCGCCGCAACTCCGCGCTCTCCAACACGCGCCGCAAGACGCTCTGCATTAACGATGATTCAACCGTACTACTCATAAAGGCAGTGATGAGTGACGAGTGACAAGTGACAGGCAAGACAAGTTTTGATCTTGTCACCTGTCACTTGTCGCCCGTCACGTCTTTTATTCTTTCAATGATTTCCGTCGTCGAAGCGCCCGCGACGAAAGGCAGCGAGACGACGCGCCCGCCTGCGGCTTCCGTCTCTTCGCGCCCGTGTATCTCGTCGAGCGCATAGTCGCCGCCTTTGGCGAGCACGTCGGGCAGTAGGCTTGCGATCAGACGGCGCGGCGACAGTTCATCAAACACCGTCACATAATCAACTGCCGTGAGCGCCGCCAACACTTCGGCGCGCTCCTGTTCGTTCATCACAGGTCGCCCCGCGCCCTTCAACTCGCGCACTGCGCGGTCGCTGTTGATTGCCACCAAGAGCGCATCGCCGAGCGCCCGCGCCGACTGCAAATAACGCACGTGCCCGACGTGCAGCAGATCAAAGCAGCCGTTCGTAAACACAAGCTGTCGCCCCTCAGCACGCAGCCGCGCACGCACCTCTGCGACCTCTTCCGGCGCGAGTATCTTCTGGTTCGTCATCGTTCATTAAAAGACTAACACGACGCGCGTGGCCGTGGTAAACCGCGAGCAAAAGCTGACGGCTGATTGCTGATGGCCGAACGCTTCTCTATAATCCAGTTTTTCTTTCGGAGTCATGGGATGACACAAGAGCAACTGCCCTTCATCGAAGAGAACGATCAGACACGCGCGCGCCGTGAACACTTAGAAGCGATTCGCGCGCTCGTCGGCAACGCCTACCCGAACAAGTTCGCGCGCAGCCGCGTGACCGGCGGAGAGGATACGATCACGGCCGTCGTCACGAATGAAAAGATCAAGTCGCTCGTGCCGCAACTTGAAGCGGGCGCGCGACCCAGCCCGGAGCAGTTGGAAGCGGCGAACGCGGCACTGAAAGATTTGGGCGAGGTGCATGTGTCGGGGCGGCTCGCTGTGCCGCCGCGCGTGATGGGGAAGGCTGCGTTCGTGCATCTGTCTGATGGCAAGGAGCGTTTGCAGATTTATGTGCGCAAGGATGAAGCGCGCGCGATCAATAACGACACCGGCGCGGTCATTGACGAACCTGAAAGCGGCTGGCGACTTTTTCAGTTGCTCGATCACGGCGACTTCATTGGCGTCGCGGGCTTCTTGTTCGTGACGAAGACGGGCGAGTTGTCTGTGCACGTGCGCGCGTTGCAATTCTTGGCGAAGGCGCTGCTGCCGATGCCCGACAAGGTGCACGGCATCGCCGACCCGGAGATCGGGCGGCGTTATCGTTACGTCGATCTGATCGCGGCGGGGTTGAAGGTTGAGTTGGGCAAGGATGAGAGCGCGGCGACTTCACGTGAGCTTAGCTCACGTGAAGTCTTCGAGCGGCGCTCGCGGCTCATCACGGAGATGCGCCGCTACTTGGACGCGCACGGCTACATCGAAGTCGAGACGCCAATGCTCACGCCCATCGCTTCAGGCGCAGCCGCGCGCCCCTTCAAGACGCACCACAACGCGCTCGACATAGACCTCTACGCGCGCATCGCACCGGAGCTATACCTGAAGCGCCTGCTCGTCGGCGGCTTCGAGAAGGTCTATGAACTCAACCGCAACTTCCGCAACGAAGGCATCGGCTATCGCTGGAATCCCGAATTCACCATGCTCGAATTCTACTGCGCCTACATGGACGTAAACGGCATGATGGACTTCTGCGAAGCGATGTTGCGAACGACGGTTATAAATGCAACGGGCAGCACGATCTTTAAGTATGAGACTCAAAACGGAGCAGTTTATCCACTTGATTTTTCGCAGAGATTTGAGCGACTTACGATGAAGGAAGCTATTGTTGCTAACTGGCCTCCCCTTTGTCGTAATTTAGGTGGAGAAATGTTTGATGAGAGTTGGCTCAATGATCTGGGACGCTTACGATTGCTTGCTCGGTTTGTTGGACTTCTCTCCATTGTGGATATTGATCCCGAACGAACACCAAACTTGAATGCCATTCCTCATTATTGGTCTTATGAAGAGTCTGATGCAGATACAAGAAGGAAAGCCAGCGAGGAAGTTACAAAGACTTGGCAGGATGTGCTGAACGAGAAGTCTTGGGATGAATGGAATGAAAGTTGGCGTGAAATCAGCGGCGGTTCTGAAGAGAAGGAAATTGATTTAGTGATTGAAGATATTTTTGGTGCGGTGGCGGAATCCCGCATAGCTCAACCAACATTTATAACAGACTTTCCTAAGACTATCTCCCCGCTCTCGAAAGCATCACCCTTCGATCCGACCATCGCTGAACGGTTCGAGTTGTACGTCGTGGGGATGGAGATTGCGAACGGGTTTTCGGAGTTGAATGATCCGGTGGAGCAGTACGAGCGGTTTGAGGAGCAGGCGCGGCAGCGTGAGCGGGGCGACGAGGAGGCGATGCAGATGGACGTGGAATATGTGCGCGCGCTCGCTTACGGGATGCCGCCGGCCGCTGGCATCGGCATCGGCATTGACCGGCTCGTCATGCTCTTGACCAACCGGCGCTCGATCCGCGACGTGATCCTCTTCCCGCACATGCGCCCGCAACGTCAAGTGGAAGAACCGAGCGAGCAGGAGTAGAGTAAGCCAGACACAAACGAGTGCGGCGTGACTCCTTCTCGTCGCGCATCAGTCATGGTTATTATTTCAGGCTTAGGGCGACTGCGTAAGAGAGCATGTTCGGGCGGGACGGCGCATCGGGGGGGCGGGCGAACACGGGGCAGTTTGTGACCGTCGCAGGGGTGCGACTGCATTACGTGCGCGCAGGCGCGGGCGTGCCGGTCGTCCTGCTGCATGGCAACGCGGGCTTCACCCAAGACTACGCGGCGCTGTTACAAGCGCTGCCCGCGCAAGGCTATCAGGCCATCGCCTTCGACCGGCCCGGCCACGGGCTGAGCGAGCGCCCGACCAAAGAGCCAGCCACCGTCGAAGCACAAGTCGGATTGCTCCATGCGGCGTTGCGCCAGCTTGAGATCGAGCGCCCCGTCTTGGTCGCGCATTCGTGGAGCGGCGCGCTCGCGCTCTGCTACGCGCTGGAGTACGAGACGGAACTCGCAGCGCTGGTCTTGCTCGCGCCCGCCGTGTATTCGGATGAAGCAGACTTCGCGGCCGAAAGCGCGTTGGTCGCACTGCCGGGCTTGAGCGATCTGCTGATCAAGCTGTCCGGCCCGATCATCGGGCGTAAGATTAAAAGCAGTTTGCTGGAAGCGTTCGCGCCCGACCCCGTGCCGGCCGATTACTTGCAACTCGCGCAAGCTGTCTGGATACGCCCCAGTCAGATCAAAGCGATTGTCGAAGACGACAACAGCTTCAACGCGACCGTGCAGGCGCTCAGCCCGCGCTACAGCGAAGTGCGCATCCCGACGATCATTATGACCGGCGACTCCGACCGTCTGGTCGCGCCCGAAGTTCACGCTTACCCCTTGCACCGCACGCTGACGCAGGCCCGTCTAATCGTCTTACCTGAGACCGGCCACATGCTGCCACACACACGTCCCGCAGCAGTGCTCGAAGCTATCCAAGCAGTATGCGCGCCGGGTCGCGCGCGCTGAGTTACGGCTGCACATAACGACTCACGATCACTGATGGCTCGTCGCAGGCGGGGCGGGCGTTTTGACAGACGGCGCGGCGGCTTTGGCGCGCAGTTGCGCCAGTTTCTCGTCGGCCCAAGCGGGCGTTGCGCCTTCGGCGGCCATCGCTTTGACGTAAGATTCCATCGCGGCGAGCGCGCCACTCGCATCGCCTAACTTATCGCGCGCGCGGCTCAGATCAATGAGCACTTGCGGGTTCGCGTCGCCGTAGAGCGTGGCGGCGCGGTTGAAGCTGTCGGCGGCGCGGGCAAGTTGCTTGGTCTCTTCGTAGAGGCGGCCCAAGTGATAGTAGGCGACCGGATAACGCGCGCCGTCGCGCGCGACGAGCGCTTCGAGCGAGGCAATCGCTTCGTCGCTACGTTTCAGATTCACCAACGCGAACGCGAGTTCGAGATTGGCGGGCGGGAAGTAGCCGCCCTCGCGCGCGAGCACGTTGCGATAATACTTCACCGCCTCTTCCTGTCGCCCCGCCTCGCGCGCTGCACGCGCACGCTGCAAGACATCATAGGTCTGCGGGTCAACCGACAACGCGTGCAAGCTGTTGGGTCGGCCGCTTGCTGTGCGCGGGCCGATGCCGTTGCTATTGGCAGCGCTGTGATTGACGACAGCACCGACCTGCGGCGTGCGCGCGCGCGCGGTCGCTTCGTCGCCGCTCGCCTCGACGATCTCGCGGCGCGCATAGACGACCGGCAATGGCGCGCTGCCACCCATGCGTGTGCTGCGCGCGACGAAAGCGTCGAGCACGGCCAGACCACGACGCGCGTCGCCGTCTTCGGCGTAGGCGCGCGCGAGCGCGGCGGCCGCGTCGGCGTGATTGGATTGCAAGGCGAGCGTGTGTTGCCACTCGCGGATCGCCAGACTAGCATCGCCGCGCAAGAGATAGAGGCGACCAAGATTGTAGCTCGCTTCGGCGTAGGTATTGTGTTCTTCTGCGAGCGCACCGGCGAGCGCATCGTAAGCTTCGTCCCAACGCCCTTGCCGCAAGAGGATCACGCCGAGATTGTTGAGCGCGCGCGCATAGTGGCCGCGCCGTTGGCTGATCGCTTTGCGATAAGCATCAACGGCCGTGCTGTTGTCGCCGAGTTGCCCGAACGTATTGCCGAGATTGTAGAAGAACGCCGGATCAAAACGATCTTCGTGCAGCATAAGCCGCAACTCGTCGAGCGCCGCCGGCTTATCTTTCGCCATTGCCAAATGCGCCAACAACTCGCGCTGCAAACGCCCGCGCTCGCTCTCATCGTTCGTCGCTTTGATCTGCTCGCGCAGTTGGTCGAGTTCATCAACACTCGCCGCCACGACCGGCTCGCTTGCCGGCGCAAGCGTTGCGTTCGGCTTGTCGGCGTGCGTCGTTGTGCTATTCGACTCCGGCGCGGCGCGGCGTGCGCGCGTTGGCGCAGTCTCGCCGCTCGTGGGCGGTTTGGCGTCCGGCTTTACGGCCGGCGGCTTTGTGCCATTCGTGGTCGCGCCTGTTGCTGCCGGTTTGATCGGCGGCGGCGGCGCAGTCTGCGCGTTGGTTAGTACAGCGACGATGAGCAACATTGCCGCGCACAATCCGAAGCGAAACAGACGAACGTTGTTGTGCGCGTAGCGATGCGCCAGCGCGTGGGCTGAAACTTCGAGCATGTTGCACTCTCCGAAGATGAACTCTCCCTGCGACCTTCAGGGTCTTTTGTTGAGAATGGGTGGCGCGGCTGAGTCTGCCGTGTAAGTGATGATCGTGCCGCCGAAGCCGACCGCCCAACCGCGCGTGCGCGAGACGAAGCAGAGGCGTTCGAGCGGATGACGCGCGGGCGAAACTTCTGTGCGCCAGTGTGCGCCGCTGTCGGTTGTGTGTAAGAGCGTGCCGTCCGTGCCTGAGACCCAGCCTTCCTCTGTATCAATGAATTTCACGTCGAACAGATCGGCGTCGCTATTCGAGGTCTGCACAGACCAACTGCGTCCGCCGTTCGCTGTCATCAACACAAGCCCGCGCGCGCCGACCGCCCAACCATGCCGCGCATCCGCGAACGTGACCGCGTTCAGACGCGCACCCGGATCAACCTGCGCGAGACCAGCACGCCACTCAGCGCCGCCGTCGGTTGTAAACAGAACGGTTGCGCCTGCACCGACGAGCCAGCCCTGCGTCTGATCTAAGAATGTGCCGCCGAGCAATAGATGTCTGGTCGGCACACGTTGGCGCGTCCATGTTGCGCCGCCGTCTGTGGTCGCGTAGAGCGCGCCCTCTTCACCGAACGTCCAGCCGTGTTGCTCGTCTGCGAAGACGATGCGCACGAGCACCGTCTCTAAATCCTTGCCCGTCGCCTCGACGCGCCGCCAACTCGCGCCGCCGTCTTCGGTCTTGAGCAGGTATGCGCGTCTATCATCCAACGTGTGCTCATCAAACATGCTGCGCTCGCAGACGAGCCAACCCACTTGTTCGTTGACGAAGAACGCGTCGCGCAGACCGTCCTCGGTCGGCTTGCGTTGCGCCTGCCAGTGCGCGCCGCCGTCCTTCGTCGCGAGCAATGCACCCTTACTGCCAACCGCCCAACCGCGCTCAGCATCCACAAAATAGACCGCGCGCAACCAAGCCAGCGTGCCAGACTCTTGCCGCGCCCACGCGGCCAATGCAGCAGTCGGCAGAAGGCAGAAGGCGGAAAGCAGAAAGCAGAAAGCAGAAGGCAGAAAGCGGTAAGAGCGAGGCTTGACCCGCGCTGTCGCCACGCTGCTCGCCGCTAGTTGCTCGTTACCCATCTTCGATAGCTTTCTGCCTTCTATTTTTTACTGCCTTCTGCTTTCTGTTCTTCAGAATCCGCCGGTGAAGATGCGCGCGAAGCTGACAAGGGGCACGAGGTTGAGCACCGTGTGCCCGAAGCTCTTCCACTTGTCGCTCGGCACGATCACTTGATCGCCGGGGTTGAGATAGAGTGTGTCGGGCGCGCGCCCCTTGGCGATGGCTGCGAGATTGACCGTGATCGGTTGCAGGTAACCGTCCGGTGTGCGGCGGGCCACAATGACTTTACTCAGATTAGCGGTCGGCAACGGGCCGCCGGCGAGCGCGACGGCTTCGCTGACTGAGACTCGCCGCGTCATCGGTCTGATGCCCGGCTGCATCACATTACCCATGACAGAGAAGATGGCCGATTGCGCTTTCTCCAAAGAGACCGTGACCTTTGGATCGATCACGTATTCGTCGAGCTTCTTTGTGATCTCCGCCGCCACTTGCTTCGTCGTCTTGCCGACGACGAAGATGCCTTCGGGGATGAGCGGCAGCGCAATGACGCCGTCGGGCGGCACGGTGATGCCGGTCTTCGAATACTTCGGCAGATCAAGCACGTCCACCGAGATCACGTCTTCAGGGCCGAGGCGATAAGACGAAAGATAGTTATTGTAGTAAGGCACGATCTGCGCCTCCTCTTCGCTCATGCCCTCTTGCCGGTTGGCGAGCGTCTCTGCGGGCACGTCCGTGCGCGGCGGCGCGCTCGTGTCGTTCGGCTCAAGCCGCTCTTTGATCTTGTCGTTTGCCGGCGCGCTCTGTTGCGGTTGTTGACTGACCGTGCGTGGGCGCGACTTCCGTGTATCCTGTGCGCCGACGGGCACGCACACAAGCGCGCCGAGCAGTAACGTCAACAACTTGATCGCTCTTTTTTTCATCTCGCCAAACCTCCTAAAAACTTCTCGCGCGGCGCTCGCTCGACTAACGCCCGCCGCGCCCGAACAGGATCGTCTTCACCGTCTCAAACAGGATGACTGCATCAAGCATCAAGCTCTGGTTCTTGATGTAGTAGAGATCGTATTGCAACTTCTGGCGCGCGTCTTCGATGGACGCGCCATAAGGATATTTGATCTGCGCCCAGCCGGTGAGACCGGGCGGAATGAGATGGCGCTGTTCGTAGAATGGTATCTCTTGCGCGAGTTGTTTGACGAAGTGCGGGCGCTCAGGGCGCGGGCCGACGAAGTTCATCTCGCCTTTCAGTATGTTCCAGAACTGCGGTATCTCGTCCACGCGGATCACGCGGATGATGCGCCCGACCCGCGTCGTGCGATCATCGCTCGTGGTTGCCCACACCGGCCCATCTTTTTCGGCATCCACGCGCATCGAGCGAAACTTCATGATCGTGAACGGGCGGCCGTTCTGCCCGACGCGCGCCTGTTTGTAGAGTGCAGGACCGGGCGATTCGAGTTTGATTAACAGAGCCGTCAAGAGCGCAATCGGCAGACTGATGATGCCGCCGATGAGCGCGACGCCGCGATGCGTGATCGTGCGAATAAAGCCTGCGATTCGTGCTTGTCGCCCGCGCCCCGAAAAGATGAGCCAAGACGGGCGCATCATGTTCAAGTGCACGCGCCCCGTCACGCGCTCGTAAAACGACGCGCCCTCTTCGATGGCCACCGCGCCGCCCAGACTCAACGCCAGCAACTGCTCGGTTGGAAACTGGCCGCGCCGCTCCCCTTGCGCCACGATGATCCGATCCACATCTTCGCGCCGCACGATCTCCGGCAAGTCGCGCGTTAGGCCAACGACGCGCGGGTTGATGATTGACTCCCCGACGAGTTCCGGTCGGTTGTCCACGAAACCGACAATGCGGAAGCCGGCGTCGCGGCGTTCTAAAACTTCGCGTGCGATCTCCAAAGCCGAATCACCAGAGCCGACGATCAGAATGCGCTCGCCGACGTTCGGATGGCCCAAGAGCCAATGGATCGAGACGCGCCAGCCGACCATGATCGCCAGTGCGAGCGGCAGCGTGATTCCAGAAATCCCGATCCCCAACCTTGCCTGCGGCGCGAGGTAGAAGACGAGCGCGAGCGCAATCCAAGCGAGGCCCAGCGCTTGGATCAGGCGCAAGATCAACTCGCGCCGGTCGTGCATCACGACGAAGTCATAAAGATCGTAGAGATAGAACGCACCGAGACAGAAGATGGTGACGAGCGCGGCCTTGTAAAAACCGTTCTGCTCGACGAGATTCTTGTATGCCTCGTATTGGCCGAGCCGAATCTCCGTCGCTGCCACAAGGCAGCCGAAGATCAAGACGGCCTCGGCCGCGAGCAACAAGAGCGTCCGCAATCTGGTGCGCGCAGACCTCAAACGTCCTCCTCAACATCTTTCGTCGGCGCACCGGGCTGCGTCTCGTCGCGCCGATAGTAGCGGCGTTGGTAGTAATAACTCTGCGCATCGGGTGCGCTGTCCGCGCCGTTCAAGACGACGCCGAGCAGACGTTCGCGCGGCAGCGGCTCAAGCACGCGGTCGAGTGTGCCGTAGCGCGTGCGCCCGGCGCGCACGACCACGAGCGCGCCGTCGGCGCGATTGATCAAGACGGTCGCATCGGTGAAGATGCCGAGCGGCGGCGCGTCAATGATGATGTAGTTGAACGAGCGGCGCAGTTCCGCGAGCACCGCGCTGAACTTGGGGCCGGACAATAACTCCGCGACGTTATCGCGCGGCGTGCCGCCGGGCAGCAGGAAGAGACCCGATGGATCGAGCCGCACGATTGTGTCGTTCAATGATGCTTGCCCGGCGAGCACTTCCGATAGTCCCACGGGCGCGTCGAACGCGAGATAAGCGGCCGCGCAAGGCTGGCGCAGGTCGCCGTCAACGAGGAGCGCGCGCACGCCGTCGGTCTGCGCAAGCAACCACGCGAGATTGAGTGCGGTGATCGTCTTGCCTTCCGCGATGCCCGCGCTCGTCACGACGATGGCTTGTACCTTACGCCGCTCGCCTGCGTGCAGGACGCGCGTGCGCAGAGAGCGATACTGTTCTGCGTGCGGCGAACGCGGATCGGTGATGGCGACGAGGTGTGGTTCGACGCGCGACGTGACGACCTCGATAGAGGTGTATGTCGCGTCGCGCGTCGAGCCGACAGCGTCCACCGTTGCCCCAGCAACACGCGCAGCCACACCGCCGGGGAGTGCCGACCCGACGCCAGCTTGAGCAGTGTGCTCGGTGGACGCTGAACTGTGCGCCGCATCGGGCGCGTGGAAAAAAGCGGACGGACGATCAAACAGAGGATCGGCGACGGGCGCGCGTGTGTGCGCCGCGCCGTTGCCGTTCGCGTGTTGCGCGTTGCCATTGGTGTTGTCAACACGCGAGGGCCCCGCGTCGTCCGGTCTTTTCGATTTCGCGTCGCCATGCGCGGCGGCGCGTTTCAAAGCTTCGTAAACTCTCCCCATCACCTATCTCCCATCGCGTCCCAACGACGAAAGGCCGCGCCGATGTCTGCTGTGTCAGGCGCATCATCGTCGTCTTGCGCGGCGCGCGTTGCAGTGGATTGTGCAACTTCAACGTGCGCGTTTGTGTGCTGGTCGTTGCCGGCCGACCAGAGTTCTGCGCGACCCGCCGCAGAAAAGATCGGCGCGGGCGCGGCGCGGGCCCCACTGTTGCGGTCGCCCAGACCGCGTCGCTTCGTATCGGGCAGCATGTCGAAAGTGTCTGCGACCTCTTCGATGATCGCGCGATTGATCTGGCGCGCGTTGGCGGCGAAGCCCGCGAGCAGGGCGTTGTCGCAGAGGTTGTTGATCTGGCGCGGAATGCCGGCCGAGCAGCGAAAGATGTAATCAACCGCGCCGGGCGAGAAGATGTCCGCGCGCGGCGCGCCCGCGACCGAAAGCCGCGCGTTGATGTACTTGGTTGTCTCTTCGATGTTCGGCAGAGGTTTGATCTCGCAGCGCAAGGCGACGCGCTGTTTCAACTGCCGCAACTCAGGATTGTTCAAGACCGCGCGCAGTTCCGGTTGCCCCGTCAACACGATCTGCAAATGCTTCGCGGCGTCCGATTCAAAGTTCGAGAGTAATCTGATCTCTTCGAGCACGGCGGTCGAAAGCCCATGCGCCTCGTCAATGATGAGCACGGTGCGCAGGCCACGCGCGTTTCGTTCTTCGAGCGTGCTGCCCAACTCGAACAACAATTCCGACTTGTTCTGCCAAGCTTCGACGCCGAGCAGCCGCGCGATGTGTTGATAAAACTCCGGCACGCTCAAGCGCGGGTTGATGACGTAGCCGACCAAGACCGTGCGGTCGAGGCGCTGCATCATCCAACGTAGGATCGTGGTCTTGCCCGTGCCGACCTCGCCGGCGACGACGATGAGGCCCTTGCCGCTCTCGATCCCGTAATGCAAGTTCGCCATCGCCTCCGTGTGCGACGGCGTGAAATAGATGAAGCGCGGATCGGGCGTCAGCGCGAACGGCAGTTCCTTTAAGCCGTAGAACTCTCGGTACAACTCAATTCTCCAAGTCTGGAGTCTGGAGTTAAAAAACTAACTGCTTTTGTCTTGACTCCAGACTCTCATGTCGTGAACAACTCGAACACGTGCGTCAGTTTCAGCAAGAGCGCGAGCGCAGGGATGCTGACGACGGTGACGGCGATGCTGGCGCAGGCGAGTGCCGCATGGCGCAGGCGACGCCGACGCTGCTCGCGCGGCGTCAGCAGTTCGGGCACTGAGACGAGCACGGGCAAAGAGGTGTAGTGGCGCGCGTCCTCGACCGTCTGAATGGTCATGAGGCGCGGCACTTCAAAGCCGGCGGCGAAGACTAGCCCGATGCCTAAGCCCAACGCGAGGCCGAGCGCGATAAGCAACGGACGCTTCGGCGCAACCGGCTTTTCGGGCAGACTCGCCGGGTCAACCACCTGCACCGTCTCGCCTTGCGCCCGCGCGTTGACTTCGTTTGAGAGCACAGCCTTGCGCTGTTTATCCAGCAGGTCGTCGTAGGTCGCCTTCGCCGACTGATACTGACGATCAAGTACTTGCAGGCCGACCTCTGTGGTCGGCACGCCGTTCAGACGCTGTTGTATGTCGCTGATCTGCGCTTTGGTCTGATCGAGCAGTTTCTGTTGCCGCTCGATCTCGCCTGCGACAAACTTCTGGTTGTACTCAAGGCTCTTGATGGTCGGATCGTTTTGCGCCATCTCTTCAAGCTGCTTCTTTTTCTCCGCGATCTTGACCTTCTGATCTTCGAGCAACTCGTCCTTCTGCCGCTTGATGCCAGCGATTTGCTGGCGGACGGCGATCATGTCCGGGTTCTTCTCTTTGAGCCGTGTCTTCATGTCCTGCAACGCCGCGTCTAGCTCTGACTCGCGCTTGGTCAGTTCAGCCCAAGCCGGCGTCGTCTTTGGATCGGTGATGCTGTCCACCGAATTGTTAATGGCCAGTTCGCTGCGCTTCGTTGAATCGCCGACCTGCGTGGAGAGCATCGTACGCTGATCGTTTAGGCGGCCGATCTCGGTGATGTAGGCTTTCTGCTGATCGTAGAGGCCAGCGAGTTGGCCGATGAGCGCGTTTGAATCATTCGGCAGGCTGGATGAGTGTTGCGTCAGGAAATCGAAGCGTTGTTTCTCGATATTCTCCAGAGCTTGGCGCGCCTCGTTGACCTGATCGCTGATCAACTTCTCGGTCGCTTCGGTCTGATGCGTCAACTCGGTGATCTGCGCGCTCGTGAACTTGGCCGCCAAGTCCGAGGTCACATCGTGCGCAACCTGCCGCGTCGGGCCGCGAAACGAGATGGTGAAGCCGTTGGTGATGTCGTTGCGGCTTTTGTTGAGTTCGATGGTGATGTCCTTCTTGCGCATGCGCTCGACGAGCGCGTCCATCGGCTCGCCACGCTGGTGCTCGGCCGCATAGAGACCGTAACTGATGATGAGCGGTTCGAGCGTCGAGCGGCTGAGGACTTCGAGACTGATGTTATTGAGCCTGAGCGTCAAGTCTTCGTCCGACAACTGCGGCGCAATCGTGGATGGCACGCTCGACGGTTTGACCGTCAAGAGCGTCGTGGATTGATAGACGTCCGGCAAACGCCAGACGACAATCGCAATCGCGAACGAGATGGCCAACGCCGGCAGCACGATCAGCCACTTGCGCCGCCAAAGGATGCGCCCATACTCGCTCGGCGTCCGTTGTCTGAATTCAACACTCATTGCTAACTCCAGTGGTCAGTGGTCGGTGGTCAGTGGTCAGTGAAATCAGTTCTTAACTGATTACTGACCGCTGCTGTTCATAATGTCGCCAACGTTTGTTTGGCCTCTTCGACCTGTTCGTTGGTCAGCCCTTTGCCCGTGCCCATGTTGACGGCCAGTTGCAACTGCTGGCGCGCCTCCGGCTTGCGGCTCGACTTGGCGAGCGCGAGACCGAGATGGAAACGATAGACGGCGCTGTCTGCGCCGGCCGCAGTCGTTTGCTTGACGGCCTTTTGCAGTTGTTCAACCGCTGCGCCGTACAGAGCCTTTTTGTAATAGACCCAGCCGAGCGTGTCGGCGTAGCCGGATATGTCCGGGTACTTGCGCACAACATCCTGCGCGAGCCGCACGGCTTCGTCCAAGTTGCCCTTGCCGTATTCGGCGTAATCCCACGCGAGATTGTTCTCCGCAATCGCTTTGATTTCGTCGGGCGGATTGCGGTTGAGCGCGTCTTTGTAATCATTCACTGCCTTGTCGCGTCTGTTGGTCTGGTCCTCGACCATGCCGATGAGCGTGAGCGCGGCCGCATCATCTGTGTCGGGTTTAGCCTCGGCGATCTTGCGAAACTTGGCGATGGCATCCTCCGGCTGTTGTAAGTTGACGTAAAGCGAGGCCAGCGCATAGAGCGCAGGCGCATTGTTCGGATCGATTTCGAGCGCGCGGTTTAACTCATCCTTCGTGCTCTCGGCATATTGCTTAGCCTGCTCCTCGTTTTTATCTCTGCTCGCCGCGCCGCTCTGCACGCCGAAGATTTGCGCTTTGAGGAAGTGCAACCCCGCGTTGTTGGCATGCGCCGCGATGGCTTGATCGATGCGCGCGTGTGCGCGGTCGAACTGTTTTTGCGCCGTGTAGAGATTGATGAGACCGCCGAGCGCGTCGAGGTTCGCGCCGTCGAGTTGCAAACCGCGTTCGTACAACTGCTCGGCCTCGGCCGGTTTGTTTTCGGCGAGCGCAACGGCCGCGAGGTTGACATAAGAGGCGGGCACGTTCGGTTCGGCGTCGCGGGCAGCGTTGAAGTCAGCGTGCGCGGCCGCGGTGTTGCCCAGTTTCAGATTGGCTGCGCCGCGCGCTGTGTAGGCTTTGGCGCGCAGGTCTGTGATCAACTCCGGCGAAATCTGCTGGCCCGGCGGCGTCTTGCTGAGTTGCGCCAACAACTCGTCGGCACTGCGCACAGTGTTCTTCATGTTCTCGTTGCGCGCGTTCTCGTTGCTCTCGTTGCTGCCGGCGCGCAGACTGATCTGCGCTTGCAACAGCTTGCCCGGCAGATACTCTGGATAATACTTGAGGAGTTCGCCCGCGTAGCTGCGCGCTTGCTCAATCTGAGCGGCGTCGAGTTGGGCCTGTGCCATGAAGTAGAGCGCCTGCTGATCGTGCGGGTCTTGTTTCAGAACTTGCGCGAGATCGTCAATCGCCTTTTTCGCTTCGCCCTGTTGCAACAGGATGCGCGCGCGCAGTTGGAGCGCCGTGCGGTCGTTCTTATCCTTGTCGAGCACGGTCTGCGCTTGCTGCTGCGCGCCGTCTATGTCGCCGCGCTGGAGCATGATCTCGCCGAGCCGATAGCGCGCCTGCGGGTAGTCGGGCCACTGCGCAACGATCTCTTGATAGACTTTGACTGCGTCGTCATAGCGCCCGACGACCGCGTAGTAGTCGCCGAGCACGGCGCGCCCTTCGGGCCGGTCTTTGTCGAGGTCTGCGAGTTCTTTGTAAGCGGCTTCGGCTTTATCGTACTGCTTGAGGGCGAGGAAGAAACCGCCGAGCGTGCGCCGCGCCTCGCGGTCGTTCGGGTCTGCGGCGATGGCTTTACGAAACTCCGCTTCGGCTTGCTCGTTGTGTCCTTGCTGTGCTTGGAAGATGCCGTACTGCGTGTGCGCCAGCGCCGAGCGGTCGTTCGTCGAGATGGCGCGTTGAAAGGTCGCTTCGGCGTTCGCCAGATCGTGCTCCTGCACGTAGTAGCGCGCCAGACTCAGCAGCGACTCGATGCGCTTCGGGTCGAGATCAACCGCCTGTTTGAGTTTGTCCAGCGCCTCGGCGTGTTTGCCGTCAATATAGAGAATGGTCGCTTGGAGGATGCGTGCTTCGATGTGGTTCGGGTTGCGCTGCAAGACATTGTTGACGTACTGCTGCGCCTTCTCCTTTAGTTGGCTGTCGTGGTTCTGCTGATAAGCGAGCATGTACCAGTTGCCAAGCCGAATGGCGGCGTCTGCATACCAATCGGCGGGCGCATCTTTCGGATTCTGTTCGACAGCGCGTTTTAGTTCCTCAATCGCGGGTAGGATTTTGCCCTGTGCTTCATATGCTTGCGCCAAGCCCCAGTGAGCCTCGGCGAATTGCTCGTCAAGCTGGAGCGCGTTGCGGAACTCAAGCTCCGCTTCCGCATACTTTTTGTCTTGGAGGTATTGTTGGCCGCGCCGCAGGTGTTCGGCTTTAGCCTTGGCCGGATTGGAGCAGGCCACTAGCGCCAGCGCCAAGAGGACAGACAGCAAAAGAAATAGCAGACCCCGGCCGTGGCCGGAGCGCAGGCACTCTGATCGGTTCATCTCGCTTTTAAGACTCCCTCACGCGACCTGTCTCGCACATTCGCGACCGGGGCAACGGTCAACGGGCGGAAGATTTGCCGCGCGTCTGTTTTTAACTTCTGAGTGTTTGCGCGCGCCACTCGGTCGAAGCAACTGGACGCTCGGACTAAGAGGACGCGCCGGTTAAGAAAAATTGGTAATCGCCTGTCTTTTCCTGAAAGCCGCCCCCGCTCCGACAGGGTGGCCGGCTGCTTTCTATGTTACTCATTCTCAGACAGCGAGAGCAAACAAATTCGGCGCTTAGTTGGGGACGAACGCGGGCAAAGCGGGCGCGGCCTGCGCTGCCAGATCGGTTGCAAGCTGTAAAGCCTCCGCCTCCGAACCACGCACCGGCACAGTCACGCGCACCATCGCGCCATCGGAACGCCGCCGCCGCACGCTGTCGAGCACCGTATAAATCTTCCCCCAATACTCGCTCGCCAACGCGCGCCCGCGCCCTTGATACCAATAGATCAAGACCTGCCGATCTGATCCGTGTTCGATGATGTAGCGGTTCGCTTCAATCGCGGGGCCGCCGCCCGCCGGTTGGACGAGGATGCGTCCCGGTTCGTTCATCACCCAGCCAGTGCCGGGCAGACAGTTGAGCGGGCTGTGATAGGTTGCGCCGTTTCGTTGCGAGGCGTAGTAGCCGACGTAAAAATTGGCGGCCGTGCCGTCGGGGCGCACGTAATCGCGCGCGAGATAATCGTCGGCGAGCAAGACCGCTTCGGTCGCGGCGTCGAAACGCGCATCCACGCCGCGCTGCTGCCATGCGCCGAGTTGGACGGGAAACTCTGCGAGCGGCCGGCGCTCGACGTGCGCTTCGCCCGCGCGCTCCCACAAGTTGATCAGCGCCCCGCCCACAAGCAGGAACGCGAACAACACCCAGAACTGCCAACGCGCCGTTCTCATCACCTCATACCACCGGCTCATCTGCGCCGCGCACCGTCAATGTCGGCTGCGCCGTCATATCTTTGATGGATGAATCGTCATCGCTAGACGATTCGTCCTTAACTTCGAGCGTTGTTGTCGCCGTCATCTGTGTTTCGTCCGTCAGACTTTGCGCGCGTGGGCCGCCCTTGCCCTTGCGCTTGCGGCGCGCAAACAGGTCGAGCAACCAGCCGACGGCGAACAGCAACAGGAAGGCGACGATATAGACGACCCAACCGGAGAACTCGTGAAAGAAACCATCGGCGACGCGCGTGCCGTAGAAGCGCGCCAAAATCCCCGTGCCGCTTACGCGCGCCGCGTTGGTCACGATGGCGATGGGCACGGCTGAAAGAACGATGACGCCTGCGCGCCAGAAACCGTAACGCTTGAGCCAAGAGAAACGGCCGCCGCTTTTATCTTCAGCGCGCGGATAGGTGAAGTAAGCGAAGACGACCGCGAGCGTCACGAGCGTCATCAACGAGCGGATGCCGCTACAAGCTTCGACCACTTCGAGTTTCTTCGTCGTCGTCGCACCGAGCGGCATCAACTCGATCACGTTCCCTTGTCGGAGCACTGGAATGTCAAGCAACTGCATCGCCCAGACCGCGCAACGCGAAGCGAACAACTGCAAAGGGAACGCGACCTGATTGAAGATGATCGCCGGGACGGGGATCGCCAACGCGAGAAGCGCAAGCGGCACGAGCAAGAGGCGCAGCACGCGCCAGCCCCAGAAGTAGAGCACGATGCCCGCGAGCATCAACACGAGCGACAGGCGTTGCAGGTACAACTCCGCGCCCGCCGTGCCCGCCCACAACATGAAGAGCGCGAATACCACCGACGCGCCGCCCCACAAAATCGCCGGGCGCTTCGGCACGCGCAGCAAGCGCGCGCGCGTGCTCCACAGGATGTAAGCGATGACGAATGGGATCAGCAGCCCGTGCGAATAGTTCTCATCCGTCCACCATTGAATCGTCAGCCGGCTGAGCATCGTGGCATAGACAAAGCCTAAGACCGCGACGAGCAAGGCCGCGCGCCACATTTGGCGATACGAGAACGACTGTCTGTGTAATGTGTCGGACACTGCTCAGGCTGGAGTGACGTGTGCGTCGAGCGGCGACCTATCAGGGCCGTGACCTCTTAACTTTCGTTTACGAGACGGCCACATCAGCCGCCAAACATTTTCGAGTGTAGCTTAACGAGCGCAGCACAGGCAAACGAAAAAAGTGGGCAGTGGTCTGTGGTCTGTAGTCAGTTAAAAACTGTCTGTCACTGATCACTGCCCGCCGACCACTGTCCACTGCTGTATCGCATTGAGGATGCGGTCGGCGGCTTGGCCATCCCAGAGGGGCGGCAAGGATGGACGCGGATGGTCGAGCGCGTCGTGTGCGGCGCGGATGATCTGTTCGGGGTCTGTACCGACGAGGCGGTTCGTGCCGTGCGTGATGGTGATGGGGCGCTCGGTGTTCGCGCGCA
>QHXQ01000026.1 GCA_003223935.1 Acidobacteriota bacterium | reverse complement strand
TGGAAGTCGTGGATGAAGTGCGCCTGATCGAAGTAACCGCAACGCACGGCCACGTCAGCCCAGTTAATCTGCGCCGCCGTGTGAATAAGACTTAAGACTTGCTGAAACCGGCGCACGCGGCAGAACAGTTTCGGCGTCAGCCCGACCTCTTCGCTGAACACTTGGATAAAACGCCGCGCGCTCAAGCCCGTCTCGTCCGTCACGTCCGAGATCGAACGCGCGTGCCTCTCACGTTGCAATTCATCGAGCGCATAAGCGACAGCGCGATGGCGCGCAAGTGGTCGCCGCGCCTGTTCGAGCAAGGTCTGTTCGAGGATGTGAAACTTCGCATCGGTCGTCGTAGCTTCGAGCAGATGCTCGCGCAAGCTCGCGGCTGTCGCACCCCACAAATCATCCAAAGCGACGACCGCGTTGTGCAGTTCCGACGTAGGCATCGGCAGAAAGGGATAGGCCCCGCCCGGCTTGAAATGCACGCCCACGACCGACGCTTGGCTCGCCGTATCAATCACCAGAAACTCCGAACGCGCCCCCGCCATCACGCCATTGCGAAACGTCCGGCCACTCGTCGGCTCGCCGTCATACACACGCGACTCGACTTCCACCAGACTCACCACCAACTCCACCGACCCATCCGGCAACACACGCTCCCGCGCATGCGGCTGCACATAGCCCTCATACAACCAGAACAGCGCCACGAAGTCCGAGAGCGGCGCGGCGGGGATGTAACTGCGGAAGATCATCGAAGTGTGCGATCACGAAGTCTTAGAACTGTAGATGTAGTGGTCGTGGTTTTCAGAGGCGTCTTTTATTTCATCGTCTATGGGTGTGCTACCTAATTGAAAGATCAGAGAAACTGGTTCCCTGTTCAGGTCGATGTCTCCAATCACCGGCAGCGTGTGCCCTAACTTCAATCCGAGCCAGAGCCAATTCTCTAACGTCGAGCGCAACTCCGCCTCGCATTCACGCAACGTCGCGGCGAACGAGACCACGCCCGGACACACCGCGATTCGCCCCGCGAAAGTCCCATCCTCCAACTTGTCGTACTCAGCCCGCGCCAACGCCCGGTCTATGTACTCGCTCAAGATGAATTGCACGCTCATGATACTTTCCAGCTTTTACGGGCCTACTCTGTGGGCCAATAAACTCTAATCAGCGATATTAAGCTGCGACCCTCTAAGTCAAAGTTTTCGTAATGTGTAACGATCAAGGTAGCTAAATCGTCAAGGCTTAGCAATGTAACGGGAATATTTGAGCGGTCAGCCTCATATTTAGCATCTTTGGTAAATCCGCCCGTGCTAACGTACAAAGCCCTATCTCCTTGCCTCAATCCGCCCAAGAAACTACGTATATCTTGCGCCTTCATTGTCTCTTTTGGCCGATGCTTTACCTCAACTTTGATTCTTGGCTCTTCAAGTCCTAGCCCATCTGGTGAAGCAAAAACATCAACCCCTCGATCTGGCCCCTTTGGTGAGATTCTGGTTTTATAACCCATAGCGCGCAATATAGCCGCAGAAAGTTTTTCAAGCTCATCGTCAGCCAGTTTTAGAATCTTATCTTTAATAAGTTCATGCGCCCGGTTAATTATGTCCTCTCGGATGAGTTCTAATTCTTGTTTCTCTTCTTCAACTCTTTCTTGCTGATCAACCGCAGGCTTGCCACTAAGTACCCGCAATATATCTGCCCATACATCTTCGTTGACAGAAAAAAGAGTCAATGTACTTCCAAGTGAGTTTCTTGACGAGACCGCTAAATCGTCGCGGCCGACCTCTTCTTCCCATTTGACTTTACGAACATGATTCTGATCTCTGATCAATCCGGGCTGGTAGGAATACTCATCAGTGACAGTGCCTATTAAGTATCGTCTCTCTACTGGATCATAAGTGACCACTTTATCATTCATCTGTATAACCGAGCGGAACTTAAAAATTACCGCTACGTCACCGTTAGCCTTTCCCGGTTTCTCGTTAGGGTAATTTGCGAGGTACAGTTGTCGAATACTGTCCTGAGTAGATACTGAACTCAAATCACCTAAAGAATTCCATCCTATACCTATAAATCCCCGCGCGAAGTCTTTAGCTAAGTATCCGTCTTCACCAGCTCTAACCATCCACACTTGAGCCATTGGTGCTACCTCGACTTGTCTATTACTGTGAATCAATAATAATTTAGGCGCTCAACCCACCTTGAGTCGAACGCCTAATAAACTTTCAGACCGAAACTTGTGTGGTCGCTACTTCCGCTTATTGCGCCCGCGTGGGTCTTCGCCGGGGTGGCTGAATTGGGCGTAGGCGACGCGGAAGAGTTCGGAGAGGGCTTTGGCAGTCTCTTCGCTCAGGTTGCGGTCGGCGCGGAGGTGCGCTTCGACGATGTCGGGCGTGGCCTCTTGCGGGAAATAGACGACCGCCTTCGTGCCGTCCGCGTCGTCTGCGCGGCCAGACATGACGCGCTCCATCGGCATGTCGAGCCAGCCGGTCAGCCGCGCGATGTTGTCCGCGTCCGGCTTGCCTGTGCCGTTCTCGATGCGCGAGAGCGTCGAAGCTGAAACGCCCGTCTCGTCCGCCACATCGCGCAGACTCAAACCCGCCTCTTCACGCTTGCGGCGAATCGCCCGCCCAAGCTCAATCGTGTTTACTAAACTCTTGCCCGTGTGTGCCATCTTTTGGCCTCCTTTTCGGCGCGAAACACCCACAAGAGGGCGGCGCGCCTGCTCCTCTAACCCCAGACCATATCACAGGAAAATCCCAGATGCAAGACTTTGTTTTATGCTTGCAACAAAACGGGAACCGTGATACACTGTTTCACGTATGAAACAGGTAGATTTCCGACCGTGAAAACTACCGGGAGGCGCGAAGCAAAAGTGAGCACGGAATTTATTTGGGAGACGTTCGATAGCCTGTTCAAGACGGTGCACCGGCAAGGGCGGCGCGTCGAGGAGTTGGAGGCGCGCATCGTGGATTTGGAGCGGCGTCTGGCTGAGCGCAATGCCGCGCAGCAGCAGAAACCGGCGCAAGTGAACGTCGAAGAGTTGCCGATTGAGCGCGCCGCCTGATGAGTGTCAGCAGCAGTTTTGATTGAAGGAGTCTAAAAGAGCAATGACCACCGCAACCGCCACGCACACGGACAAGAAAGCGATCATGCGCGACAAGCGCGCGCAAGGCATCGCCGCGATGGGACTCGTCACACGCGAGGGCGACCGCTTCCGCGTCACGACGCCCTCTCTTCGCGGCAAGCGCACGCAGTATGAGGTCTGGCGCGATGAGGCGGGCAAGGTGCGTTGCTCTTGTCTCGAATTCGCGGAGCAGTCAGTCGAAGATGCTGGCTATCGTTGCGAACACATTCTCGCCGTCAAACATTCATTGACGGCGAAGCCTGCGGAAGCTGCACAGACGAAGCAGCCGACGCCGAACGTCGCCGCGCGCGCGGCGATGAAGCAGAGCGCGGCGCAAGCTACGCCCAACACCAACACAACCGCATCCGAGAAGCGCACGACGAGCGAGCCGAAGCCGGCCGCAGCCGCGCGTTTCGCACGGGAGCAGGACGAGCCGAAGGAAGTCGTTGAGCAGACCGAGCCGGTCGTCAGTGAACAGCCTGCGGTCACCCCGCTCGCGGAACAAACATACGCAGAGGAGCAAACAGAGATGACTAAGAAACAAGCAACCGCGCCGGCACGTCCGGCCGAGGATTTGGATTTCGTCACCGCCGAAGAGCACGAGGCAATACAGGCGTCCGCGCCGGTCGTGCCGCTCGCCTTCACGAACACTTTGCGCACCTTGCGCCAGCCGATTGATCCGCGCCTCGTCAAGACGCGCGAAGGTTGGCGCGACCGCAACGGTCAAGTGCACACGGTCGAATACGTCGAATGGCACACGGTCGCGGACTTGCTCGACCGCGTCGCGCCCAGTTGGTCGCATGCCGTGCGCGGCATCGTGCAGATCGGCGACATGGTCGCCGTCACCGCCGCGATCACGATTGACGGTGTCACGCGCGAAGGCGTCGGCACGGGCACGGCCGACAACGAGACCGGCATCAAGAAGGCCGAGCACGACGCTTTGAAGCGTGCCGCGATCAAGTTCGGTATTGCGCGCGAACTCTACCAGCGCGAGTCCGAAGTGATCGAGCGCGAAGGCGCAGGGCCGCAAGCCGGCGATCTGCCGCGCGACCCGTTAGCGAAGTCAATGGCTGATCTCGTGACGCCGAAGCAACTCGGCATGATCCGTGCACTCGCACGCGAGGCCGGGATTGATGCAGACGAGGAGTGCCAACAGGCGCTGCGCTGCCGCACCGAAGAGTTGTCGAAGAAGGCTGCTTCGAGCTTCATTGACCACTTGAAGGGTTTGCAGCAGGAGTCGTTTGGCAATCAGCCGATGCGGCGCGCGAGCTAGTGCGGCTCGAACGAGAGAGTGTTAACCAAGGGCGAAGCAGCGCGGCGACGCGGCAGAAGCTGAGCACAACCGCGTCGCCTGCGCCGCTTCGGAAAGTTTGAGTGAGTTGAGATGACGACTGAAGAGTTGATCCAAGAGAAGCCGCTCACGTTCGAGCTTGAGTTTGCGGACGAAGAGCCGCAAGCAGCGGTCGTCGAACATGAAGAGGGCACGACGCCGCTCGAACAGGAAGCGGAACAGCACACGAAGAAGGAGCGCATCCTTGCGCTCTACAACGCGGGACTGACAGACATCGCCGGGATCGTCCGGCGCGTCGGCGCGCGGCCTTCTTATGTCGCGCAAGTCTTACAACAAGCCGGCCACCTCGATGGCTATTTCGATCTCTACACGACGACGGGGCGCGAGCAGAACGTCTATACGCGCTTCTTTCGGAACGTCCTTTCGTTCCGCAACCGGGAAGCCGCGCGCGAGTCTGTGCAGAAGATTGATCGGCTCTACAACTACTTTGAACGCCTCGGCGACCGCGCCGGTCAGCATCAAGCGATGGTCTTGGCTTTAACAGGCAAGAACCGCGCGCGTTGGAGCGGCAAAGCGGAAGAGGCGCAAATCTTCAGTGAGTGGCTGGCCGCGCACTGACAGTCGCGCCACCACAGCGAAGCGCTACATGTTCAAGGCAGCGATCCCTGTGCTTCATGTCAGTAACTCGGCTGCGGCTGAGGAGTTCTATTGCAATCGTCTGGGCTTCCGACAGGAGTTTGCTTATCGCCCTTTCGGCGGCCCAGACCCTTGCTACATGGGCCTCGCGCGTGATGAGGCGGAGTTGCACGTCTCTTCCTTTTCAGGGGACGGAGTTGCGGGCGGTGTTGTGTTCTTACTCGTGGACGACGTTGATGAGTTGCATGAGGAGTTGCGCCGAAAAGGTGTCCCGATTGACACCGGCCCGATTGATCAAGACTGGGGCAATCGCGAGATGTATGTGAAGGACGCTGACGGCAACAGTATTCGTTTCTTCTGTCCGATTGGTGGCTAACGACGACAGGCAACTGCGCGCGCATGCCGCAGATTTTATCTTGACATCTCGTCCGCGCCGCCGAAGACCGGACGATAGACGTAGTAAGAGATTACTTCGTCAAAGCACGAGCAAGGGGCAGGTTGAAAGGTGAGTTTCTCCGAAGACATGCGGGACTCACCTTTTTCTTTTTCGCTTTTCGCCAAGTTAACCCTCGCAGCAGTTTTCTGACCGTTAACCTAAGTCTGTCTGAGAGGAGACAAAAGCAATGGCAGAGCACAACATCCCGGCCAACGGCACTTTCTGTTGGAACGAACTTTCCACTAACAACCTCGAAGCCGCCAAGCATTTCTACAGCGAACTGCTCGGCTGGACGCTGCACCAATCTGCCGCCGCCAGCATGCCCTACATCGAGATCGAAGCGAGCGGGCAGAGGATCGGCGGTATGTATCAACAGTCGCCTGAATGCGGCGGCCCCGTCCCGCCCCACTGGATGGCTTACATCGCGGTGGACGACGTGGACGGCTTGGCCGCGCGCGTCGAATCTCTGGGCGGCAAAGTCTGTGTGCCGCCGATGGACATTCCCAATGTCGGCCGCTTTGCCGTCATCAACGATCCGGCCGGCGCAGCCTTCTCGATCATCAAGCTGACCGGCATGCACGACTGAGCGCCAAGCGAAACGTGAAAAGGAGGCGAGATGATCACGCACGTTAAATTCGTCGGCGTCTATGTGAGCGATCAACTGCGGGCGCTCGATTTTTTCACTAACAAGCTGGGCTTCGACGTGCTGAAGAACGTGGCCTTCGGCGAGCAGCGTTGGATCGAGGTCGCGCCGCCGGGCGCGCAGACCGCGCTGGTACTCTTTACGCCGCCCGGCATGGAAGATCGCATCGGCACGTTCGCGCCCGCCGTCTTCACTTGTGAGGATGTGCGCGCGACTTACGAAGAACTGCGCGCGCGCGGCGTCGAGTTCAAGCAAGCGCCGAAGGAAGAGGCTTGGGGCGTGAGCGCGATGTTCACAGACCCGGACGGCAACACCTACATGCTCGGCTCGAACTGAGCAGAAAGAAGTTCACCACAAAGACACCGAGACACGAAGGGCAGGCGTCGTGTCTCGGTGTCTTTGTGATTATTTCGCATGGTAAACTTTAGATAATTCCCCTCAAACTTTCGACGAGCGAAGGGAGAGACCATGCCCGCGAAGAATGAAGACCTACACGGGTTCGTGCCGGACAAGGCGGAAGTGGCGCTGCTGCTGATTGATGTCATCAACGATCTCGAATTTGCGAGCGGCAAGGATTTGCTCAAGCACGCGCTGCCGATGGCCGAGCGGCTGGCCGAGTTGAAGCGGCGCGCGAAAGCGGCGGGCGTGCCCGTCATCTACGTTAACGACAACTTCGGGCGCTGGCAGTCGGACTTCAACAAACTGCTCGATCATTGTCTCGAAGCAGACATCTGCGGCAAACCCATCGCCGAGTTGTTGCGACCGGAAGAGGACGACTATTTCGTCTTGAAGCCCAAGCACTCCGGCTTTTTTTCCACCACGCTCGACATTTTGCTCGACTACTTGCAAGTCGAGACCGTGATTCTCACGGGTTTGACCAGCGACAACTGCGTGCTCTTCACCGCCAACGATGCTTATATGCGCGACTTTAATCTCATCATCCCTGCGGACTGCGTCGCCTCGACCGACCCCGAAGAGAATCGCCATGCACTCGAACACATGCGCCGCGTGCTCAAGGCCGACACGCGCCGCTCGACCGAGATTGATTTCGCCGAATTGAAGCAACGTGCGCGCCAACAACCTGAACCGAACCCGGAGCTACAGGCGCAACAGTTCGCACAGAGCAAGTAATATAGCGGTTTGCGATTGAATGTAGCCGCTTCGGCAGGGCAGCCAAGTCAGTACCGCCTGCGGTAGCGGGCGGGTCTTGGTCGCAGCATCCGGCCTGCTTTCGTAGCCACACCCGCCCGCTACCGCAGGCGGTACTGACACCAGTTACACTCAATTGCAATTCGCTATAGATAGGAACGACAAAACGAAAAAGGGCCGCGCCTTTGCCGACGCGGCCCTTTTCGTTTTGCTAAATTTGTCCGTGTTTATTCGAACGATTTCTGTTGCGGGTTGCGCCCGGCGCGCGCGGCGGCGGCGAGTTGGCCTGCGCGCGGCAGGTCTTCGATTGCTTTGGCCACTTGCTGGTCGTCAACGGTCACCACGCGCGCAGCCATAGTCGAGCCGTAAGCGGCCGTGGCGATGTCTGTGCGCATCTGGCGCGCGATGAAATCGTGGTTGGCGTCGAGTTGTTTGTCGGTCAACTTGTAGGCCGGTTCTTTCGCCACGAACTCTTTGAAGGCTTTGAACAGGTTGTCGGTGACCGGAAACTCGTCCGTCTTGATGTCGTGCGCGAAATCAATCGCGCGCTGCACCTTGTAGTTCTCAAATCCGCTGACGCGCCCGTTCACCAGTTCGCGCACGAAGGCGAAGACGGGGTTGACCATGCGCTGTTGCACAGGCTGGAAGATGCGCGGCTTGACCGGCTCGTCCGGCGAGATGCCGCCGCCGCCATAGACGCTCCGGCCCGTGTCCGTCTTGCTCTCAGGGCCGCTCGGCTTCTCCGGCGCTGCGCCGTCATCGTCGCGCCCCAAGCCGCCGTGCGTGTAGTAGTCGTAGAGACCTTCGTTCGTGTAGTCGCGCTGCACGAGTCGGCCCGAAGGGGTGTAATACTTCGACGACGTGAGCGTCAAAGCCGTGCCGTACTCCAGAGGGATGATTGATTGCACGAGACCTTTGCCGAAGCTCGTTTCGCCGATGATGAGCGCGCGGTCGTGATCCTGCAAAGCGCCCGCGACGATCTCCGAAGCCGACGCCGTGCCGCGATTGACAAGGACGACGAGCGGCACGTTATCCGGCGTCGTGTTGTCCGAGCGATACGTGTGTGAGCCGGAGGCGCGCCCGCGCTGCGAGAGAATGGGCTGGCCGGCCGGCAGGAAGTGGCTGGCGACCTTGACCGCTTGATCGAGCAAGCCGCCGGGGTTGCCGCGCAGGTCGAGCACGAGCGAGGTCATGCCCTGTTGGTGCAGTTTATCAACCGCGTCGTTGAACTCGTCGGCGGTCGTGTAATTGAAACCGCGCGTCATGTCTATGTAGCCGACGCCGGGTTTGATCATGTAGGCATCGGGCACGGAGGGCTGCGAGACCGCATCGCGCGTGATCTCGACCGTGCGCTTTGAGCCGTCGGCGGCGGTCTCGACGGTCATCTTCACGATAGAGCCGCGCGGGCCACGAATCTTATCGCGCACCTCGCCCGACGGATGACCGTGCATCGGCTGATCGTCAACGGCGATGATCTTGTCGCCGAAGCGCAGGCCCGCTTTCGCGGCCGGCGAGTTCTCGAAGGTGGCGAGCACGTAGGTGTCGGTCACATCACCGATGGTGCGGTCGCCGATGGACGCGCCGATGCCGTAATACTCGGAGCGCCAGTCGGTGCGCATCTCTTCAAACTCTTTCGCGTCGTAGTAGTTCGAGTGCGGGTCGAGCGAGCGCAGCATGCCGATGATGGACGACTTAAAGGTGTTGTTGTAGTCGAGCTTGTTGCCGTCCACATAATTCTCTTGAATGACGCTCAATGCTTCGGAGAAATCCTCTTCGAGCGCGTTGGTCGCTTCGGGCGCGGCCCGGCGCGAATTGTGGCCGGCGGGGCTGCTAGGGCCGGGCTGCGCCGGTGCGGTCGAAGAGTTATCGCGGCGGCGGCCGGGGCCTTGTTGAGCCAGCACGAAGGCGGGCACGGCGAGCGTCAAGAGCAAGAGCGCGGCGAGCGCGAGTTTGAGTCTATTTTTCACCACGGGCAAAACCTCTCGAAAATGAGAACCTGCAAGACTAAATGACTATGGTCAACACGCGCACGCGCGTGACCGGCCTGCACGACCAACTCTGAGCCGGTTTTTGTATGTTACTTGATGAGCGAGCGGGCGGCAAGGTTGCTACGCTTGTGCGCGTAATGTCTGCGATTTTCAACGCCGCATGGGAACGGGCGCACAAGCTTGCGCTCTTTTCGGCGCATCCTTACAATGCTGTTTAGCGAAATCCGCCGCACAGGTTTAAGCAGAGAGGGTTTGCCGCGCCGGTCTGTTGACCGGGCACGACACTACCGTACTACGGAAGGAGACTTGCAGCCTATGAGCACCCCGAACGATCCCAACGACCCCATCCATCAGGCCGAGCCGGTGGACGACCTGATGCTGCCCGACGAGCCGCACGGCGGCCAAGAGCGCGAACGCATCTCTTCGTCCGTGCGCGACATCGCCTCGCGCATCCCCGAATCGCTCTCAAGTATCGGGCGCGACATCAGTCGCACCATCGAGCGCGCCATCTCGGCGAAGGATGATTACGTCGTCGCCGTCAAAGTCTCGCACGACGCGCAGGACAAACTGGAACAACTCGTGCAGGCGGGCGTCTTTCGCAGCCGCGCCGAAGCGGCCGCCTTTCTGATTGACGAGGGCATCAAATCGCAGACCGCGCTTTTCGACCGCGTCGCGCAGAAGCTCTCCGAGATCGAACGTCTCCGCGCCGAACTACGCGGCATGATCAATACGCCGCCGGCGTGAATTGAGCGATAAGTTAAAGACGCGACTCTATAGGGCGTGTAGTTAGACGCGAGGATTCGCCAATGAATATGTTCCTGCGCTTCACTCTTTGTCTTGCTCTACTGTGCGGTGCTGCGCTGGCACGTGCGCAAGATGATGCGACTAAAAATAGCAATACCCAAGCTGAGCAGAAGGAGGCCAAGCCTCCGGCCGGCGTAACGCCAGCGAAGATCACATCGCGCCCTGAACCAGAAGTCGGAGAACAGTCAGGCAACGCTACCGAAGATATAGAGGTCGTGCTGCGCATGATATTGCGCTCTAATGGCAAGGTGACAGACATCACTATTGTCAAAGGCGCACCCGATGGCTTGACCGAAGCCGCAATCAAAGCTGCGAAGAAGATCAAGTTCACGCCTGCGATGAAAGACGGCCATAAGGTTTCACAGTGGGTCACAATCTCTTACATATTTCACGTAAGCAATAACTGAGCAGAGGTTAATAGTGTCAACCACCTTCACATTGCCGCAAGTGCCCATCGAGCAGTTCACGCTGGCGAACGGTTTGCGCGTCGTCTTGAGCGAGGAGCATAGCGTCCCCGTCGTGTCGGTCGCGGTCTATTACGATGTCGGGTCGCGCAACGAGCGCGTGGGGCGCACGGGGTTCGCGCACCTGTTCGAGCACATGATGTTTCAAGGCTCGGAGAACGTGCCGAAGGCCGCGCACTTCCAGTACGTCTTCAATGCCGGCGGCACGATGAACGGCACAACCTCGACCGAACGCACCAACTACTTTGAGACGCTGCCCGCCAGTCAACTCCCGCTCGCTTTGTGGCTTGAGAGCGACCGCATGCGCTCTTTGAAAGTCACGCAGGAGAACTTGGACAACCAGCGCCACGCCGTGCAAGAGGAGAAGCGTTTGAACTACGACAACCGGCCGTATTCAAATGCTTTTCTCCGGCTCAACGAGTTGATCTTCAAGAACCACGCGAACGCGCATTCGACCATCGGCTCGATGGAAGACTTGGACGATGCTTCGGTCGAAGACGTGCGCGAGTTCTTCCGCATCTACTACGCGCCGAACAACGCCGTGCTGACAATCACCGGCGACTTCGATCCGCAGGAAGCGCGCACGCTCGTCGAAAAGTATTTCGCCACGATCCCAAGTCAGCCCGCGCCGCCTAGTGTTGATGTGAGCGAGCCGCCGGAAGTGGCTGCGCGTTTCGAGTCCTATCCAGATCGCTTCGCGCAACTGCCCGCGCTCATGCTCGGTTGGAAAGTGCCCGCGCGCCGCTCGCCTGACTACTATGCGCTCGCGCTCGCCAGCGACCTATTGCTCGAAGGCGAAAGCTCGCGACTTTATCAACAACTCGTCAAAGGCGATGAGTCGGTCGTCGCCGTGCAGGGCGGCATCGGCGAGCGGCGCGGGCCGTCGTCGCTCTACCTGTTCGCCATCCCGAAGCCGGGCCGCACGACCGCAGAGATCAGAGCAGCGATCCAACGCGAGATCGCGCAACTCACAACCGACGGCCCCTCAGATGAAGAGATGGAGAAGCTGCGCAACAATCTCTTGAACGACACGGTGCGCGGCCGGCAGTCAACCATGTATTGCGCGCAACGCATTGCCGAATACGCGCTCTACGACGGCGACCCGCAGCTCTTCAATACAGAGCTGGAAAATTTTCTCGTCGTCACGCCTGCGCAGATCAAAGACGCGGCCGCGCGCTACTTGAACACGGACGATTACGCGCTGCTCGAAGTCGTGCCCACGCCCGAAGCGGCCGCCGCGGCCGAACCGATCCCCGCGACCGAAGCGGAACAACCCGGCGCGCCGCCGCCGCAAGTGCCGCCGCGCCCGCGCGTGCAACCACCGCCCCCAACCGAACCGCCCGACACGCCGCTCGCCGAAGCAGAACCGCGCCCCGAACGACCGGCGCAACCGGCCGATGCACCGCAGCCAAAATGATGAACGATGAACGCGGAATGATAAATTAACAACAGCTTGTCTTTCATTCATCATTCATCATTCCGCGTTCATCATTTTCTTTATGAGCCAAACCGAATCAACCCTTGAACCCTTCCGCCGCGAGCCGCCGCCGCCGCTTGCGCCGCGCCCGTTGAATTTGCCGGCGCGCGAAGAGTTGACCTTAAAGAACGGCCTGCGCGTGGTCTTCGTCGAGCAGCGCCGCCTACCGCTTGTCAGTTTCCGGCTTGCGTTTCGCACGGGCGACGTGTACGACCCGCCGGAGTTGCCCGGCCTCTCCGACATCTTGACGGTCATGCTCAACGAAGGCACAGAGCGGCGCACGAGCCGGCAGATCGCGGATGAAGTGGCGCGCATCGGCGCGACCTTGAACGCCGGCTCGAACTCCGATTACACGACCATCGCTGCCTCTGCGCTCACCGAGTTCGCCGCAGAAATTCTTGAGTTGATGGCGGACGTTTGCTTACACCCGTCGTTCCCGGAAAACGAGCTTGAGTTGACCAAGCAGAACGCGCTGCAAAACTTGATCGTGCAACGCGGGCAACCTTCGTTTCTGGCGAATGAACGGATGGCGCGCGTCATCTACGGCGCGCATCCTTACGCTGTGGTCGCGCCCACGCCCGAATCCATCGGCGCGATGACGCGCGCACGGCTCGCAGAGTTTCATCGCGCCACCTTCATCCCGAACAATGCCGTGCTCGTCGTCGGCGGCGATGTCGAGCGCGCGCAGATGCTCGCGCACGTCGAACGTCTCTTCGGCGCTTGGTCTGCGGGCGCGGTCGGTGCGGCGGAGTTCCCCGCCCCGCCCGCACGCGACGCGCGCACGGCCTATATCGTTGACCGGCCCGGCTCGGCGCAGTCCAACATCATCATCGCCAACCCGGCGATCACGCGCACGCATCCAGACTACTTTCCGCTCCTCTTGATGCACACGGTGCTCGGCGCGAACGCTTCGTCGCGTCTCTTCATGAACCTGCGCGAAGAGAAGGGCTACACCTACGGCGCTTACACGAACCTCGACGCGCGCAAAGCGGCGGGCACGTTTCGCGCGACGGCTGAAGTCCGCACACCTGTCACCGGCGCATCGCTCAAAGAGTTCTTCTACGAGTTCGCGCGCATCCGTGATGAGCTTGTCTCCGAGCAGGAATTGCAGGACGCTAAGGCTTATCTGACCGGCATCTTCCCGATCCGCCTTGAGACGCTCGACGGGCTGATCGATCAACTGATCCAGATCAGAATGTTCGACCTGCCCGACGATTACTTGCAGACCTACCGCGACCGCGTGCAAGCGGTCACACGCGCAGAGGTGCAGCGCGTTGCGCGCACTTATGTCGCGCCTGAGGCGGCCGCCATCGTCGTCGTCGGCGATGCGGCCGAGATCACCGAACAGGTCGGCGAGTACGCGCCAGCGATTGAGTTCTACGACAGCATGGGGCAGCGCAAAGATGCGCCGGGCGTAAAGGACAAGGGGGCGGAACAATGACGCACAGCACGGGCGAAGGCGCGGCGAATCAAGCCAGCGCGGGCACAGATGAGATCATCGGCACGTGGGCCTTGCAGGTCAGTTCCCCGTTCGGCATCCAGCCGATCACGTTCACGGTCGAGCGCGCAGGCGGCGCGCTCACCGGCGTGATGCGCCACGAACGCGGCGCAGCCGATGTCAGCAACATACACATGCGCGGTCATGAATTCGATGCTATCGCTGCCATCACGCTCAAGGGCACGCGCATCACGGCCGACATCGAAGGCCGCATCGCAGGCGCGCAAATCGACGGCACAGTCAAAGTCCATCTGCCGCTCGCGCCCGTCGTCAAATTCACAGGGATAAAACAGTAGGCAGTAGGCAGTTCAGGACAAAACTAAAGAGCAGAAGGCTATTTGGTGCGAGTTGCTCAAGCGTTAGCGTTTCATCTCAATGTAACTATTTACTGCCTTCTGCTCTAAAAAAAACCGCCCGGTGTGCGCTCACACACCGGGCGGAAACCACAGGAGAATTGCCCAACTTTGGAGGCCGCCCCCTCGCAGCCTCTTGTGGGTTGCTATGCTCGCGTTGTCAGATGCGTTGCGCTCGATGTGGGTTGCTCTTCATTCCGCAGGCGCTGTTTTGCGCGAACTTTTCCTGACCGGCCGCCGAACATGGCGGCGAAAGGTGTCGAACCGATGCGAAAGATTTTTATGCTAACGATAGCGCTGGCGCTCGCGGCCGCTTGCGTACAACAAGCGCCGCAGCAGACGAACGCGCCCGCCGCGAATGCGCCGAACGATCAAGCTTTCAAGACCGCGCACGACGCTTACGTGCGCGAGTTCCTGCGCCGCTATCCGATTGTCGATACGTATCTCGGCGGCGCAGGGCTTGACCCTTCGTTGCGCGAAGTTGACGGGACGCTCCGCGATTGGTCGCCCGCTGCCATCGAATCGGAAGACCGTTGGCTCAGCGACACGCAAAAGACTCTGCAAAGTGTCGCACCCGATACGCTCTCGCCCGCCGCGCGCATTGATCGCGAGGTCGCGCTCGCGCAAGTAAACTTCATGCTCCATCAGCACCAAGTGCGGCGCTATCAAGAGCGCGCGCTCGACACATATGTGAACGAGCCATACCGCTCGCTCGATTTCTTCATGCAAGGCATGACCAAGACCGGTGATCAAACCTACGGCACGCCCGACGAATGGGCACTCGTCGTCAAGCGCGTGCAAGCGACGCCGCACTATCTGCAAGTCGCACAGGATCAGTTGAGCGCCGGAGTGAAATCCGGCAACACTCCCGACTGGCGCATGCTCAGACGCGAAGGCTTGGACACGACCGACGCCGATGCAAAGTATTTTGAAAAAGAGTTCACGGACAACGCGGCTAAGAGCATAGCATCGGGTGCTCAGCGCGATGATCTGCTTAAACAACTAGGCGATGCTGCGAAGGGTGCGGCGGCGGCCTATCACCAATTCCACGACTTCATCGCGCAAACTTTCTTCGAGCAAAAGGTTAAGGATGCGCTTTCGACCAAGCTGGACTTTCAGAAAGATCGTTACGCTCTTGGCGAAGAGGAGTACAACTGGGCTTTGAAGAACAACCTGCGCATGGACAAGCCGGCGGCGCAGTTGTACGACGAGGCTTGGCCCATCGTGCAGCAGACGCAGGCCGACATGGTCAAACTCGCGCGAGAGATCGGGCCGAAGCACAATCTGACTTTGCCCGCAGATGATCAAGCGGCCGTGCGCGCGGTGCTTAACGAGTTGAGCAAGGATTATCCGAAGACTGATGCTGAAGAGGTCGCTTGGTACAAAGATGCGGCCGTGCGGCTCGTTGATTACGCGCGCAAGACGGGCATCTTCGACGTGCCGGCCGACTACAAGTTGGACGTGGTCGAGACGCCGCCGCCCCTTCGCGCCGCTATTGAAGGCGCGGCCTATTATCCTGCGCCGCCGTTTAAGAACAGCGGCGTCGGTCGCTTCTACGTCACCACCTCCGGCAAGAATGATCAGGCGGAACTCAAAGCGAACAACCGCGCGGCGCTCGCAGACCTGTCGGCGCACGAAGGTTTTCCGGGTCACGACTGGCACTACAAGATCATGACGCAGTATCGCGATCTGATCGCGGGCGTGCGTTGGCTCACGCCCGGCGAAGTCGAAGGCTCAAGCTCGATGTGGGAAGACTCGATGGCGGCCGAAGGCTGGGCGCTCTATGCCGAAGCCTTGATGGCCGAAGCCCAGCCAAACGCGCCCGAAGGCTTCTACACGCCCGAAGAGCATCTCTATCAACTCAAAGGCAAACTCTACCGCGACCTGCGCGTCCGCATTGACACCGGCCTGCACACAGGCCGCATGTCTTACGACGACGCAGTTGATCTCTTCTCGCAGGTCAGCGACTTCCTGCCCGGCTCGTGCCGCGATACAACTGGCCTGAGCGACGACAAACGCGCCAGTTGCACGTCGGCTGCAAATGCGATCTATCGCTACTCGAAATGGCCGACGCAGGCGATCACCTACCGGCTCGGCAAAGATCAGATTCTTGCCCTGCGCGAAGAAGCACACCGTCAACGCGGTGACCGTTTCTCGGCCAAAGAGTTTCATCTGCTCTTCATGAAACAGGGCACGATCCCGGCCAACTACTTTCGCGACGAGTTGTTGCGCGCCTTGCAACAACAGCACTAACGTGTGCCTAAATCCTTGTCAGTACCGCCTACGGTAGCAGGCGGTACTGACTTCCACTCTCGTCGTCCTCGCCTATGTCCCGCCTGTCGCGCTGTGTTATGCTGCGCGCGCCCACCTGTTAGGTTGCCCAGAGGTTGAAAGATGAAACATTCACTGCTCGCGCTGGCACTCGCCTGTTCATTCGTCAGTCAGGTTGTTGGCCAACAACCTACGACCTCGCAAACGCCGCCCGCTTCCGATCAGGATGAAGTCGTCCGCATCACGACGAACCTCGTGCAGATTGATGCGGTCGTCACGGATCGCAACGGCAAACAGATCACCGATCTCAGCTCCACAGATTTTGCGATTTACGAGGACGGGCACCCGCAAGAGATCAAGAACTTCTCTTTCATCTCGCTGCAACCGATGCCAACGACGGCCGCGCCCACGCCCGCGCCTGAACGTGCGACCGCCGCGCCCGTGCCGCCCATTCAGTTGCGCCCTGAACAGGTGCGGCGCACGTTTGCGCTCGTCGTTGATGATCTTGGGTTGTCGTTCGAGAGCATGTATTTTGTCCGCAAGTCGCTGCACAAATTTGTGGATGAACAGGTGCAGCCGGGCGATCTGGTCGCCGTCATTCGCACGGGCGCAGGCATCGGCGCGCTGCAACAGTTCACGACCGACAAGCGCCTGCTGCATGCTGCCATTGAGCACATCAAGTTTAACGCGCAGACGCGCAGCATCGGTGCGTTCGCGCCGGTTGACGCAAACACTTTCGACGCGAGGAGCGTCGCCGGCCCGAATAACGCTGAGGACTTCAATAGTAAGAAGGCGGGTGAGCGCCAAACGAACAATGAGAGCATGGCCAGAGCGGCCGAGAAACAGTATCGCGATCAAATCTTTTCGGTCGGCACGCTCGGTGCGCTCAATTTCGTCGTGCGCGGTTTGCGCGAACTGCCCGGTCGTAAGTCCATCGTGCTGATGTCCGATCAACTCTCGCTGCTCGACCCACAAGGCGGCACAGACTTCCGCACGCTGGAGAACGTCCGTCGTTTGACCGATCTCGCCAATCGCGCCTCAACTGTCATCTACACGATGGACGCGCGCGGCTTGCAACCGCTCAACATCACTGCGGCGGATGGTTCTTACGGCAGCGTGGGCCAACCATCGGCTTATGCCAGCGGCCCGGCGTCGCAGTTTTTTCCGAACGGCGACATGATCGCGAACCGCGCCAATGATTTCTTCGACTCGCAGACCGGGTTGAACTATCTCGCACGTCAGACCGGCGGCTTCTTCGTCCAGAACGATAACGATCTCAATCACGGCCTGCGCCGCGTGCTCGATGATCAAAAAGGCTTCTACCTGATCGGCTATCGCCCGGACGCGGCCACGTTCGATGCGAAGACGGGCCGCCCGGATTTTCACACCTTGGAAGTGCGCTTGAAAAATCATCCGGGCTTGAGCGTGCGCACGCGCACAGGTTTCTACGGCGTGCCTAATGAGGCGGCGCGCCCCGTCTATCGCACGCGCGAGCAGCAGTTGACGGCCGCGATCGCTTCGCCCTTCGCTTCGGGCGCGGTTGACCTGCGGCTGACCTCGCTCTTCTTGAACGACCCGACCTACGGCTCGTTCATGCGCTCGCTGATCTACGTGGACGCGCACAGTCTGACGTTCACAAACGAGCCGGACGGCACGCACAAGGCGACAGTTGATGTGGCGGCGATGACCTTCGGCGTTGACGGCGGCGTGGTTGATCAGCGCTTCCGCACAGAGACCTTGCAAGTCCGCGCCGCCGAGTATCGCGCGGCGCTGCGCGACGGGCTGACGTTCGGCATCAATCTGCCGATCAGAAAACCGGGCGCGTTTCAGTTGCGCGTGGCCGTGCGCGATGCCGCATCGGAGCGCGTCGGCTCGGCCAATCAGTTCATCGAAGTGCCCAACCTGAGTAAGAGCCAACTCACTTTGTCAGGTCTCTACGTGGCGAGCAACGAGAGCCGACAGACGCTCAATGCTTCGGCGCAGACGGGCGGCGCAGCGGCCGTGGCGCTGCCGTCTGATGCGAGCGCGACCGAAGGGCAACTCGTCGAGTCCGAGCCGCAGACCGGCCCCGCCGTCCGACGCTTCCGCGCCGGCATGGTGATTGATTACGGTTATGAGGCTTACAACGCGCGGCTCGACAGTGCGATGAAACGCCCGCATCTACAGACGCAGGTGCGTCTGTTCCACGACAACCAGCAAATCTTCACCGGCAAAGTGCTGGACATCACGGGCCAGCCCGATAGCCGTCGGCTCGTCGCCTTCGGTCACTTGCAGTTGGGTCAGAACTTGACGCCGGGCGATTACATTCTGCAAGTGATCGTGTCGGATGTGGCCGGCAAGGAGCGACCACGTGTCGCTTCGCAGTGGTTACCATTCGAGATCAAGTGATGTGCGCGGCGCAAGCATTGCAGTTCAAGACACACGCATAAAAATTTTTCCCGCACGCCGGTCAGTCGGTTTATACTGCGCCCGGTCTCCCCGACCGGCCCGCGCTGAAACAAACAACTCTGAGAGGTCAGCTATGAAGCAACATCGCGTGCAACTCACCATCAAACCGTTAATCCTGCCGGTTGTTGTCGCAGGTTGTCTCTGCTTCGCGCCAACGCGGGCGCGCGCGCAGGCACAACCAGCCGCGCCGCCGCCGCAGAATCTCGACATGCGCGAGAATCAGATTCGTTCGCTGGAGATTGAGCAAGAGAAAGCGAAGCGCGACCCGCAGGCGATTCTGACTGAGATCAACGAAGACCTGCACCGGCTGCAAGCTTTGAACGACGAGATGGCGCACGCCACGGCCGCCCCGCAGCAACTCAACTACAAGTACATCCTTGATTCAACCACAGAGATCAAAAAGCGCGCCTTGCGTTTGAAGACCGATCTCGCGCTGCCGCCGAGCGCAAAGGAAGAAAAACGCACCGACTTGAAAGAGGCCGACAACGGGCAACTGCAACCAGGCCTCGTCGTGCTCAACAAACTGCTCGACAGCTTCCTGCACAATGCCATCTTCAGCGACCCCGGCATGCCCGACCCACAGCTTGCCGCCAAAGCCAAACGTGACCTTGACGACATCATCATGCTCAGCGAGAAGTTGCGCAAGACCGCCGATAAATTGAACAAGACGGGCGGCAAGGGACAATAAGACTGACGGCCGCCTGCCAAACCGAATCGGGCGCAGAAAAAGCAACCACGAATCACACGAAGCGGCACGAACAACTTCTAATTTGTTTCGTGCCGCTTTGTGTGAGTTCGTGGTTAAGTTCTTTTCCTAACTGCTCATTCTGTTTCAACCAGTCAAGCTTGCCGAGTCTGCCGCCCGGTCAGTCTTAATCGAAAATCTGCCGTAGGTGATGTTGCAGATGGCCGATGTAGTCGCGCATCAGGTATTCGAGCGTGACCGGCTCGCTCACCTTCACCGTCTGCCAAGCGATGCGGTCGAGCGTGTGTTGCGTGCAGGGCGTCTGCAATTTGGCGGGCGGCGTGTGGGCCATGACGTGCAACAGGTGCAGGTTGTAGCTCTCCCAAAGTTGGACGAGCAACGGCCAAGCGGCTTCGTCGTAGTGCTGCACGCGCACCCAGTCTTCTTGGCTGTAGCCCGGAAACAAGAGATCGTCTTTAAGCTGCGCGAGCACGAACCGTTGATGATTGTTCGCCGCCGAATCAATCAAGTGGCCGATGATCTGCCGCGCCGACCATTTATCCGTGCCCTTCGGCCGTCGGCTCTCTGCTTCATCAACCGCGCGCAGACGCGCGCCCGCCGTCTCAATCGTCCGGCGAAAATCTTCGAGCGCATCTTTCATCGTTCGCCTCTTATCGTTCGTACTGCAACACCAACCCGTCGCCGCCGACCGCGACGCCGCGCTTCTTGGTCATGACGAGCGCGTAGAGGTTCTGTTTTGTGCCGCTCTCTTGCTGCACCCACGTGCGCCCGCTGTCGCTTGAGCGCAAGATCGTGCCGCCGCGTCCGACGATCCAACCGTCATCTTCGTTGACGAAGCTGATGCTCAAGAGCGTGCCGCGCGCGACCGTTGCAACGACGGGCTGCCACGTGTCGCCGCCATCATCTGTGCGCAGGATCGTGCCGCGCGCGCCGACCGCCCAGCCGTGATCTTCGTTGAGAAAATCCACGTGATAGAGCGTCGCATTGGTATTGACGCGTGCGCGCGTCCATGTCTGCCCGCCGTCAAGCGTACGCAGGATCGTGCCTTTGTCGCCGACGATCCAGCCGCGTTTGTCGCCGACGAAATCTAAGTGGATCAATTCGTCGCGCGTTGGCACGTTCTGGCGTTGCCACGTTGCACCGCCGTCGGCGGTGAACAAGACAAGGCTGTCGGTCACAACGTCACGACGCGAAAGATTACCGACGATCCAGCCCTTCTTCTTGTTGGCGAAGCGAACGCTGTAGAGTTCCGGCAGCGCGCCGCCGAATTCATCAGGCAGAAATTGGCGCACCTGTCGCCACGTTGCGCCGCTGTCTGCGGTGCTGAGAATGCGTCCGCCTGCGAGCAGATAACCGTTCTCTTTGTCGCGGAAATAGAGATCGTTGATCGCTTCCGTGATACCGACCTGCTGCTGCGTCCAACTACGCCCGCCGTCCTCTGTGCGCCAGACCTGCCCGCCATCGCCCGCCACCCAACCGCGTCTGTTGTCGAGAAAAAAGACTGCGTTCAAATCCTGTCCGCCCGCGCCGAGTCGGGTCATCACCCAACCTTGCTGCGCTTGGACGCGAACCGATAGACACGCGAGCGCACATATTATGGCGACTGCCACGCGCACGAACCGCCGACCGATCTGCTCTGCCGTTATCACGCGATGATCTCCGCTTGCAAATTTCGAGGTGAGGCGTCCAACTGTTTGTACACGAACTCGCACCCGCGAGACAAGGCACGCGCAAAAGATTTAACCGCAATAGATGCAGAGAAGACCGCGAAGGACGCAAAGAAAAACTTTGCGCTCTTGGCGGCCTTCTTCACCTCCTTTGCGGTTAAATCCTTCCCTTTTCACTTCGTCGCCGCGTTGACGCGATAGACGTGCCCTTTATAGACGACTACGACGCGCTCGCCCAAGGCGAAAAAGTCGGCCAACTTTGGCTCGCGTTTGAGGGCGTCGAAGTATGCGTCTGTGCCAAAGCTGAGTGTCGTTTCGGGCAGATGCGCGTCCGCTTTGAACTCCGCATCCGTCCACACGCCATCGCGCAGGTAGAAGGTCTTGTCCGCGACCTTGCGCGCCACGTTCACGTTCATTCGTTCATCATCTTCCGCACGCAGAGACTCCTGCTTAGTGCGCGCATCTTTACTCGCGCGCACCGCGCTTTCGCCGGTCACGGTCACTGTTTCCGCCGCAGCTTTCGGCAGTGGCGCGCCCGCGCCTGCGCCGCCGATGCCACCCAAGACACCTCGCCTCGCAGTTGGCTGATCGGCAGGCGCGCGCCGCCCGTTCACCGCGCCAGCGGCGAACGCGCCATTGACATCGCGCGTGACGGCGGTCTGCTCAAGCGCAAGGTAAGAAGTGTAAGGCGTGACGATGCCGTAGCGCGTGCCGAGGTCTGTGATCTCGTCCACCAACTCCTTCTGCTCGCCGTTCGTGCGAATCTGTTCCATCAACCAACCGACGCGGCGCGTGGCCCACAGACGCGGCAGAAAATCGTTCGCGTCCGTGTCGAGCGGGAAACTTAGGTTGTCGTAATTGAAACTGCGCGTCTGCTCGTTGGTCTTGCCCGTGAGACGCAGACGCACGTGCTGTTCGCTCGCGTTGCGATAGCGACCGATCAAAGTGATCTGCGTGCCGCGAAACAGATCAGGCAGTTCGCGCGGATAGACCAGATCGCTTTCGACGCCGCCCAGGTCCAATTCAAGATCGGTCAACACAGGATAGTTGACCTTCGCGAAGAAGCTCGACACTTTAACTTCGAGGTCTTCTTTCGGCTCGACGTAATCGGGCACGCCGCCGTTCTCGCTCGCCAGCTTATCAAGTAGCGCCGTGTTCACATCGTAACCGACGCCGAAAGTGAATAGACGGACGCCGCGCCCGTGTGCGTTGCGCGCGTTCTCGACAATGCGCGCAACGTTCGTCTCGCCGACTGTAGGCAGGCCGTCGGTGAGGAAGACGAGCAACTTGGGCCGATCGCTTGAGTCGAATTGTTTGAGCGCGGCCAGCAGCGCATCGTTGATGTTTGTGCCGCCGCTCGGGCGCAAGCCTTGCACGAACTCGACGCCGCGCGTGCGTCCTAGATCGTTGGCGGCGATCAGACCATTCGCCATCAGATGTTCCTCGCCCGCGAACGAGATGACGTTGAAGCGATCATCCGGGCGCAAGGTCTTGACGCCGAACAGCAGCGCCGCGCGCGCCTTCTCCATCTTCCCTTCCTCGGCCATCGAACCCGACGTGTCGAGCACGAACACGACATCTTTGGCCGCGTACTCGGTCTCGTTGAAATTGTCCTTCGGCGAGATCATCAGGAGGAAGTAACCATCCTTGCCCGGCTCACGGTGCGTCAGCAGGGACAGCCCGAAATCTTCATTTGAGATCGTGTAGAAGAGTTGAAAGTCCTGCGGCTCGCGCCCGGCGGCCGACTCGAAAGAGATGTTGGCGCGCGTGCTTTCGCGTGTGCGGTTCACGTCAATCGCGTGGCTCGGTGAATAGATGTTGCGCAAAGAGTCTTTGCCTTCGATCTCGACGCGCCCTGAGACTGTGCCGATCTCGACCAAGTTGTGGCCCGTGCCGAGCGGATAACGATAAGCGACCGTGCCCGATTCGGCGCGCAGGACTTGCGTGTAAGTCAACTCAAGTTTTTTGTCCGAGTGTGGCGGGATCGGGAAGATGCGCGCTTGAAAGAGATTCTTGCCCGCGTATTCGAGGAGTCCCGGATCGCGCTGCCGGCGCACGATCTCGTCGTAGATGCGCCGCGCCTCTTCGCGCGAGCGGACTTCGCCGACGAGCCGGCGGTTGCCGTCCCAGATGGCGAACTCTGCGACCGAAGCCGTCTCAGGCACCGGAAAGAAGTATGTGCCTTCGAGCACGGCGTCCGTGTCGTTGCGAAAGATTTGTTCGACGTGCGTGGTCGCCACCTGCGCCGCGATCTTCGTGTCCAGTTTGATCGACTTGATCGGCAGCGAGCGCGGCAACTGGACGGGGCGCGGCGGGCGCGGGCAATCGTCGCAGATGCCGGGCACGATCACGCCTTGCGCGCGCGCAGATGTCAGCAACGCGCCCGTGATGAGTAATAGACCGAATAACAGTTGGGTGATTCTCGCTCTGATTAGCATGATTGGTTCCTCAGTCAGCACACAAGGTTTCGGCGCGAGCGCAACGGCCGTCGCCGCCATTCATCTCGTAGAACGGTGACTGCGCACAGCACTTGCGCCAGATGATGCGTGTCGCACTAGATTGGTTGGTCGGCGTGCCCTGCCATTGCGGCGCGCCCGTCGTGAAAAATTATGGCTTTCGGCCAACATACTGTAGTAGCATAACGCGCGTCGAGATACACGGTCTGCTACTAGAGATTCCTCATGATCCAAACTTGTTTACAACTGCGGCTGTGAACGCCCGCTTGGAGGACATCTATGCGCAAAGGTATCCACCTGCAAGTCAAACTACCCGTCGCGCCGACACCTGGCGCAGAAAGTACCATCGTCAACGAGTTGCAGCAGGCTTTCAGCGCAACCAATCCCAAGTTACAACTGACCGTGAAAGACGTTGCGCCCGACGCGAAGACGGGCCTGTTGTCTGTGCTCGCCTACATCGAGGGCGAGCAGAAAGCGACCGGCGACTTTAAGACGATGGCGCGGGGCGCGCTGAGTAAAGCGGTCAACCATATGACGGCGCAACCGAGCGCCGAGTTTGCCGCGCTGGTCGCGCAGCCTAAAAAAGCCGTGAAGCGTAAAGCAACGCGGAAGCTTGCGGCGCGCAGCATCGCAGAGGTCGAACACGAAGACGAAGATTCGGGCGTCGTCTATCCGCCGCCGCGCTTCATGCCAGCCGCAGCCGTCGCCGCCGTGCCGGCACCCGTCGCCGCGCCGAAGGCCGCGAAGAAAGCGAAGGCTCATGCGCTGCCGGCCGACAATCCTAAGCCCACGCCGCCGGCCAACACTTTTCACGGCTGCCCGCTTCAGGGTAAGGGCGGCGACCCTGCTTTGAATAAACGCAAGAACCGGATCGACAAACCAAAAAAATTCGCGGCCGTCGCGCTCGCTGACATCATCGGCACGAAAGTGCCGAAGTCTGTGGTCAATAAGAATCGGGCGCGATGGCCGGCCGAGGGCGCAAAACAAGTGGCGCAGGTCGAGGGCTTGGCGCTTCAGGTCGAGGGCTGGTTGACGGCCGGCAAGGTCGAAACGCCAGAGACGTGCAACTGCAATTCGGTGAACGACCTTGACTATCATCTCTGGCTCGTGGACTTCCCGCCGACCAACCCGAAAGCCGACCGGGCTAAGGCTGTGGTCTGCGAAGTCAGTCCGCGCGTGCGGGCGAAGCATCCCGGCTGGTCGTTCGATCAGATCAATCACTTGATTGATGGCGTCACCAAAGTGCGCTTGAGCGGTTGGTTGATGCTGGATCAGAAACATCAAACGGAAGTCGGTAAGACACGCGGCACGCTCTGGGAGATTCATCCGATCATCAACTTTGAAGTGCTGAAGGGCCAAGAGTGGCTCCCGCTCGACAAAGCATAGACGCACGCAGCCAGTCCGTCACCTATGCTCGGCTGATTTCGTAAGGCGCGCTAGTTTAGTGCAGCGCGCGCAGGCGCGGGCTGTGTATGACGATGAAGGTGACGATGACGGCGATGCTGAGGCCGCCGATGGCGAGCGTTACTTGCGCGCCGATCCAGCGATTGAAGTTGAGGTGTTGCGCGCCGATGCCGGCGAGAAAGTTGCCGATGGGCATCGCGCCGATGAATGAGAGAATGAACATGCTCATCACGCGCCCGCGCATCTCGTCGGTCACGAGTTGCTGCAAGAGCATGTTCGTCACCGCGACCGAGCAGACGATGGCGAAGCCCATCGCAAATATAAACGCGAGCGAGACGGGCACAAGCTCCGACAGCGCGAAGCCGATCAGACAGAGCGCGAACAGCCACGCGCCGCCAAGGACGAACCAACCTTTGTATTTGAAGTTGCCTAAGAACGTAATCATCAACGCGCCGAAGAACGCGCCCGCACCCGCCATGCCGCCCAGAATTGATAAGCCGATCTCGCCCATCCGCAACACGTCGCGCGCAAACACCGGCAACATGGAAAAGTAGGGCGCACCAAAGAGACTCACGCAGGCGGAGATCAAAAGCAACATGAAGACGCGCGGGCGTTGGCGCACGTAGCGCACGCCCGCCGCGAGGTCTTGCCAAAAACTCTCCTTCTTCTGCGGCGCAACCAACGGCGGCAGTTGCATCATCGCGAGCGCCACAACGACTGCGCCGAACGAAAGACCGTTGGCATAGAAGCAACCGGCTGCGCCGAAGAAGCGGAGCGCCGGCCCTGCCAAGACCGGCCCGATCACGCGCGAGAGTTGGAACTGCGTCGAGTTGAGCGCAATCGCGTTCGTCAAGTCTTCGCGTCCGACCAGATCGATCGTGATCGCTTGATATGACGGCGCGGCGAGCGACATGCAACAGCCCGTGACGAACGACGCGCACAAGATCATCCACCAATGCAAAACGTGCGTCGCTTGCAAGGTTGCCAACGTGAGCGCCGTCAAGCCGGCGCCAACTTGCGTGAAGATGAGCAGACGTTTGCGATCAACGATGTCGGCGAAGACGCCGCCGAGCAGGGTTAAAACCAGACCGGGCGCAGTGGCGAGAAAAGCATCGAAGCCGAGCCAGAAGGGCGAGTTGGTCAGTTGATAGACGAGCCAAGCCTGCGCGACCTGCTGCATCCATGTGCCGACGTTTGAGAGAAACGCGCCTGTCCAGAACAGACGAAAGTTGCGATGCCTGAGCGCACGAAACATCTCGCCGTGCCGCTGCACGGGCGCGCTCGTCAATATCTGTTCCTCAGTCGGTTCGACCTGCGTCGCCATACGTCACCCAGACAAACACACTACACTGGCGCGAATCGTCAGATGATACACGAACGTCACGAATGGATAAAAATTTTGCGGCGCAGCTTGCGCTCATGTTTTAATCGGGCGTGCTAAATGAGACTTCAAACGCTCGCCCTTCATGCTGCTTATGACAGAACAAGCTAACCTGGCGGCCGATCCCAAAGACGTGGCTTCGATTGATGCCATTCTGGCCGCGCTCTACGAAGTGATCTCAGGCTCGGCCGGCCAACAGCGCGATTGGGATCGCTTCCGCACGCTCTTTCTCGCGGGCGCGCGGCTGATTCCGACCGCGCGCCAACCCGGCGGCGAGACGAGCGCGCAAGTGCTCGACATAGATGCTTACATTGCGCGCGTCACGCCGATTTTCGAGACGGAAGGTTTTTATGAGCGTGCCATTGCTAACCGCGTCGAGCAGTTCGGCCGGATCGCGCACGTCCTCAGCGCCTACGAGGCACGGCGCGACGCACAAGACGCGCGGCCGTTCCTGCGCGGCCTCAATAGCATTCAACTACTGCACGACGGCCGGCGCTGGTGGGTCGTGACCATTTTCTGGCAAGCGGAGGACGCAGAGATGCTGCTACCGGAGAAGTACCTGAGATCGGAGCGAGACTGAACAATGCGACGAGGCTGATAGCTACGGTTTGATTTAATCCTCTCTAATCGCGCTCGCGTCGCCACGCAGAGAGCGGCGCACACGTGCCGCCGCGCCGTGTGGCAATGATCTCTGCGAGGATGGCGAGCGCAACCTCTTCGGGCGCGACCGCGCCGATGTCCAAACCGATGGGCGCGCGCACTGCACGTAAGAGTTCATCGCCGTTGCCATCTTCACGCAAGCGCGCCAGCACGATGTTCGTGCGCCGACGGCTGCCAATCATGCCGACGTAATCGGGGCGCGCGGCGAGCACCGCGCGCAGGCACTCCTCATCTTCGTTATGCCCGCGCGTCACCACCGCGACATAACGCCCGCGCCCCGTGCCCAAGACACTTTGCAATGCGCTTGCCCAACCTTCATGCGCCGCGACCAACTCAATCTCTGTTTCAGGAAAGCGCGCGCGCGTAACGAAATCGGCGCGGTCGTCTATGAGCGTCACACGATAGCCGACGAGGTGCGCGAGCCGCGCGAGCGCCGCGCCGACGTGTCCCGCGCCGCAGACGACGACGTGCGGCTCAGGCTCGATGCGCTCGAACAGCATACGCGCGTCCCGCCAATCGTTAAGCTCCGGCGCAAACTCTTCGACCTTGAATGTCTGTGCTTCGGCGTGTGAGTTGAGGAAGGTCTGCACGTGTGCGGCGATTGCTTCGTCGAGCGCGGCATCGTTCGTTGTGCCCGTGCGCGTGCCGGTCTGTTCGATTAAAAGTTTTGCGCCGACGTTGTGCGGCCCGTCAACGATTGTGACGAGCGTGCCGAGCGCGCCCGCATCGAGCACGCGCGCAATCGCGGCGATGATCTGTCGGGCTGCGTCCCTGTGATCGCTCGCACTGCTCATCCGTTCAAGGCGTGTGTTTCGGTGTGGTGTTAGGCGGCTTGCTCAAGCCGATGGCTACGAGGGCGCGGCGCACGAGCCACAATGGGCCGACGAGCAGATAGACGGGGTTGCGGAAGAACGCCGGTCTATTGCCCTCAATCGCATGCCCGACGAACTGCAAAATCCAACCGACAATAAACAGCACGAGCGCCCAGCGCCAGCTGAAGAAGAGTAGCGGCAAGCTGATGACGATCATCGGAATGCCGAAACTGTGCGTCAAACGGTTCAACGGATGCCGGTGCTTCGCCATGTAGTTCTCGATGAATGATTCGGGCATATCAACCTCCGTGACCGGTGACCAGATAAAGACATTCTGCTTACCTGTCACATGTCAACTGTCACGGCTTTCCGTCCCACACATCTATAAAAATCTCCATCGTGCCGCCGCAGACCATGCCCTCTTCACTGGCTTCGTCGGCGGTGAGGCTGAACTTGTGCAGCGCCGAGCGCCCTGTGCGCAATGCCGCGCGCGCTTCGGCCCAGACTTCGGCCTCGATGCAGCCACCGCCGACCGTGCCCGCCACTTCGCCATCGGCGAAGAAGAGCATCTTCGCACCGCGTCGTTGCGGCGTCGAGCCGCGCGTGTGCGCGACGGTGGCGACGACGACGCGCTCGCCGCGCGCATGCGCCGCCGCGATCAGACGATAGAGTTCAATCTGCGAGATCGTGCCCATGTCGTTAAAGCAGAGGTCAGAGGTTAGAGGTTAGAGATCAGTAAAAAACTGACTTCACTAACCTCTTATACTGGCGGCGGCACTTCAGGAGTCGGCGACGGCGAAGGCGCGGGCGGCGGGCTGCTGCTCGTGCCTGTGGCTGTACCTTCGTTGACTTCGTTCAGACGCGCGCGCAGGCGGTCGGCTTCGGCGTCTGCGCCGGCGACGGACGTTTCGAGGCGCGCGCGGGTCGAATCGAGCAGGTCGAGTTGCGCGCGCACGCGCTTCTTCTCGTTCTCAAGGCTCTGGCGAATCTGCGTGCGCACATCGTCGGCATGGAGGCTTGGAATCGTGGCGGCGCGCAGTTCGATGCTTTCAGGGCGCAGGTCGTACTCGATCTGATCTGCGCGCGCTTGCAAGTCCGCTTGCTTCTCCAAAGTCTGACTCAACTGCGTGCGCAAACTCTCGGCGCGCTGCTCGGCGCGCGTCAGACGCTCTTGCAGCAAGTCCGCCTGTCGTTCCTTTTCGAGCGCGTCGAACTTTTTGTTGAGTTGCGTGAGTTCCGTCGAGAGTCGTTCGAGTCGGCGCGCGCTCTCTTGATCGGCGCTCGGCGTCGGCTTCGCGGTCGGGCGCGTCGTCTGATTCGTGTTCGCTTCATCGGCGGTCGAGACGAGCGTCGGGTCTGTGCCCGCCGGTACGGGCGTCGGTTGTGGCTGCGTCACAGGGCGCGTGCGCACCGGATGCGTCACACGCCGCGACGTGCGCCGCCGCTGCTGCGACTGCGCGATAGAAAAAGATAGGAGCAACAACACAAGCAGCGTCACCAGCGCAACCACTTTACTGTTCCACCATGCACGCATCGTAAAACCTCCAAGCAAGCTATCAACCATCAGCGGTCAGCTTTTGTTTTTCGCTGAAAGTTGATGGCTGACTGTTTTTAATTTCACGCCCCGCGCCACATCTAGTTCCATCATGAACCCGGTTGAATCTTGAAGCTGATGTCGAGCGCACGCGCCGAGTGCGTGAGCGCGCCGATGCTGATCAAGTCAACGCCCGCTTCGGCGTAGGCGCGCACGTTCTCAAGCGTGATGCCGCCCGACGATTCAAGCAGCACATGCTCAGATAACGAGCGGGTCAATTCAACCATGCGGCGCGTCTCTTCGGGCGCGAGATTGTCGAGCAAGAGAATGTCCGCGCCGCTCGTGACGGCTTCACGTAGGTCGCGTTCGTTTGAGATTTCAACTTCAATCTTGTGCAGATGCCCGACCTTTTTTTTCGCGCGCTCGACTGCCACGCCGACGCCGCCCGCGAGCGCGATGTGGTTATCTTTAATCAGCACGCCGTCGTCCAAACCGAAGCGGTGATTGCGCGCGCCGCCTGCGAGCACCGCGTACTTCTCCAACATGCGCAAGCCCGGCGTCGTCTTGCGCGTGTCAACGATCTCCGCGTTCGTGCCTTCGATGGCGCGCACAAACTGGCGCGTGAGCGTCGCAATGCCCGACAAGCGTTGCAGCAGATTCAAAGCGACGCGCTCGCCCGCGAGCAGCACGTCGGCGAAGCCGCTCGTGCGCGCGATAACTTTGCCGGCTTCAACCTCGTCGCCATCGGAGACGAAGGCTTCAAGTTGCTGCTGCGAGTCGAGCGTCGAGAAGACGGCTTCAGCGGCTTCGAGACCGGCGACAGTCATCGGCTCTTTGGCGAGAAAGCGCCCGCGCGCGCGTGTGTTGCGCGTGACGCACGCCTGCGTCGTGATGTCGCCGCGTCCCAAATCTTCGCTCAGGAAAGCGCCGATCTGATTGAAGAGCGCGCCTTCGTCCAGCCAGTTCATTCCGCCAGCGCCTCCAAGCTCTGCTGCAATGCACTCGTTCGTTGCGCGATGTCTGCGAGACGTTGCCGTAGTTCTTCCACCTTCTCTGCGGGTGCGCGCTCGACAAAGTTTTGATTCGCCAACTGCGCTTCGAGTTTCTCTGCCTCTCTGCGCAACTTCTCCTGTTCCTTGCGCAGCCGCTCACGCTCGACCGCAAAATCAATCAACCCTTCGAGCGGCACAGCGACCTCTGCGCCGCCCGCGAGCACCGCATGCGCCGACGCACGCGGCCCGTTGATGCCCGACTGCACCAAAACTTCTGACGCGCGCGCGAGCCGCGCGATCTGCGGCACGCCCGCCGCGAAGATCGCCCGCAGGTTTTCATCCGGCGCACCGACTATCACGGGCACAGTCTCGCCCGGCTTGATGTTCATCTCCGAGCGTATGTTGCGCACGCGCGAGATCAGTTCGATGAGCGCCTGCACCTCTTGTTCGGCGCGCGCGTCAATCAATGACTGCTCGCCTTGCGGATAAGCCGCGAGCATGACGGTCGGTTCGGCGTGCGCGTAAGCCGGATGGAGTTGCGCTGCGCTGATGCCGGGCAGACGTTGCCAGAGTTCTTCCGTGATGAACGGCATGAACGGGTGTAACAGACGCAGAGCCTGTTCGAGCACAGTCAGCACGCGACTGCGCGCGGCGTCACGCGCAGGCGAAGGCTCGGTCGCCGTCACGTCCGTCTTCGACAGTTCGATGTACCAATCGCAGAAATCATCCCAGAAGAAGTGATAGAGCGTCTGCACCGCTTCGTGAAAGCGATAATTTTCAATCGCCGCCGAGACGGTCTGCGCCGTGCGATTGAGCCGCGACATGATCCAACGATCATGCAGCGCCCAACTCGCTCGGTCGCCCTCAAAGCCACGCCCCACGCTCGCGCCCTCTGAGTTGAGCAGACAGAACCGCGCGGCGTTCCAGATTTTGTTGGCGAAGTTGCGATAGGACTCGATCTGCTTCTCGTTCCAGCGCGTGTCTGTGCTCTCGATCTGCGCGAGCACGATGCGCGTCGCATCCACGCCGTACCTGTCGAACATCTCCAACGGGTCAACGCCGTTGCCCTTCATCTTCGACATGCGCTGCCCGTGCTTATCGAAGATCGTGCCCGTGATGAAGACATCAGCAAATGCCTTCTGCCCCATGAACTTCATGCCCGTCATCATCATGCGCGAGACCCACAAGAAGATGATGTCGCGCGCAGTGACGAGCACCGATGTCGGGTAGAACGTGCGCAGGTCTTCGGTGTCGTCGGGCCAACCGAGCGTCGAAACGGGCCAGAGCGCAGCCGAGAACCAAGTGTCGAGCACGTCCGGGTCTTGAGTTAATTTATCCGTGCCCGCCGCAGCCCGCGCTTCCTCTTCGGTGCGCGTGACATAGACGCGCCCCTCTTCGTCGTACCAAGCCGGGATGCGGTGCCCCCACCAGAGTTGGCGCGAGAGCGTCCAGTCGTACAGGTTCTCCAACCAGTTCGTATAGACCTTCTCATACGGCACTTCGGGCACGAAGCGCGGCTCGTGTTTCTCTTTGATTAGTTCGAGCGGCGCGCGTGCAAGCTCCGCTTGCTTCAAGAACCATTGCGTTGATAACAAAGGCTCGATGACTGTGCGACAACGACCGCACTTGGTGATCGAGAACTCGTAGTCAACCACTTTTTCCAGCAGCCCAAGCCCCTCAAACTTTTCAATAACTTTTTCGCGCGCCTCATAGCGATCTAGACCGGTGAACTCCGCGCCCGCCGCTTCGGTCATGCGCGCGTACGGGTCAATCACTTTCACTTGCGGCAGTTTATGGCGCAGACCCATCTGATAGTCGTTCGGATCGTGCGCGGGTGTGACCTTGACCGCGCCCGTGCCGAACTCTGGATCAACAAACTCGTCTGCGATGACCGGAATCTCGCGCCCCGTCAAGGGCAACTCAAGCGTCGCGCCAATCAGATCGCTGTAGCGTTCGTCGTTCGGATTGACCGCAACGGCTGTGTCGCCAAGCATCGTTTCGGGCCGCGTCGTCGCCACAATCACACGCCGGGCGCTGCCCTTGACCGGATACTGCAAGTAATAAAGTTTTCCAGCCTGCGCTTCCTTCTCGACCTCCAAGTCAGAGAGCGCGGTCTGATCTTTCGGACACCAACTGATCAAACCCTCGCCGTGATAGATCAAACCCTCTTCATAACAACGCACGAAGAATTCGCGCACGGCGCGCGATAGCCCTTCGTCCATCGTGAACCGCTCGCGCGACCAATCAACGCTCGCGCCCTCGCGCCGCATCTGCCTGATGATCTCGCCGCCGTACTGTTCTTTCCACTGCCAGACGCGCGCAACGAATTTTTCGCGCCCCAAGTCGTGGCGCGTTAAGCCTTCGCGCTTCAGTTGGCGCTCAACCTGTATCTGCGTCGAGATGCCCGCGTGGTCTTCACCGGGTAGCCAGAGCGTGCGATAGCCGCGCATGCGGTGGTAGCGCGTCAGCACGTCCATGATCGTGTGCTGTAGGGCATGACCCATGTGGAGCGCCCCCGTCACGTTCGGCGGCGGGATGACGATTGAATAGACGGGCGCAGACGTGTCGCGATTGATCTCTGGCGCGAAAAACCCCTGCGCCTCCCAGCGCGCATAGTGCCGCGCTTCTGCTTCTTTCGGGTCGTATGTCTTCGGAATCTCCATGAGTCAGCAATCAGCTTTCAGCCGTCAGCGAGCAGCTTTAATTTATTGTTCAGTCGTTCGACATTGTAAAGCAATCGGCCGGCGGTTTCACGTCGCGGCTGACTGCTGAACGCTGATAACTGGCCGCAAAAAAAGGATCGAGCGCGGCGGCTTGTGCGTCCGCCTCTGGCTCGATCCGTGTCTGCTCTGCGCTTGGTTTGTTAGCGCGCTTCTTGCGTGCGCTCTTCTTCGAGGCGGCGTCTGATGAGGCGTTCCGCTAAGTCGGGGACGATCTCCCAAGCGATCTCGCGCACAACCTTGTCCGACATCAACTCGACGACGCGCCGCGCGATCACGTCAACCATCTCCGGCGACAACTGTGCCGCGCTGCCTTCATCAATGCCAACTGTCGGCACGGCGGCCGTTTCAGGCTGCGCCGCTGCCTGCGTCTCTAGCTCATGCACCGCAGGCGCTGCTACTACTGCTGCGTCGCGCATCATGCTCGCTTCCGCCTCTTGCGGCGGCTCGGCGGCCGCCGTCTCCGGCAGCACCAACTCCACGGCCTGCCCGGACTGTGGCGGTTGTTCGTAAGCCTGCGCGTCGGCTTCGAGCGCGCGTGCGTCCGTGTGCGGCGCTTCCTCTGTGACAAGCGGTGCGGCGGCTTCTGTGGGCGAACTGGCCAAGCCTTCGGCGTACATCACGCGCGGCGGCGCTGCTTCTGCGACCTCTTGCGCGGGCGCGAACGTTTCGCCGTCGAGATCGAGGATAAACTCGTCGGCTGCGGGCGCAGCCGCGCTCGCGTCCGCAACGCTCTCACCGAGATCAAGTAGCGCATCGTCTGCGTTGGCGACCTGCGCCGCGCGTTGCATGAACTCCGGCGCGGCGGTCGGACTGCCGGCGTAGCTCAACTCCGGCGCGCTCGGCGCTTCGGCTTGCACAGGTGCGGGCTGCGGTTCATCAAGCACGATGAAAGATGTTTCATCTGTGTGCGCGTGCGCCCAATCGCCTGCGGCTTCGACCTCATGCGTCATCTGTTCGCTGCCTCCTTCACTCATGTCTACATGACTGCCGAAGGCTTCGGCCGGCGTGGTTTGAATCGTCTGATCATCCATGTCGAAATCGTTGTACGAGGCGGCGTGCGCCTCAGGCGCTGGCGGCCAAGTCTGACTCGTGGCCGCTGGTTCTTCCGCCGGTCGTGCCCAAGGGAACGCGGGCGGCGCGGCGCTCTCTTGCGCCACACTTATGTCCGGCGCTTCACGGCCGGCGTCAACTGCGCCGTGCGCGGCCTTATCGTCCGGCTGCTCTTCTTTGCGCCCGCCGAGCAGTTGGCCCACCTTGCTCACGAGTTCGCGTATTGATTGGAATGGTTTCGTCAAAACATCGTCCGCGCCAACTCTGCGCGCCTCCGCTTCATTGAAAGGTTCAAACGTGCCCACAAGCAACAAGACTGGCGTGCGCCGCAGACGCTCGTCGCGCCGGATGTGTTCACAGACCTGATAACCGTTCGGTTCAGGCATGAACACGTCCGCGAGCACGATGTCGGGCGCAAACGTTTCCAGTTGCTTGAGGGCTTCGTCGCCGCTGCCGACGGCGACGACCTCCATGCCTTCATCGCCAAAGGTCAGACTCACAACTTTTTGGATCGTGAGCGAATCGTCAGCGAGCAGCAGTTTGCGTCCCGTAAGCAACAACCGACTCCTTGCAAAGGGCGTGCGCCGCCGGGCAAGATACCTTGCGCGCACAACAGGCGGCAAGCGGCACAGGGCGTGAGTCTCAAACGGTCGCGGCCTTCCCTTCAAAGGCCACTCTTGAAACCTAACACCCGCGCCGTTTGAGCGTCAAGAAGAAATACGGAGGAGATGGTCTAACTTGCACCGTTTGCGGGCTTTTGCCGGTCATTCGAGCCCGCTACGCCCGCTCGGTTTGAGCGGCATACCGCCGGTTAGTGTGATGTCGTCATCTGTTCCGGCTTTGCCATCAGGCCCAAGCGAGCGCAAGGCGTAGGTGTCGCGCGTGCCGGTGTATTCGTAAGGGCGATGCCAAGGGTCTATGCGGATGACGTCGGGCGTGTAACGTGGGTTGAGTTGGTCAACTAACGCGGCCGATGAATCGGCGACGACGTAGAAGCCGCGCTCGCGGCGGAAAGCTTCGAGGGCGGCGGCAAGCGCGTCGAGGTCTGCGCGGGCGCGGGCGACTTTCTCAGCGTCGAGCACGTGGACGAGCGCGGCCGTATCTTGCCATGCGTCATCGCCGATGCGCGCTTCGGTCGCTTGCCACGCGCCACCCGCGTCACGGTTGAGCCGAAACGTCATGTCAATCTCAGTTTCGACCGTGGCGGACGTGAGCAACGAGGCAAAACTTTTGCCGACGAACGGGCCGGCGCGAAAATCCTGAGCGTTAGTTGCCGCAGTGTCGGCAGCTTGTTTGTGCTTGCGCTGATCTTTGCTGCTCTCTTTGTCCTCTTGCTTGTGCCGCTTCCGCTCGGTAGCGCGCGCGCGTTGCTGTGCTTCAAACTGGGCGGTCAACTGTTCGAGTTGCGCGATGAGCGGCGTCGTGCGCTCAAAGTGCCAAGCGCGTGCGAGTTGGTCAATCTCTTCCCACTGCCGGTCGCCGACGCGCACCTCTACGACCTGCCAACTCCCATCGGCTCGCCGCTTGAAATGAAAAGCGGTCTTGATCGCAGCAGACACTTCGACCGGCGCGCTTGCGCCCGACACCTGCTTGACCTTGACCGCGCTCTTCTTCAACTGTAACCCCGCGACACGCATGATCGTTTTGCGCGCCACGTCTTTGCGCAAAGTTTTTTCGGCGGCGCAGACGGGTGCGCAGATGAAAGCCGTAACGATCAGCATGACGAAGGCGCGGCGATGTGAGCAGTAGCTTTTGTCTTGGAGTCGCATAGCGCTCATGTTTATAGGTCGCGCGGTGAGTTGCGCGTCGTCGTTCATAATCACAAGACCGCTTCTTGGCCGCTCTGTTCGGTGCGCGCGAGTTCGGCGGCGAGCAGGATGGCGGCGACCATGCTGGAATGCTCGGCCACGCCTTTGCCCGCGATGTCGAACGCCGTGCCGTGATCAACCGACGTGCGGATAAACGGCAAGCCCAATGTGACGTTGACGGCTTCGCCGAACGAGAGACACTTGACCGGAATCATCGCCTGATCGTGATAGCAAGCGACAACGGCATCGAACTCGCCGCGCGAGGCGCGCAAAAAGATCGTGTCCGCAGAGAAAGGCCCCGACACGGCGATGCCCGCTTCGTCGCGGCAAGCGGCCACGGCCGGCGCGATCTCGGCCGCCTCTTCGACGCCGAACAGTCCGCCCTCCGCGCCGTGCGGGTTGAGCGCGGCGACCGCGATGCGCGGTCTTTCGATGCCCCAACGCTTCAACTCGCGATCCGTCAGCCGGACGACGCGCTCGATGCGTTGGCGTTCGACTAGACGGATCGCATCGGCCAGAGGCACGTGCGTCGAGATCAAGACGATGCGCAGGTTGGCGGCGACAAAGGCCATCGCGCACTCTTCGGCGCGCGTCAGGTGCGCTAAGAATTCCGTATGACCGGGAAAGCTGTAGCCGCCAAGGAAGAGCGCGCGCTTGTTGATCGGCGCAGTCGAGATTGCGTCCGCCGCTCCAGCCGCGCACAACTCGACGGCCGCTTCGATGTACTCGGCCGCTGCACGCCCCGCTGCGCCCGACTCGACGCCCGGCTCGACGTGCCCGCTGATATTATTGAGATGATAGATGACGGGATCGTCCGCCGGCTCAAGGAACGGTTCGCCGCGCAGCACGACATCGTAACCGCACAAGAGGTCGAGCGTCCGCGCCGTGTGCGCCAAGAGTTGCGCATCGCCGACGATGATGGGGCGGCAGGCGCGGCGCACCTTCTCTTCGGCGACGGCCTTTAAGACGACTTCAGGGCCGATGCCTGCGGGGTCGCCCATCGTGATCGCGATGCGCGGCCGGTGAACCATCGTGCCAGTCGCGCTGTCGTTCGTCTCGCTGGGCCAAGTCTCGTTCATAAGACGTTCGCGCGAACAAGCGCACGAACGGCCCGCGACGCGTCGGGGCCGTTCGTGCGCCTATTCGTTCGCGTTCACGAAAGCTGCTCGCTTCAGCCGCTCGTCTCTTCGCCGCCGCCGCCATTGCGGTCTTCGGCTTTGAACATGTACTTGATGTTGTGCTTCAAGAGCAGGATGTTGGGCGCGTCTTTGCGATTGACCTTGAGCGCGCTGCGGTCGTACCACTCAATCGTGCCCTCGATCTCTTCACCGTCCAACAGCACGATGACCATGACCGTGTGCGCGTCCATCTGCTTTTTGTAGTAGAAGATTTCCGCGTTGGTCTCGGCAGCCGGGATGCGCTTGCGCCCTTGCGCGGCGGCGGCGGCGGCTGCGCTGTCGCGGCTCGGCGGTGGGCCGCCGCGCCGGTCTTGGCCTGCTCGGCCGCCCTCGTGCGTGCGCTCTTTGTGATGCGGCACCTCGCGCCCTTTCACTTCAGCTAACGTCGTGCGTATGAGTTTACGATTCACCTCGATTCACCTACCTTCAAGAGTCCTAACAAGCGGGAAACCAGCAGGGGCGCGCCGTCGGTCTTTAATGACCCTGAGACGTTTGACTCAGGCAAGTTACCAAACAGGGGAAGCGCGTGCCTCTAGCCTGCGCCCCTTCCAACGCAGGCGGCGGTCGTTGCTCGGATGAGAAACGGTTGTTGACCCGTTTGTTGAAAATTAATTCCTATCAGGAATGCGCGACATGCTACACGAGCAAAGCGGATTTGGCAAGCCGCACGATAGTAGGCAGTAGGCGGTAGGCAGTTAAGACAAAACAGAGCGAAAGATTGAAGGCAGTAAGCCGCCGGTTTGAAATGCACTCGAACCCGTGAGTGTTAATCCAACCGGCGCTTGACTGCCTACCGCCTACTGCCATCTACTTTTTCAGTCCGCTTTCTTGCGAATGAACGCGGGCACGTCCAGATCGTCGCTGCGCACTTGCCCGGCCGCCGTACGATTGGGCAACTCTTCTGTGCCGCGCTGTGGCGTGTAGCGCGGCGGGGTGGCTGGCAACGTCTCTGCGCCGGCTGAGACGCCGACGGTAACCGCCTCGCGGTCGAAGCCGGTGGCGATGACCGTGATCTTCATCTCATCTTGCATCGCTTCATCAATCACCGCGCCGAAGATGATGTTGGCATCTTCGTCCGCGGCCTCGCGGATGATCGAAGCGGCTTCGTTGACCTCGTAGAGTTTCAGATCAGTGCCGCCCGTGATGTTAATCAGCACGCCCTTCGCGCCCTGTATGCTGGCCTCTTCCAAGAGCGGCGAGGAGATAGCTTGCTGCGTCGCGTTGATCGCGCGGTTCTCTCCGCTCGCGCGCCCCGCGCCCATCAATGCCATGCCCATGCCCTCCATGATCGCCCGCACGTCAGCGAAATCCAAGTTAATGAGACCCGGCACGGTGATCAGATCGCTGATGCCCTGCACCGCTTGGCGGAGCACGTCGTCCGCCAACTTGAACGCATCCGTCAGCGAGACGGTGCGATCTACCGTGTGCAGCAAACGCTCGTTCGGGATCGTGATGACCGTGTCCACGCACTCGCGTAACTCACGCAAGCCCTGCTCGGCTTGCTGCATCCTGCGCCGCCCCTCGAAATGAAACGGCTTGGTGACGACCGCAACGGTGAGCGCGCTCAACTCGGTCGCTAAGGAAGCGATGATCGGCGCTGCGCCCGTGCCCGTGCCACCGCCCAAGCCCGTCGTGACGAAGACCATGTCCGCGCCTTCAAGTGCCTCGATGATCTTCTCCGTATCTTCGAGCGCGGCATTGCGGCCGACTTCAGGGTTCGCGCCCGCGCCCAAGCCTTTGGTCAGCTTGCCGCCGAGTTGAATTTTGATCGGCGCACGCGAACGCTTCAACGCCTGCAAGTCCGTGTTGGCGACGAGGAACTCGATCCCGTCTATGCCGGCCTCGATCATGCGGTTGACGGCGTTGCTGCCACCGCCACCGATGCCGATCACCTTGATGCGCGCGCCGGTGATCGGCGGGTCGTCATCAATGAACATGTTTATGCCGTTGCCCGGCGGACGGCCGTCAGGTGTCATCATCATCTTTCCTCTCTCGACTTCCATCGTCTTCGCGCCCGTGAAGCGCCTATGCGGTTATTTTGGGCTGTGCGCGCCGGGGACACCCATATCTTGCGGACTATATCCTGTGCCGGCTGGCGCCGCAGCATACAACATCTTGTCAGAAAATACTACTGAAACGATCACGAAATTTGGAGACGAACGCGCCTAAAGCGCCGCTCCCGTCTCGTTTGCCCGCCGCGCGCCGCGCTTCCACTGTTTGCGCGCGCATGGCGACGAGCGCGAGGCCCGCCGCGGCAGTCCACGAAGGGCTTTGAATGTCCTCGATGAGACCGCCAAAACGATCTCTCTCTGGGTAGCCGACGCGCACCGGCGCATCGAAGACTTGCTCCGCGACTTCGCAGAGGCCGCTCAGAAGTGCACCGCCGCCCGCGAGCACGATGCCACTCGACAGTTGTCGCTCCCAGCCCGACTCGCGTATCTCGTCGGCGACGTGCATCAACACCTCTTCGGCGCGCGGCTGAAGGATGTCGCACAAGATTTGCCGCGACAACAGACGCGGCCCGCGCCCGCCGACCGAAGGCACTTCGACCTGTTCGCCGCGCTCCATCTCGCTCAAAGATGCGCTCGACGCATAACCAAACGAGCGTTTGATCTTTTCGGCTTCGGGGATCGGCGTGCGTAAGCCGAACGCTATATCGTTCGTAAAATGTGCGCCGCCCAAGGCGAACATGGCCGTGTGCTGCACCGCGCCGCGTTGATAGATCACAAGGCCGGTCGTCTCCGCGCCGATGTCCACGAGGGCCGAGCCGAACTCTTTGTCTTCATCGGTCAGAGAAGCTTCGGCGGCGGCGAGTTGTTCAAGCACCATGTCGGAAACGATGAGACCAGCGCGATTCACCGCATTGATCGCGTTCTGCCGCGCGGTCACGGGGCTAGTGACGATGTGGACTTTGACGGCGAGCCGCGCGCCGATCATGCCGACCGGATCGTTGATGCCGTCTTGATCGTCAACGATGAACTCTTGCGGCAGCCGATCCACGATCTCGCGCCCGGCGGGCAGTTGAATCGCGCAGGCGGAATCAATCGCGCGGCGCACGTCGTCGTTCGTGATCTCGCGGTCACGCCCTGAGACGGCGACAATGGCTTGCCCGTTGAAGCCCATGATGTGCGAGCCGGCGAGATTGATCGTGACCTCTTCGGCGGGGAGGCCCGACATGCGCTCGGCCGCTTCGACGGCGTGGCGGATCGCATCAACGGCCGCATCGGGGTTGACGATGACGCCTTTGCGCAGGCCGCGCGCCTCCGCCTCGCCGATGCCGACGATGTCGAGCGCGCCGCCATCACCCTGCTCGCCGATGATGCACGTGACACGGCTCGTCCCGATGCTCAGGCCCGTCGTGTACGCCTCGCGTTTCGCCATGCGCTTCATCTCCTAGTTTGGCCGTTGTCCATCGTTGTCAGTTGTTCTTTGTTTCGTTGGCCGTCGGCGGTTGCGCGCGCAGGAAACCGATGACGGCGCGTTTGCCCTGCGTCATGTCTATGTAACTGACGAGTGCAGCGCGCGGCGTCTGGCGCTGCTCGTCGAGCGCTTGCAAAGCTTGGCGCAGCCGCTTCGTCAGATCGTCACGGCCTAACCGCACTTCGACCTGCGAGTCTGCGCCCGCGAGTTGCGCGCGCACGTCGTGCAGATCGTCCAAGTTCACTTCGCTGACGCGCTCGGCGAGTCCGGCCGTCGTCCACTCGTTCTGCAACGCAAGCAACTTGGCCACGCGCTGCTGATTGTCTGCGCGCGCCTGCGGCGTCTCCGCTTCATCCCAACCGCGCAGGAAGAATGCGGGCATCTGATCGGTCGGTGCGACCGAGCCGACAATCACGCCGTCGTCGTCAACCCACATCAGCCGCCCGTTTGAGGCGCGCACAACCGCGCGCGGCACGCGCTCGTTGATCCGCACGCGCAAGCCCGAGGGCAACACGCGCGCAACTGTCGCCGAACGCACCCAAGGCTGCCGCTCAAGCTCCGCGCGGATCGCTTCAAGGTTTGCGCGCCATACGCCGCCGGGGCCGGCGGCGTGGCGCACGATCTTTTCGATCTGATCCGTTGACGCGCGCGCCGCGCCGCTTACGTCAACCGTGCGCAGAGTGAAGAAAGCGGATGCGGCCGCCGTGCGATAGAGATGAAACGCGAGCAGACCAGCGCAGACGGCGAGCAGCAACTTACCGAGCGCAGGCATCCACACGAGTGTCTTGCGCCAAGCCGAACTACGCGCGGTCGCACGCGGCGCAGCGCCACGACGCGCGACCGGCTTCTGCGCGACGCCGCCCGTGCGCCCGCGACTCTGCGGCGCGCGCTTCCCGCTACGTGGGGTGATGACCTGCTCCCTCAACATCTCGTCTCTTCCTGCACGTCCTTAGATTCGTTGTGTTGCTCGTTCTCAGTTTCAGTGCGCGCCGACTGCGTTTCGCTCTGCCCATCGGTCGTCGCTGCTTGCTCGTTGCTGCGCCAGATTTCTACTTCGTACTCAAGCTCGACGCCGCGCTCGCGGCGGATGCGTTCGCGTATCTCTTCGGCGAGCGCGAGCGCATCGGCGGCGCGCGCGTCTTCGCCTTCGGTCACGATGAAGTTGGCATGGACGGGCGAGACCGTCGCGCCGCCGCGCTGCTGGCCCTTCATGCCGAGTTCGTCAATCAGCTTGCCGGTCGAGAGACTTGTGCCCGGCGGATTCTTGAAGAAGCAACCGGCGCTGCGTGCGCCGTGTGGCTGCGAGTCCATGCGCTTGCGTTTGACCTCAGCCATGCGCGTGATAATGTGCGCCGGCTCATCTGGGCGCAGGTGCAGCGTCGCGCCCAACAACAACTCGCCCTCTTGAAATGATGTATGCCGGTAGTCCCATTTCACTTCGCTGCCCGGCACGTCAACAACCTTGCCGCCACGCGCCACCCGTACAGTCTCGACCACCGTACCGATCTCATGCCCATAAGCGCCCGCGTTCATCCACAGCGCGCCGCCGACCGTGCCCGGTATGCCGCCTAAGCCCTCGATGCCCGCGAGACCGCGCCGCGCTGCTTCAATGCAGAGGCGCGGCAGCGAATAGCCCGCGCTCACCGTCACGCGCTCGCCCTCAAAGCGCATCACGCCTTTGACCTCGCGCATCGAGACGACAACGTAATGATGCTCCGCATCATCAGCCAGCACGTTGCTGCCCGCGCCGAGTACGCGCCAAGGTATTTGCGCGCGCTCAAGTTCGGCGACGACCGCCGCCGCCTCTTCTTCCGTCGCAGGCGACAGCACCCAATCAATCGCGCCGCCCACTTTCAAACTCGTCAACTCCGCAAAGCGTCGGCCGCGCTCGGCGCGCACACCCAGACGCGCCACGATCTCTTCAATCGCCGCATCGCGTGTTTGTAGCTCGATCATGCTTTGCGTTTCAGTTGTCATTTGCCGTTCTTCTTCAATAGCTCAAGCAACTGTTCGCCCGCTTGATAGACGTTGCCCGCGCCGAGCGTGACGACCATATCGCCGGGACGCGCTTCGCTGACGAGTGCTTTGACGGCCGTCTCAAGGCTGCCGACGTAGGCGGCGTTCTTGTGGCCGTAGCTTCTGATCGCCTCGGTCAACGTCTCGGCCGTGATGCCCGGAATCGGGTCTTCGCTCGCCGCATAGATGTCCGTCAAGAGCAGCACGTCCGCGTTATTGAACGCGCGCGCAAACTCGTCCAACTGATCGCGCGTGCGCGTGTAACGATGCGGCTGGAACAGGACGACCATGCGCCGGCCCTTTGAGCCGACCTTCGCCGCCGCGAGGGTCGCGCGCACTTCCGTCGGATGATGCCCGTAGTCGTCAATGATCAGCACGCCGGCCGCCTCGCCCTTGAATTGAAAGCGCCGATTGACGCCCGTATAACTCGCCAGCGCCTGCGCGATCACGTCGAACGGCACGCCCAACTCGAAGCCGATGGCGACCGCCGCGAGCGCGTTGTAGATGTTGTGCAGGCCCGGGCGATTCAACTCCACATCGCCGGCGACTTCATGCCCTTGCCAGACCGTGAAGGTCGAACCGAACGGGCGGTCGAAGCGAATCGCGTGCGCCGAGATGTCGGCTTGCGCGCTCAAGCCGTAAGTTATGCGCCGACGTTTGACGCGCGGGATGACCGCTTGCACGTGCGGATCGTCGAGGCACAGCACGGCCGCGCCGTAGAACGGCACTTTGTTGACGAAGCTGACAAAGCAATCGCGCATGTCGTCCATGTCCGAGTAGTAATCCATGTGCTCGCGATCAATGTTGGTGACGACGGCAAAGGTCGGCGTCAACATCAAAAAGGATCGGTCGCTCTCGTCTGCTTCAACCACCATCAGATCGCTCTTGCCCAAACGCGCGTTCGAGCCGAACGCGCCGACCACGCCGCCGACCACAACCGTCGGATCAAGGCCCGCGCCGCCGAGCACTGTGCCGATCATCGAAGTCGTCGTCGTCTTGCCATGTGAACCTGCGACTGCGACCGTGTCCTGCTTCAGACGCATCAACTCCGCCAACATCTCCGCACGCGGGATCACAGGGATCGAACGCTCGCGCGCCGCCAACACTTCCGGGTTGTCATCGCGCACGGCTGTGGAGCGAACCACCACCTGCGCGTCGCCCACGTGCTCTGCCCTGTGCCCTTCAAAGATCGTCGTGCCCAACTGTTCCAACCTGTCCGTCACCGATGAGCGTTTCAAATCCGACCCCGACACGCGAAAGCCCAAGTTGCACAAGACCTCTGCGATCCCAGACATGCCGATGCCGCCGATGCCGACCAGATGGACGTGGCGTATGCGGTGAAACATAACAACAGAGGTCAGAGATCAGAGGTTAGAGATCAGAAAAAGCTTCGAGTGTCGAGTTCAGTCTTGATTTCATGTTCACTGACCTCTGATCTCTGACCTCTGACCACTGCTGCTCAGCCTTTCTATCAAATCCACCGTCACGGCGGCTGCGTCGCGGCGGGCGAAATGGCGCACGGCTTGTTGCATCGCGTTGAGCCGTTCAGGTTCATTGACGAGCGCGTTGATCTCTTGCGCGAGTCGTGCGCCGGTCAAGTCCGTCTGCAAGATCATGCGGGCTGCGCCGGCTTGTTGGAGCACTTCGGCGTTGCGTTGCTGCTCAAGTTGACCGGGCAACGGGATCATGATCGCGGCGCGACCGGCAGCGGCCAGTTCTGCGCTCGTCGTCGCGCCCGCGCGCGCGATGATCAGATCAGCGTTGGCGAAAGCGGTCACCATATCGTCAATGTACTCGCGCACGTCCGCGCGCTCAATCCAACCCGCTTGCTCGTAGGCTGCACGCACGCGCGCGAAATCGAGCCGGCCCGTTTGATGCGTGATGCCGAGCACCGAGCGGTGCGCATTAAGCTCTGTGAGCGCGGCGATCATCGCTTCGTTGATCGCGCGCGCACCTTGCGAGCCGCCAAACAGGAGCAGAGAAAAGCGCGCCGGGTCGCGCTTCCTAGCTGGAATGTCAAAGAACTCGCGGCGGACGGGATTGCCCGTGACCACACCCTTCTTGCCGAAATAAGGCAGCGTCGCTTCAAACGAAGCGGCGGCTGCGTCAACAAATCGAATTAACCGCCGGTTGGTAAAACCCGGCACGGCGTTCGATTCCATAATCAACGTCGGCACGCGACCGAGCGCGGCCGTGAGCAGCACAGGCCCCGACACGTAACCGCCCGCGCCGACGACCACATCGGGATGGAACTCGCGTATGAGCCGCCGCGCTGCGAGAAAACTTTTCGGCAGCACTACAAGGCCGCGCATGCGTTCGCGCCAACCCATGTTCACGAGACCCGCGCTTTCAATGAGCGATAACTCGTAACCTGCTTGCGGCACGAGTCGCGTCTCAAGCCCGCGTGCTGTGCCGACGAAGCGCACAACCGATGCGACGTCGCGGCGCATGATCTCGTTCGCCACCGCGATGGCCGGGTAGATGTGCCCGCCCGTGCCGCCCGCTGCAAAGAGCGCACGCATTGTCAATTCAACCGCGTCCCTCCGGTTGCCACTCCTGCACAACGGGCGCGCGCCTTCGTGCGTTAGCGATAACCGACGCGTCGCTCGCGTAGCGCAGCATCGTCAGATCGTTGAGCGCAGTGCCCTGCTGCGAGATGTTCAAGAGCACGCCGACCGCGAAGAGCATGAACACTGTGGACGTGCCGCCGTAGGAGACGAACGGCAGCGGGATGCCCTTCGTCGGCACGAGCGACAACACCACGCTCATATTAAAGAGCGCCTGCGCGACGATGCCGGTCACGATGCCGAGTGCGAGCAACATGCCGAAGCGATCAGGCGCGCGTCTGGCTGCACGCACGCCGCGCCACAGAAAGAAACCAAACGCGCCGAGTAGTAGCAACGTGCCGACCAATCCTAGTTCTTCGCCCACCACCGCGAAGATGAAATCCGAATGCGCGAACGGCAGAAAGAAAAGTTTCTGTTTGCCTTGCGCAAAACCCAGACCATGCACGCCGCCCGATCCGACCGCCATCAGAGACTGCACCACTTGAAAGCCCGCGCCTTGCGCGTCCGCCCAAGGATCGAGGAACGCCATGAAGCGCTTCACGCGCCAAGGGAACAGCAAGATCATGCCCGCCACGCCGACGAGCGCAGGCGCAAGCATCAAGCCCAGATGTTGCAGCCGCGCGCCCGCCGCAAAGAGCAGCGTCAACCCGACGACGCCAAGCATCATCGCCGTGCCGAGATCAGGTTCGCCCGCGACGAGCACGACGAGCAGTCCTGTCACCGCGACACACGGCGCAAACGTCCGCCAGAAAAGTTGCTCTTCGCCCGCGCGCCGTTCGAGCAGACGCGCAAGAAAGATCGCCAGCGTCAACTTCGCCAATTCCGACGGCTGAAAGGAGAGCGATTGCCCGAACCTGATCCAACGATGCGCACCGTTAATCTTGCCGAACCCGAACACAGCCACAAGCAACAGCACAGTCAACGCGAGCAGGCCGTAAGCCAACCAGCCGCGGCGCAGCAAGCTGTAATCCAAACGCATGCCGACGAACATCGCGCCGAAACCGATGAGCGTCCACAAGCCTTGCCGGATGACGTAGTGATACTGCGTGCCGTTCTGCTGCAACGCGATGGGCGCACTTGCGCTATAGACCATCACGACGCCAAAGAGCGCGAGGCCAACGGTCGTCGCAAACAACCACTCGTCCGCTTGTAGTTTCCTTGCCATAGCGAAAACCGTTCAAAGTTTAAGGTTCAAGGTTCAAAGTTATGCTGAACTTGAAACCTGCAACTTTGAACTTGCAACTTCTTTAACCGCTTCCTTGAATACCCACCCGCGCTGCTCGAAGTTGTCGAACATGTCGAAGCTCGCGCACGCGGGCGCGAGCAGCACTACGTCGCCGGCTTGCGCGAGCGCCGTCGCGCGCTGCACGGCATCTTGCATACTTACGGCGCGTGTTGCTGGGGCATAAGCTTGCAACTCCTGCTCGATCCGATCCGCGTCCTCGCCGATGAGGACGAGCGCGCGCACGTGCCGCTCGACGAGCGGCGCAAGCGGCGCATAAGGCGCGTTCTTACCGCGCCCGCCGAGAATCAAGACGACTTGGCCCGCCGCGTCGGCGAACGCTTCGAGCGCCTTGACGGTCGCATCCACGTTCGTCGCCTTCGAGTCGTTGTAAAACTCGACGCCGTTAATTTCCGCGACACGTTCAAGCCTGTGCTCGACTGGCTCAAAATTCTTAATCGTCTCGCGCATCGAATCGGGCGCCGCGCCGCAGGCAAGACCGGCCGCCAATGCCGCCATCACGTTCTGCACGTTATGCAGCCCGCGCAACTGCATCTCGTCGCGGCGCGCGAGCACGCGCTCGCCGTCGCGTGTGCGCGAAACGATCTCTTGCCCGTTGCGCAAGAAGAGACCTTCTTCAAGTTCGCGCGCCGTGCTGAACAGTACGACATGCGCGCTCAGGCCCGACGCCCATGATGAGACGATCTCGTCGTCGGCGTTTAGGATCGCAACATCCTCCGCCGTCTGATTGCGGAAGATGCGATGCTTGGCGGCGGCGTAGTCCATCAAATGCTCGTAGCGATCCATGTGGTCGGGCATCAGGTTCAAGACGATGGCGACGGTCGGATGAAACGTGTCAATCGTCTCAAGCTGATAGCTTGAGACTTCGACGACCGTCCAGCCGTCTGCACGCGAAGTTTCAACCAACGAGATGAGCGGCGTGCCGATGTTGCCGCCGACTTGTACAGGCAAATCTGCGCCCTTGAGCAATTCACCGATCAAGGCGGTCGTCGTCGTCTTCCCGTTCGTGCCGGTGATGGCGACGATGCGCCCGCGCAAGAAGCGCGCGGCCAATTCAATCTCGCCGATCACCTCCGCGCCCGCGCGCTCCATGTAGCGCGCCGGAATTGATTTGGTCGGCACGCCCGGACTCAACACGACCAACTCGATCTGATCCATCAACCACATCGGCAACTCGCCCGCGACGAGGCCCACGCCGGACTCTTTCAATGCCCGCGCTTCGTCCGTCCATTCCTCAAGCGGCTTGCGATCATTCAAGGCCACCACTGCGCCGCGCGCCGCGAGAAAACGCGCCGCCGCCACGCCGCTCCGCGCCGCGCCAATGACCAGAACTTTTTTGCCGCTCAGTTCCATCGAAACTTCATTAACGCAGCTTCAACGTTGATAGACTCAACAGCGCAAACAGGATCGCAAGGATCAAAAAGCGAAAGACAACTTTAGATTCTTTCCAGCCTTGCATCTCGAAGTGATGATGCAGGGGCGTCATCTTAAAGAGCCTGCGCCCTGTGCCCGTGTGCCGCTTCGTCAGTTTGAAGAAAGAGACTTGCAGCATCACAGAGATCGCTTCCATGACGAACACACCGCCGACGAAGACGAGGATCAACTCCTGCTTGGTCAAGATGCCAATCGTGCCGAACGCCCCGCCGATAGCGAGGCTACCCACGTCGCCCATAAAGACATCGGCGGGCGGCGCGTTGTACCACAAGAAGCCTAAACTCGCGCCGACCATCGCGCCGCAGAAGACCGTCAACTCGCCCACGTCCTTCTGAAAGGTCAAGAGCAGCAGCCGCGCCCAACGCTCGTCGCCGCTCACATATGTAAACGCCGTCAGCGCCACCATCGCGACGAATGTGACGCTGATCGCCAGCCCGTCTAAACCATCCGTCAGGTTCACCGCGTTCGATGAACCGATGAGTACGATCAGGATGAACGGCAGATAGAGCCAAGGGCCGATGTATGTGACGCCGCTCGTTGCCGTCAACTTGAAGAACGGAATACTCAAGTTCCAAGAGTAGTCCGTAAAAAAATAGAGCGTCGCCCAGATGCCGAGCGCGATCAGAAACTGCGCGAGCAGTTTCTGTTTGCCCGTCAGCCCCAAGCTCTGCCGCTTGGTCACCTTCGCGTAGTCGTCCAAGAATCCGATCAAGGCGAAGAGCGTCGTCGCCCCCATCGTGATCCAGACGTAGATGCTCGACAGCTTGGCCCAGAGCAAAGTCGAGATGAGCACCGAGCCGATGATGAGCACGCCGCCCATCGTCGGCGTGCCGCGCTTGGCCATGTGCGCTTGCGGCCCTTCTTCGCGTATCTGTTGGCCGACGTTCAACTCACGCAATGCGCGAATCACGCGCCCGCCGAAGATGAGCGAGATCAAAAGCGCCGTGATCGTCGCGTAAGCGGTGCGAAACGTGACGTACTGAAAAACGTTGAGCGCCTTGAAAAAAACGGACTCCGGTTGCTGCCCCGACAGCCGTTTGAAGAGCCACTCATAAAAGATGTAGTAGATCATGCTGATCTCAAACGTCTTTTACACAACGTACTGACTGTGGCAACTCACGTCGTCGGCTCGTCCTCACCCACAGTCGGGAAACGCTCACGCAGAGCTGTCACGATCTTATCCGTCCGCACGCTGCGCGATCCCTTAACCAAGACGAGATCGCCCGCGCGCACTTCATCAAGGAGCGCCGCAGCCGCTTCTTCAGTCGTCGCAAAGAACCGCGTCGCCGCCGCGCTCATGCCGGCGTCGCGTGCGCCCTCGATCAACTCACTCGCCAATCCGCGCACGCCCCACAGCAAGTCAACGTCAAGGCTCGCGATCTCGCGGCCCGCCGCGCGATGAAGCGCCGCGCCGTCCGCGCCCAACTCAAGCATCTCGCCTGCGACGACGATGGCGCGGCGGCCGCGTTCGTCTGCACTTGCGGCGCGCCCTTCGGCGAGCGCACGCGCCATGCTTAGCAGCGACGCCGGATTCGAGTTGTACGAATCGTCAATCACGCTGAACTCCTGCGCGAAGTCAATCACCTCGCCGCGCATCTCCGTCGGTCTCGCCGTAGCGAGCGCGGCGGCGATCACTTCGGGCATGATGCCGAAGCACGTGGCGACCGAGGAGGCCGCAAGCGCGTTCGACAAGTTATGCCGACCGGGCAAAGACAACTCTGCAATCGCTTCGCCGAGCGGCGTGCACAAGCGAAAGCGCGTGAGACCGAAACGCGCGCGTTCGATATCGGCAGCCATTACGTCCGCCTGATTTTCAATGCCGAACGTGACGGTGCGCCCCGTGTGTTTCGCGCGCATCGCGGCGACGCGTTCGTCGTCCGCGTTCAAGACGGCGATGCCGCCCGGCTTCAAGTTTTCAATGAGCTGTGCCTTGCCTGCGGCGATCTGCTCGATTGAATCGAAGAACTCCAGATGCGCGGGCGCGACGAGCAACTCGACGCCGATGTCGGGCGGCGCAACCTCTGTGAGCTTGGCGATCTCGCCGAACATTGATTGCCCGTATTCAAGCACGGCCGCGTCGAAGTCCGTCGCTTCCGCGCCCGCCGAAACCATTTGCAGGATCGAGAGCGGCAGCCCCAACTCGTTGTTGAAGTTCTTCTGCGTCTTCGACACGCGCCGGCCTGCGCTCTTGAGCACGTGCGCCGTCAAATCCTTCGCCGTCGTCTTGCCCGCGCTCCCTGTGATGCCGACGACTTGTCCGTCCCAATGCTCAAGCACACCGTGCGCGACCGCTTGCAGCGCGTCAATCACATCATCAACGAGCAGCAGTCGATCACTTAAAGCCTGCAACTCTTCATCGCCTGCGCCACGTGCGCGCAAGACGACCGCGCCGGCCGCGCCGCGTGCGAACGCTTGCGCCAGATAACGATGCGCGTCGTCGAACTGCGTGGCGGTGAAGTAGTGCCGCCTGTAGTCTTCGGGCGCGAGCGCGAAGAACAGTTCGCCGGGCGCGACCGTGCGCGTGTCTATCGAAAAGCCGGTCAACTCTTTGTCAAAGAACTCGGCTGTCGCAGTTGTGTCTGCGCGCATCAACCGCGCTGCCGTGCTGATCTTCACGCTGCTTTTGTCAGCCTCCGCGCGAAAGTTTTCCGAACCCTTGCGCCCACTTGTTCAACGGCGCATGCGCCGTCGCTGGCTCGCGCGCCGTCGCATAGGCGCGTCTGCCGTCTCCTCGCTCGTCGGTTCGTCGTTCGCCGCTGACGCTTGCGTGTGCGCTTCGCGCTCCGACGGTCTCTGTCCTGTTCGTGACCGGCGCAGGCGTTCGCGGCAATCTGCGATCCGGCGACGTAGTTCATATTGCGGATGACTTTGCGGGGGAAGAGTCATGTCTCACTCCATCAATGTCAGTTGTTTGCCCTCGTTCGTTTGACTGACCGCGTGCGACAACGAACAAACTTTTCGCGCAGCTCAATCGCTGCGACCGAAATCAATGCGTACAACCTGCCCCGATTCGATTCTCGCGCCCGGCTCAGGGCTTTGCTGCCACGCGCGCCCTTCGCCGCGCGCTTCCAACTCCAACCCCAACTGCGCGCACACACGCGCCGCATCGCGCACGCTCTGCCCGCGCAAGTCTGGCATCAACAGCGCACGCTCGCCCGCAGGCGCATAGACCACCTCGCGCACCTCGCCGCCGTTACGCTCGGCGACTTCAGGCAACAACGCTTGCTGCGCATCGTTCATCTGCGCTTGTTCAACTGCCCTTGCGTGTTGCAACTCCGGCGCGACCTCTGCGAGTTGTTCACGATGCGCCGGTTGTTGATCCGGTTCGGCGTCCGGCTCGACATTGAGATACGGCAGCACGTTCGTCGCGATCTGTTGAAACACAGGCGCGGCCACTTCGCCGCCATAGTACGCGCCGGCCGGCTCGTCAATCACCACCGCGATCACGACCGCAGGATTTTCGACCGGCGCGAAACCGACGAACGAAGCGACGAACTTCGTGTGCGAGTAGGTGTGCGTGCGCGGATCGATCTTCTGCGCCGTGCCCGTCTTGCCCGCAGTCGTGTAGCCATCCAATTGCGCGCGCTTCGCCGTGCCCTTCACGGTCACGCTCTCAAGCATCGGCTTGAGCTTCGCGGCCGTCTCCGCACTGATGACGCGATGTGCTTCGGGCTGCGCTTGTTCGACTGTTGTGCTATCAGCCTCGCGCACCTCTCTGATCAGATGCGGTTGCATGCGCACGCCGTCGTTCGCAATCGCGCCGAACGCGGCGGCCATCTGCACGGCCGTCACGCCGATCTCTTGCCCCATCGGGATCGAGCCGATTGAGGTCGGCTGCCAACGCTTCACGTCGCGCAGCAAGCCCTTCGTCTCGCCCGGCAACTCGACGCCGGTCTTCGCGCCGAAGCCGAAGCGGCGGATGTAGTCATATAAACGCGCGCTGCCGACACGTATGCCCAATTTGATCGCGGCCACGTTGCTCGACATAGCGAGCGCATCGGAGACTGTCAACGTGCCATGCGGGTGCGAGTCGTGCACGACGCGACCAAAGACTGTGATCGAACCCATCTGACAATCAATCAACTCTTCGGGGCGCGCGAGTTTCTCTTCAAGCGCGGCCGAGAAGGCCACGATCTTAAAAGTCGAACCCGGCTCATAGATATTTTCGAGCGCGGGGTTGCGCTTCACATCCTGTGCTGCATGTTCACTATCGCCTGCTTGCGCGCCGACTCTGCGCGCATCATTCGGATCGAACGTCGGCGCGTTGGCAAGCGCGAGAATCTCGCCCGTGTGTGGGTCGAGCACGATGGCCGTGGCCGATTTCGCGTGCGTCTGTTCCATCGCCGCGCCGAGCGCCTGCTCAGCCTGATACTGCACGTTCTGATCAATTGTCAGCACGATTGAGCGGCCCGCTTGCGCCGCTTGTTCGTGACTATCGTAAGCGCGCCGCAAGCCGTCGCCGTCGAGCCGCACTGCGCCGCCATCGCCTTTGAGCGCCGCATCGCGCATACGCTCAATGCCGGCCAAACCTGCATCATCCGTGCCGACGAAGCCGAGCACATGCGCCGCGAGCGAGCCGTTCGGGTAGTAACGCTTCGTCTCCTTCTGCGTATGCACGCCCGCGAGTTGCAACGCACGCACACGCTCTGCCTTGTCTGCGTCGAGTTGGCGCGCGAGCCATAGAAACTTGCGCTTCGCGTCTTGCGCCGAGCGCAAGCGAGCCTCTAGCTCCGGCGCTTTCAGATCGAGCACGAGCGCAAGCCGTGTCGCCGCATCGTGCACGTCGGTCAATTCAGACGGCACAACGAAGAATGAATCCACTTCGAGACTGCGCGCGAGTTCGCGCCCCGCGCGGTCGAGGATGAGACCGCGCGGGGCGGTCGTCTCAACCGTCTGCTGTTGTTGTCGCCGCGCACGCGCGCTGAGCACGTCGTACTGCCCGACTTGCAGACGGACGAGTTGTCCCCCGATGATCAGCATCCAGATGATGAGGACAGTGACGACGAGAGATGTGCGTGGCCGCGATGGGTCAGGATGGACTTTGAACTGCGCAGGGCGCTCAGGCATAGGCGAAAACCACTTGACTGCAAAATCGTGCGTGCACGCTAATCACTTCTGGTCGGGCGGCATACTCGTCATTGCGAACTTACAGGCGGCGTGCGCGTGTTGGGAGAGAATGTTTGCTGCAACGCGCATTATCCGTTTGACAACATGCGGCTCAACGGTTGAGCGCGCCAGCGACGGTCGCGCCCGCCAGCGCCGCAGCCGGTTGCGCTGCTCTTTCGGCTCCAGTGCGACGCGCGCCGCCTATCTGCGTTGCACGAGCCGACTGCATACCCAGTTGCCGTGCGGCGCGTTCGAGTGCAGCCGGCGCGGCGGCCTCATCCAACGCCAGTTGCAACTGCTGCTGCTCCGCAAGCAGACGCGCGTGTTCTTGGCGCAACGCCTCGTTCTTGTAACCGTACTGCACGGCCGAAAAATGCTGCCAGATGGCGACGACGAATCCGCCGGCCAGCAGCAACCCGCCGACCAGCAGTACAAGCTGACGACGGTCGGCGCGCTCGTCACGCTCGCGCGCCACGTTTGAGTTATTCTGTTGCTGCGGTAGTCTCCTCATCTTTCTATTTTGCTCATCAATCTTGTTCGTCCGGCCCGAGTTTTCGTGCGGCGCGCAGCTTGGCGCTACGTGCGCGCGGATTCTCCTCCGCCTCTTCGTCGGTCGGCGTGACGGGCCGGCGCGTCAGGATTTCGACCGCACGGCGCGCGCCGCAACTGCACGCAGGCGCGCGCACGTCGCACTCGCAATGGCCGCTCAGACGACGAAGCGTGCGCTTCGCGATCCGATCCTCCAACGAGTGGAAGCTGATTACGCAGAGCCGTCCTTGCGGTTGTAAAAGATCAACAGACGTTTCAATGAACTCGGCCAAGCCTTCGAGTTCACGGTTGACGGCGATGCGCAGAGCTTGGAACGTGCGCGTCGCCGGATGAATCCGATCCGTTCGTTTGCGCCCGACAGCGCGCGTGACGAGTTCCGCCAACTCGGCCGTCGTCTCGACGGGTCGCCCCGCTTCGCGCCGCTCGACGATCAAACGCGCGATGCGTCTTGATCGTCGCTCCTCGCCATATTCAAAGATGATGCGCGCGATCTCCGCTTCCGACAGACGCGCGAGCAACTGGGCGACAGTCTCCTCGTCGCTCTCGACGTTCATACGCATGTCGAGCGGCGCGTCATGCCGAAAACTGAAGCCGCGCGCGGGGCTATCGAACTGCAACGAAGAGACGCCCAGATCGGCGAGCACGCCGCTCACCTCTCGCTCGCCAGCTTCGACGAGCACTCGCGGCAACTCGCGGAAGTTCGCATGCACGAGTTGGCAGCGCGAGCCGAAGTGCGCCAAGCGGCGGCGAGCGTAGGCGAGTGCTTCGCGGTCGCGATCAATTCCGAGCACGCGCGTCTGTGGCGAAGCCGCAAGGAGCGCTTCGCTGTGCCCGCCAAGACCCAGCGTTGCGTCCACAAACAACCCGCCGCGCTCTGGCGCTAAGTACTGCACCGTCTCGTGCAGTAACACGGGGCGATGGGGCGCGTCCGGCCCCCCTCCGGGCGCTGGCATCACCACCGCCCCGTGATGTCAAAGAATAGTGCTGAGTGCTGAGTGCTGAGTGCTGAGTGAAAGACTTCTATTGTTAGCTCAGTACTCATAAACTCAGTACTTTCTAAATTCCTAGCCGCGCGATGGCGGCTTCGTCCTCTTCTGTGTAGGGGTCGGAGAGCAGACGCTGTTGGAAGCGCTCTAGTTCCCAGATCTCTAAATAAGTCAGATAGCCAAGCACGACTACATCGCCCATGACGCCAGCACTTTTACGCAGGAGCGGATGAATCAGAATCCGGCCTTGATTGTCCATCGTCGCTTGCTGGCCGTAGTAGTTGGTGCGGTCGAGAAATCGGCGGCGCGCCGGATCCATCGAGGGCAGCAGTGCCAGCCGTTGCTCGATGTTCTCCCATTCATTGAGCGGGTAGATGCGCACGTTCTCTCCGGTCAGGCTTGTCAAATAAACCTCCGCCCCGTTATGCTCTTGGATGTAACGGCGGAATGCGGTCGGTACTTTGAGTCGTCCTTTGCCGTCAATTCGCGCCGTGTAATTACCTCTTAACATAAGGCTTCGACGGTCGGCTGGGGCGAGGAATGCTTAAAACTTAAAGTAGAACTTAAACGGTTAGCGCCAAGTGCTCTGAAGAGTCCACTTCGAGCCACTTTTTCCCACCCGCCGCGCATAGTACGCCCGTGCGCGGAGGGCTGTCAAGAGCAAAAACACTGTCGAACAAAGATTTTTAAGCACCATTTCGTGTAAGAAATTGCTACCTGTTGCCTATCTTGCTTAAACGTGTCTGATGTTCTCTCTAACCTTAAGCATACGAAACAGTCTTCAACGTCTGTCACTTTCTACTTACATCTTGTATAGTGGCGCCCCCGAAGCTCGTTTAATCCACATAGCAATCAGCCTAGCCTACTGACCCGGCATGAATGGTTTTGGCGGCCTGCTACTATTCGGTGCGCTAGTAGCCCTGGCAAATGTTGTTGGCGGTTTGTTGTTAGCACGCCCTAATCGAGTGACGCAAGATGCGCAAGCGCTGCGCTATTTGATCGCGTTGGGCGCGGGCTTCATGCTGGCGGCTATCTTTATCGAGATTATGCCGGAGGTCGTGCGCCTGTGGCTGAACGGGCAGCCGCAGGCGGAGGTCAGTCATGCTGTGCTGGGCGCGACGACGCTGTTGCTGACCGGCTATCTGCTCATACACTTCTTCGAGCATACGCTCGCGCCCCATTTTCACTTCGGTGCTGAGACACACACGGAGGCGTTGCTCAGATCTTCAGCCGCCTACGCAGCCATCGGCGGGCTTTCCATCCATACATTTTTCGATGGTGTCTCGGTAGCCGCTGCGTTTCTGGTCAACTTCAAAGTGGGCGTACTTGTCTTCGTGGCGATTCTGCTGCACAAAGTGCCGGAAGGATTCACGGCCGCTTCGATCATGCTGGCCTCTGGCCGGACGGCGCGCAGTGCGTTGCTGGCCACACTGGTAGTGGGCGCGGCGACGCTGGGCGGCGTGCTGTGCGTGGCGTTGCTTGAGGCGCGGGTAAACGCGGCGGTGGCTTATGCGCTGCCTTTCTCGGCTGGCGTCACGCTGTACGTGGCCGCGAGCGACCTCATTCCAGAAGTAAATCATATGGAGCGTAAGAACCCGTTCGTCTCCATCGTCGTATTTGCGGGCGTGGCGTTCTTCTATGTGTTGCATCGCTTGATTGAAGGATGAACGAAGGCTTATTCAATCCTTGTAACGAGCGGACAGCATCTCGACCGCGTTCAGTTTTCACTTTTGCCTTCGGCTCTTTGCCTGTATGATGCACTCCACTCAATGAACCGACGCATATTTATACGCAGCCTTTTCGTCCTACTCCTCTGCTTGCTGTGCAGCCGCTTGGCGCATGCGCAGACGACACAGTCGCCGCTGCCGCCGCCTACGGGCTTCGTCAACGACTACGCAAATGTAATTGATGCGGCGACGAAGGCGCGGCTGGAAACGATTCTGCAAAATTTGAAAGACCGCGCCGATATCGAGTTCGCCGTCGTGACTGTGCCGACGACTGGTGATCAGGACATCTTCGATTACACGCTGGCAGTGGCGCGCGGCTGGGGCATCGGTTCGAAGGAGAGCGATCAGGCCGGATTGATTCTGCTCGTGGCCATCAACGATCACAAATACCAGACGCAAGTGAGCAGACATCTTGAAGGCGACTTACCTGATGGGCTGCTAGGTCAGATTCAACGCGAGCGACTCGTGCCGCCGTTCAAACAGGGCAACTACGCGAAAGGCATCTCCGACACAGTCGAGACCTACGTCGCCACGCTTGCAGAGAAGCGCGGCTTCAGCATTGCGGGCCTTGATCAGAGCCAAGCGTATCACCCACGTCAGCGCAGTGGCGGCAACAGTGGTTTGGGGTTTTCGCCTTGCGGCATTGCCTTCATTATTCTGATCGTGCTCATCTTCATCCTGTCGAACCGGCGGCGCGGTGGCGGCGGCAGTGGTTGTATGAACTTGCTGTTGCTCAACACGCTCTTCAACGCAATGGGCAGTAGCGGGCGCAGCAGTTCGAGCGGTTGGGGTGGCGGCGGCTTCGGCGGCGCAAGCGGTAGCTCCGGCGGCTTTGGCGGTTTCGGTGGCGGCGGTGATTTCGGCGGCGGCGGTGCTGGCGGAAGCTGGTAAAGCTGTCCGTAGTCAGTTGTCAGTTGCGTCTGCTGTGCACGTTGAACGCTAAAGATGAAACGGGCGACCAACCAAACAAAGAACGACGGACAACTGACTATGGACAGCGGACAGCCTTTGGAGGTTTATGGCTAATCAGGTTGCGCATGAAGCGCTCAATCATTTGATTGGTGACTTGCAGGCGACGCATGGCGAGAACCTTGCCTCCGTGTTGATGTATGGCTCGGCGGCGGCGGGCGACCGCGAAGTGCAGAGTTCGGATTACAACCTGCTCATCGCTTTGCACCGGATCACACCGGAGGATTTGCGTCTGGCGCAAGCGCCGATGCGTGAGTGGCAGCGTTTGGGCCATCCGCTGCCGGTCTATTTCACGCTCGACGAATTGAACGATGCGGCCGATGTGTTCCCGATTGAGTTTCAACAGATGAGCCGCGCGCGCGTCGTGCTCTACGGCGTTGACCCGTTCGAGACGTTGCGCTTGACGAACGCGAACCTGCGCCATCAGACCGAGTACGAATTACGGAGCAAACTGATTCAGTTACGCCGGCTCTACATCCCAGCGTCCATCTCCATCGAGAAACTGTGCGACCTGATGAGCGACAGTTTGACGAGCTTCGCCGTGCTATTCGCGCCGGTGTTGCTGTTGAGCGGTATGGAACCGCCCGTCCTCAAACGCGACATCGTGCGCGCGACCGTCAAGCAACTCGGGCTTGACGGCGAACCGTTTGAAAGTATCTTCGATTTGCGCGAGCAGGACGCGCGCCCGGACACAGACGTAGAGGCCAACGAACTGTTCGCCGCGTATCTGGCGCAGATCGAGCGCGTCGTCGCCACCGTGGATCGTATGAACGTCGCGGCCTGAGCCGCCCGCGTCGCTGGCGCGAGTTTTCATTCGTCTCTGTAGAGTGTCATTTGTAGTTGAAGGAGAGAAAGTATGAACAAGAAGCAAATTCTGTTACTTGGCGCAGTGGTCTTCATCGCTGCGACCGCGAGCGGGTGTGGCTATAACACGCTGCAAACCAAACAGCAGAACGTTAAGGCTAAGTGGGCGAACATCGAGGCGCAGTTGCAGCGCCGTGCCGATCTGATTCCGAATCTGTTCGAGGCGGCGAAGGCAGCGGGCGTGCAAGAGCAAGAGGTCTTCGGCCAGATCGCGCAGGCGCGCTCGCAGTTGCTCAACGCGACGCATGAACCGCCGCAGGGCGAGAATGGCGACAAGTCGCCCGAACAGAAAGAGAAGATCATCGCGGCGAACAATAGCTTCGGCGGGACAATCGGCCGGTTGCTGTCGCTCGTTGAAAACTATCCGCAACTACGTTCGAGCGAGAGCTTCCAGAAATTTCAAGATTCGCTCGAAGGCACGGAGAACCGCATCGCCGTCGCGCGGCAGGATTACAATACTGCGGTGCAAGACTACAACACTGCGCGCGGTCAGTTCCCGATGGTGATCGCCGCCAAGATTTACGGCTTCAAAGAAGAGCCTTACTTCCAAGCCGAAGATCGCGCGCGTCAAGCGCCGACCATCAACTCCGAATCCTTGCGGCGCAATCAAGGCAACTCAAACTCGCGTTAGTCGCCATGTGAAAATAGAGAGAGGCCGCTGCCAGATGCGCAGCGGCCTCTTCCTTTATCTGTCGGCGTTAATAACGAACACTAACGTTGGCGCGCTATTCGAGATTGTGTTCGCTTGCATACCGTATGGTCTAGCGCGCTTGTGCTTGCGCTCACGAGAATTTATTCGAATCACAACATTCCCTCTCATTCCATCTCCGCCGATTACAATCTCCAAACATTTAAGGCTCTATCCCTTCACGGGCAAAAAATCGGCATGGCCTTTGCAAGTTTACGATGTAGCAACATGGATATCAAGGGGAGGGTTGCAGCTCTTATGAACAAGCTAAAAGTTTGGCCGCACTTAACTGTCATCGCATTGCTCGGCGCACTACTCGGCGGCGTAGCCGTTGCGCTCTGGAACAAACACGAAACGACCGCACAGGCTCAAGCGCTGCCGAGTGCCGCGCGCATTGAGCGGGTGGATGGAGCGGTGGGATTGGCTCGCAGTCTTGATAATAATAATGGCGCAGCTACGCAGTGGATTGCAGCCACGCCGAACGTGCCCATTACGGTCGGAGATCGCATCTACGCGCGCGACAACTCGCGCGCCAGTCTCGCCTTCACCGGCCGCAACTTCGCGCGGCTCAATCCGCGCTCGTCGCTCGACGTGTTGTCTCTGTCAAATCGTAGAACTCAACTTGCGTTGCGCGATGGCTCGGCCGTGTTCGATGTCGGCGCGCTCGCGCCCGGCGAGCTATTTGAAGTCGGCACACCGCTCTGTGCCGTCGATCTAAATCAACCGGGACTCTATGAGGTTGGCATCAATGATAACGGCAACACCGTCGTCTCTGTGCTGAGTGGGCTGGCGCAGGTGGTCGGCCTCGGCGGGAGCGGGCAGATCGGTAAAGGCGAGGTGCTGACGCTCGTCAGGCAGACCGCCGCTGATGTCGTGCTGTCACGCCTCGCGCCGAATTACGCCGGGAATCTATTGAACGATTACTACAGCTATCAATATCCAAACCTCTACGACGGGCGCTATAGCAACTATGACGCTTACTTGAACGATCCTTACTACTACGATCCATACAATCGTTACGTCAGCTACCAGTATGTGCCTGACATCATACCGGGCGTCGAAGACCTAGACTACTATGGCGACTGGCAGGACGTGAGCGGTTATGGTTACTGCTGGCATCCGCGCGTTGATACGGCTTGGGTGCCATATCAACAAGGCTACTGGACGACGGATGAACCGTATGGCTTGACTTGGGTTTCAACCGAGCCGTGGGGCTATGCGCCTTATCACTACGGTCGTTGGGCGTATCTGTCTAATCAATGGTTCTGGGTGCCGGATAGCATCAACACGCAGCCGGCTTATGCGCCCGCGCTCGTCGCGTTTGTGCCGTTGACGCAAGCGAACGAGATCGGCTGGGTGCCATTAGCGCCGGGCGATCCATACGCGCCCAGATACTACAGCGCGGACTGGCAACCGCACTATCTCACGCAGACGCAGATCGTGCAGCAGCAAGTCGTCAACCTCAGCGTGCCCGGAGCCGTGACGGTTGTGCCCACTCAAGATTTCAATCGCGTCATAGATCGGCGCGTCGTCACAAGAGTTGAGCCGCAGACGCTCGCTAATGTTCGGCCGGTGCTCGATCCGCTCGCCGTTGATCAGTTGCGCCAAGCGGCCATGCAGACCGTCGCCGCGCGCCGCAGGATAGATGTGCCGCCAGAGATCGCGCGGCGGCTGGACAACACGCGCGTCATCACCAGCACCGCGCCGGTTGCGCCGCCGTTTAGAAGAGACTTGGCGCAGGCACTACGGGTCGAGGCTGTACCGGATAAGCAGCGCGCGCAGAAGTTGCAGTTCAGAGACGAGCGACAGGCGACCGTCGCGCAACAACCCGTCGTTGATCAAGCGCGCGCTCAACAGATGGCCGCGCTCGCGGCGCAGGCTGCGCGCGGCGACCACAGCGCACGTCATCAGTTGGAGCAGTTGCAACGACAGCAGCAACAGGCCGAGCGCAATGCTGCGCGCCAGCAAGTATTAGTGCAACCGAACAACGCCGCTCCGCCAGCAGCTAATGAAAGAGCGCAGCAGCCGGCTGCACAACGAGCGCAAGGTGAACAAGTAGGTCAAACGCTCAGAGCACAGCGACAGGCTGAGCGCCAACAGATGTCGGCGGCCCAACAACAGCAACGCGCGGCCATGCAGCAACAGATCGAAGCGCACAGAGAGGCCAATCGAGCCGCCGCGATACAGGCCCGCCAAGCTGCTGTGCAGCGAGCGCAACAAGAGCGTCGGCACGTGCAACAGACGCCTGCGCCGCCTGCGGCTCGGCCACAGGCTCAGCCGCAACCGCGACCACAAGTAGTCCGACCGCCTGTGTCTGCGCAGCCGCGCCCCGTGCCGCCACCTGCGCCGCCGCAGCGAGCGCAGCCACAGCGAGAGGAGCGACGACCGCCTGCGCAGATGCGTCCGCCACAGGCTCAGCCACAACCACAGGTGGAACGCAGACAAGGGCCACCGCCGCAAGCTGCGAAACCGCAACCGCCACCGAGCGGGCGGCCACCGGGCGGCGGAGGCAAGAAACACCCTTAAGCCTCTGCTGCGCGGCTGAGCGATCTGTTGAGTTTGAATTATTGAGGATAATAACGGCGTGCTGACTAGGTTCGTCAGCACGCCTGCGGTAGCGGGTCGTAACTCATCTGCGAGCCGCTATCAGTTCACTCGGTTCAGAACCCGCGCGAACTACACATCGCGCAATGGTCGCAAGGCTTGCCGCCCGGCTCGACGTTGCAGACCTTCTCGCGCTCGAAGTAATCAACCAACTCTTCGACTGCCTCGCCGATGCCGAAGCGTTCCTGACTCGGATGCTGCACGACGGGAATGTACGTGCTCGTCGTCCAATGCGGCGGCACGGACGTGCGTGCCGGTTGGTCGGTTGTGCTGCGTTGTTGAGTTGATACGTGGGCTGCGCGTTCTTCGTGCGCGCGCTCGTCCGTGTGCCCGACGTGTGATTCGATGTGTGCGAGGCGTTGTTGCATCTCGCCGAGTGTGGCGCGCAGGGCGGCCAGTTCGTGACCGACATCAGCGTCTGTGTCGTTGGCCGCGCGCTCCGGTTCGCGTGCGAGGCGGGCCGCGATGCGCTCAGCCAAAGCGCGCGCTCGATCTTGTTCTGTGCTCATCGCGTCCTCCCTTCCTCGGTCAGCAGATCAATTCGATCAACTACGCCAACAATCGCCGAATCAATCGCTGCGCCCGGCTCACCCGTCGCCGTCGTCGAAGCGCTCCAACCTTCCTGCACGACTAACACCACATCGCCGACGCCTGCATCAACAGCATCGAGTGCGATCAACGTCGCGCCCGTCTCCGCGCCTTCCGGCGTGACGGGTTGACAGAGCATCACGCGCGCGTTCGCGTAACGCTCGTTCTTCTGCGTCGCCACGACGTTGCCGATGACACGCGCAATGATCATCGCGTCGCACTCCCGCGCGTCACGTGTCTGTCCGAATCAACGATGCCGATAATCGTGCAATCGGTCGGCGTGTCCTCGCGTTTGAACGGAAAGCTCGCCTCTTTGCCGCGACACCAAAAGACCAACTCGCCGACGCCAGCGCCAATCGCATCAAGCGCCACGAGCGGCGCGCCTTGCGGGCGCAACTCACCATCGAGCGATTGAATCACGAGCAGCTTACGCCCCTCCAGCGAATCGTTCTTCACCGTCGCCACAACCGTCCCGATGACTCGTGCTAACTGCATCGTTCAATCGTTGATGAGATCAACTGTGTCAATGACACCGACAATCGCGGCATCAACGGGCGCGTCCTTCATGCCTTCGGCGAGTCGCGCGCTTGAACCGGCGACGACCAGCACGCGCTCGTGAAAGCCCGCGCCGACCGTGTCCACCGCGACGACGTAGCCGCTCGTCTCCGTTCCGTCCAAGTTGAGCGGCCGGACGATCAGCAGTTTCTTGCCCTTGAGCCGTTCGTCCTTCTGCGTCGAGACGACCGTGCCGAGTATGCGCGCGATAATCATCGGCGCTTAGCCTTGATGACCGATGGGCAACGCTTCATCCACGCTGCCGTGCGGGCGCGGGATGACGTGGACGCTCACGAGTTCGCCGACGCGCCGTGCTGCCGCCGCGCCCGCATCCGTCGCAGCCTTCACCGCCGCCACGTCGCCGCGCACAATCGCGGTCACAAAGCCCGCGCCGATCTTCTCGTAACCCACGAGCGTCACGTTCGCGGCCTTGACCATCGCGTCTGCCGCCTCAATCATCGCCACGAGACCTTTCGTCTCAACCATGCCGAGTGCTTCTTGGGGCATTTACTCTCGCTCCTATCAATTCGTGAATCGTAAATCGTTTGGCTCGTCAATAGTAAATCGTAAATAGCGAATAGAGCAAAGTCGGCTCCATTCACGATTCACTATTTATTCATATTCGTTGCCTGCGCCAATAACTCGATCAACTCTTCGCGCGTCAGACTGATCTTACTCGCGCCGTTCGTCGTCGCACTAACACTCGCGCGCTCGCCTGTCGGACAAGTGATCTGCGTCTCGTGTAGGTAGCCGCAAGACTGGCAACGCGCGCGTTCGTCCAAATAGCCGGCGGCTTCGCGCACGTTGATCAGTTTCTCAATCGCGTCGGGCGGCAGATTGCGCGGGCCGCCGACGGCGCGCGCGAGGATGGCGATCTTGGCCGTGTGCTCCAAAGTTTCGAGCCGGTCGAACGCTTGCCACACGTCCGCGCCGTAAGCGACCGCGCCGTGATTCGCCATCAAGAGCGCGTTGTGATGTTTGACGAGCGGGCGCATCGCCTCGGTCAACTCGTCGGTCGAAGGCGTGCCATACTCCGCGAGCGGTACGCAGCCCAACGTCAAGATCACTTCCGACAAGATCGGCTGATCAATCGCCAGCCCCGCGACCGCAAACGCCGACCCATGCGGCGGGTGCGCGTGACAGACCGCGTGCACGTCGGGCCGCTCCCGATAGATGAGCAGGTGCATCGCCAACTCGCTCGACGCCTTGCGCTCATTAAGCGGCTTGCCGTCCAGATCGGTGACGGCTAACATCTCTTCCGTCATCCGCCCCTTGCACGTCTGCGTCGGCGTCGCCACCACGCGCCCATCGTCCAGACGCACGCTCACATTGCCGTCCGACGAGACGACGTAACTGCGCTCATACATCAACTGGCCGACGCGCACAATCTCGCGCCGCGCGGTCTGTTCGTCCATCTAATTCAACCTATTGGCCACCCAACGGACAAATTTCGACGAGTTGCTCTGTATCAACATATTGCCCACCGACAATTGCTGGACTGAATTGCATTTGCTTGGCGTATTCAACGGCACGCTGCGTTTCAGTCGCAACAACCGATGTCTCGACCGGAGTAACATTTGAAACTGTGCCGTCTCTATTCAGCATCATGCGCAGTTTTATAATCAATGGCATACGACCGGTTTGTAATCCTGTTACACTTGGCGGACACTGGTTTGGCAGATAAATAATCTTCACGGGCGCATCAGGTAACTGCTGCCCGGAAGGGATGGGCTGATCACCAATTACCATCTTGCCAGAGCAGAACAGCACAAACTGCCTGACGAACTTGGCCGCGGCAGTGCTTACCGCAATCGTAATGACGAGCAACAGCAATTTTTTCAGAATCCAATTCATGCCGGCCGATTCAATCTAAACGAAAGATATGCGCGACGAGATTGGGCGTAAACACTTTCAGGTAGTAGGCTGCTCGTCCTCCAACTTCTCAATGCGCGAGCGCAGGTTGAGCGTATCGAGCGCCGTCTCTATCGCCGCCAGTCGTTGCAGCACGCCCTCCCAAATGGGGCGCGTCTCGCGCAGCCGCTCGTCAACCTTTTCTTCAAGCGTAGTCAGGCGAGCGTCAAACCCGTCAAATCGTTTTTCCAACCTATCTAATCGTTCTTCAAACCCACCTAGTCGCTTTTCAAGTCCGTCTAGTCGCGTATTCAATCGTGCGAACTCTGCAAGCACACGCTCTTCAAAAGAGGACGGAAAATTTTGGGTGGGGTCTTCGCTCATTATATCTCCTTGTGAGTTAGTTTTATTCAATCCAAACGAAAGACGCACTCGACGAAGCCATGCGTTGCGACGGGCTTGCCGTCGCTCTGGCAGGGGATGAATTTGATCTGCTTGACGGTTTCAGTGGCCGCTTCAACGTATGGACGCGATGATGGGTCGTCGGGTTTGATGAAGACGACATTATTGCTGGGCGACAGACAATCGCCGCAGTCGGTGCGCTTAGTGAGCGGTTTGATCTCTGTAATCTCGCCGTTTGCGTCGAACAACACGCTCACTTGCAGCACGCCCTGCTTGTAATCCTTGCGCGTCGCTTTCGTATAGAGCACACCCGATGGCGCGAGCACTTTCAAGTCTTGCCAAGTGTGGCCCGCGCCTGCGTACTTCATGTTCTCTTCAATCAGATTCGTTGACAGCACATGAATCTCTGGCAGCGCAAGTGCAGGCGAAGGCTGAGGCGTTGCGCGTTGGCTGTTTGCGTTTATGTTCGTCGGCTGTTGTCCCTGTTGGCGATGATGGATGAAGACGACGAGCGCCATGCCGACGGCGAGCGTCACGGCAAACGGCAATAAAACTTTGAACAGCAGGGAGCGCATGGGCATCAATCGCCTTTCTCTTATCACTTGCCGGACAACTCTTGTTCCTCGCGCGGCGCGATCTCTTCGTAAGGCAGCAGCGCGCGCGGGTTGGTGATGCACTGCACCTGTGGCTGCGCGAGGTAGTACGAGAGCGATTCGAGCGAGATAGTCAAGTCCATCGTTTTGACTTTAACGCCGAGCCGCGCGTGCAGGCGCACCGGCGCGAAGTTTAAGACCGCTTTGATGCCGGCCGACATCACTTGATTCAACACGCGCTGCGCCACGCGCGCCGGCACGGCGATGACCGCCACATCAATCCGCTCGTCGCGCACCACGCGCGCCACCCGTCGCACGTCGTGGACGGGAATCTGCGCCGGCCCAACGTGGCGGCCGATCTTCTCGCGGTCGTTATCAAAGAGCGCGACGACCGTGAAGTTCGAGGCGGCGAAGCCTTGATAGTTGGCGAGCGCCGTGCCCAAATTCCCCGCGCCGACGATGCCGACACGATGCGGCGCGTCGAGACCGAGAATCTCCGTCAGGTGGCGGCGCAACTCGTCAACTGAATAGCCGACGCCGCGCGTGCCGAACTCGCCGAAGTAGGCCAAGTCTTTTCTGATCTGCGCCGAGTTGAGGTTGAACTGATCGGCGAGCGCCTGCGAAGAGATCGTCTTGATGCCTGCATCCGCCAGCAGATTCAGACAACGCAGATAGACGCTCAAGCGGTTCGTCGTCAGCTCCGAAATTTTCTCCGACTTCATTGCGTCTGCCTTCAAACCTAACGCGCTTAGTATAACAAAGTCCCAAGTCCAATGTCCCAAGTCTAAAGTCTATGTCCAACGTCGAGATCAAAGCTAGACTTTGGACATTGGACTTTGGACTTGCGGCCGCGCATCAACTACAATTCACAATGCATCATCGAGGCGCTCCCGAAATCTTCTCTCGACGTGAAATTTTAACGACGAATGATCGCGCACTTATCCGGTACATTACTCGCAAAACAAGCAACGAGTGTGATCTTGGACGTGCAGGGCGTCGGCTACGAGGTGACGATTCCGGTCACGACCTTCTACGACTTGGCCGACGCAGGCGCGCAAGTCTCCTTGCGCATCTACACGCACGTCCGTGAAGACGTCTTGCAACTCTTCGGCTTCAAGACAGCGCGCGAGCGCGAACTGTTCATGTTGTTGATCTCAGTCAGCGGCATCGGCCCCAAATCCGGCATCGCCATGCTCTCAGGCATGAGCGCCGACGAGATCATCACGGCGATTCGCACCAACAATCTCGCGCGGCTGACGGCCATTCCCGGCGTCGGCAAAAAGACGGCCGAGCGGCTCGTCATCGAACTGCGCGACAAGATGGCCGCGCTCACGTCGCCCGCGCTCGAAGAACAACTCGCCGCGCAACCCGGCGCTGTCACGCCGACCGGCGACACCTTGCACGACGACACGCTCTCCGCGCTCGTCAACCTCGGCTATCAACGCGCCGCCGCCGAAAAGGCCGTCGCCCAAGCGATGCACGAAGGCGGCGAACTATCGGTCGAACTGCTGCTCCGGCGCAGCCTGCGCAACTTGTCGAAGGGATGAGAGATGAAAAAGCAGAAAGCAGACAAGACAATTCAAGCTTGTTCGACTGCCTACTGCCTATTGCCTATTGCCTTCTATTCTTATGTCTGACGAACTCGCACCAGCCACCGTTCGTAATGCCGTGATGATGGATGAGGAGCGGCAGTTCGAGTTGTCACTGCGCCCGACGCGGCTCGCCGAGTACATCGGACAGCAGAAGGCGAAGGACAATCTGCGCGTCTTCATGCGCGCGGCCACGCAACGGCGCGAGGCGCTCGACCATGTGCTGCTCACTGGCCCGCCCGGCATCGGCAAGACCACGCTCGCCGCCATCGTCGCCAACGAGATGAGCGCCGAGTTGCGTTCAACCTCCGGCCCCGTCATCGAGAAGGCGGGCGACTTGGTCGGACTGCTGACCAACTTGCAAGACGGCGACGTGCTCTTCATAGACGAGATTCATCGCCTCAATCCGGCCATCGAAGAGGTCTTGTATCCGGCGATGGAAGATTACCAACTCGACATCATGATCGGACAAGGCACGGCCGCTCGCTCGATCAAATTAGACATCCCGAAATTCACGTTGGTTGGCGCGACCACCCGCGCCGGTCTCATCACTGCACCTTTGCGCGGTCGCTTCGGCATCGTCTTCAACCTAGATTTCTACAAACACGACGAGTTGGAATTGATCGTCCAACGCTCCGCCGACATTCTCAACGTGGAGATTGATGTGGGCGGCGCGAAAGAGATCGCGCGGCGTGCGCGCGGCACACCGCGCATCGCCAACCGTCTGCTCCGGCGCGTGCGCGACTTCGCAGAGGTCGAGCATGAAGGTAAGATCACGCAAGCAATCGCCAGTGGCGCGCTCAACCGGATGGAGGTTGATACTTACGGTTTGGATGAAATGGATCGCAAGCTGTTGCTAACGATCATCGAGAAGTTCGACGGCGGCCCCGTCGGCCTCGGCACGATCTCGGCTTCGATCTACGAAGAGAAGGATTCGATTGAAGAGATCATCGAGCCGTATCTCATTCAGATCGGCTTTCTCAATCGCACCCCGCGCGGGCGCATGGCGACGCGGCTGGCTTACGAACATTTTGGCCTCGCGCCGCCGGCATCAAGCCCGGGGTTGTTCAATCAGTGATCAGTGGTCAGTGGTCAGTGGTTAGTGCAGACAGTTTTTTAACTGACCACTGACCACCGACCACTGATCACTATCTTTTGAGTTATGAGACGCTGGCTCAGATCATTGTCGCGGCATCGTTTCGGCGTGCGCAATCGGGCGCCGTGGTTGACGATCTTTAGCCACACCTTTCATCAGTTCCACGAAAACGATCTGTTCACGCCCGCCGCCGCGATGAGTTACTTCGGGCTGCTCACGCTCTTTCCCACGCTCCTTGTGCTGCTTGCCTTGAGCAACCATTTCGACGTGGGCAAAGAGATGCTCAATCGCGCGGTGGATGTCTATCCCGGCTCGCGCGAGTTCTTGCGCGCGACGATTCGCTCGTTGGAGAACGTCGGCCCGACCGTCATCATCACTTGCATCGTCGTGATGCTCTGGGCCGGCTCTTGGGTTTTCAGTGTGGTTGAGCGCGCGATCAATCGCTTGTGGGGCACGAAGCCACGCACGCTGTTGCACGGGCGCGGGTTGACGCTCGCCATGATCGGCGGCATCGGCGTGCTTTTGATCGCGTCGGTGTTGTTGACCTATGTGCTCGTCACGCTCAGGCAGATGGCTTCGCGGCTGACGCCGCGCCAGCTTGAGCGCGTGACGATGTTGGCGCTTGCGGGCGACGCTTTCTGGCAACTCATCTTCACGCTGGTCAGCATCCTCGTCACGATTGCCATGTTCACGCTCGTCTATCGCTTCATGCCGAACGGGCGCGTGACCTTGCGCGATTCGATTCCGGGCGCGGTCATCGCCGGAGTGCTGTGGGAGAGCGCCAAATACATCTTCGCGTCGAGCTTGCATTACTTTCACTACGATCAAATCTATGGCTCGGTCGGCGCGGTCGTCGCCGTGCTCACTTGGTCTTACGTCTCAAGTCTGATCCTGCTCTTCGGCGCACAACTCTCGGTCGTCTTCCACCAAGAGACATCGGAAGCGCACGAACTGATCCATGCCTCGCAAGCGCCCATCGCGCAGCAGAGCAGTTAGAAGAATGATGAACGATGATCGCCGCAACGATGAACTGACAGCAGTTGTCTTTCATTCATCGTTCAGCGATCATCGTCCATCGTTTCTATTATGCTTATCTCCGAGTTCGATTATGAATTGCCCGAAGAGTTGATCGCGCAGCAGCCGTTAGCAGAGCGCGATGCGGCGCGGATGCTCGTGTTGGATCGCGGGCGCGGCAGTTGGCGCGACAGTTTTTTTTCCGAGTTGCCGGCGGAACTTGACGCGAACGATCTGCTCGTCGTCAACAACACGCGCGTCTTTCCGGCGCGGCTTGTGGGCGAGCGCGCGGAGACGGGCGGGCGCGTCGAGTTGTTCTTGATTGAGGAGCGCGAGCCGCTCGTGTGGGCGGCTTTGGCGCGGCCCGCGCGGCGTTTGCAGGTGGGCGCGCGCGTGACGTTTGGTGCTGGACGTCTGCGCGCTGAAGTTTTAGCGGTGCACACGGACGGGCGGCGCACTGTGCGCTTCGAGTGCGACGGAGAGTTTCACGCACTGTTGGAAGAGTTGGGGCGGACGCCTCTGCCGCCGTACATCAAGCGGGATGACACGAGCGCGACAGAGACAAGCAGCACAGACCGCGAGCGTTATCAAACGATCTATGCGCGAGCGCGTGGCGCGATTGCTGCGCCGACTGCGGGCTTGCACTTCACGCCGCGCGTGTTGGCCAGTTTGCGCGCGCGTGGTGTGCAGGTAGTCGAGATCACTCTGCACGTCGGTTATGGCACGTTCGCGCCGGTGCGTGTTGAGGATTTAAGCGCGCATGAGGTTGCGCCAGAGCGTTATGAGATCAGCGCGGCGGCGGCGATTGCGCTCAACGAGGCGCGCGCGCGTGGTCAGCGCATCATCGCTGTCGGCACGACGAGCGTGCGCGCGCTCGAAGCGGCGGCGGGCGACGCGGGCCAAATCAAAGCGGGCGCGCGTGCGGCGCGTCTGACGATCACGCCCGGCTATCGCTTTAAGGTCGTCCGTGCGCTCATCACCAACTTTCACCTGCCGCGCTCGTCGCTCCTTGTCCTCGTCGCCGCCTTCGCCGGCCGCGACCTCGTGCTCAATGCTTACCAGCATGCCGTCGCCGCACGCTATCGCTTCTACAGCTACGGCGATTGCATGCTGATCGTTTGAAAGCAGTGACGAGTGACAAGTGACGAGTGACAAGTTAAAATCGCTACCAGCGGAGTTTGCCGCCCGTTTAGCTGCTTGTCACTCGTCACTTGTCACTGCTGTTATGGCTGTGCTGAAGAAAATTCGTTCGCGTCTGTTTGCGGCCCGAATACCGGAGCAGTTGGACAGCGCGCAGGCGCGCCCGCCTGTAAGTCTTGCGCCGGACGCACAGACGCGCGAGACGCCTTACGACCTGCGCCCGTTGACCGTCTCACAACTCGACGAGTGCTGGCGGCTCGATCAACGCTGCTTCGTGGACGGCGAGGCTTACAGCCGCGAGACCTTCGAGTATCTGTTGACCTCGCCCGAATCGGTCGCCTATCGCGCGGTCACGGCTGACGGCGCGATGGTCGGGTTCATCGTTGGCCTCGTCGAACCGGACAGAACCGGCCACATCACGACCTTGGGTGTCGCGCCCGAACACCGTCGCCGCCGGATCGCGCAACGGATGCTCGTTAAAGTCGAAGAGAGTTTCCGACGTCGCCGCGTCCACACCGTGCGCCTCGAAGTTCGCTCCGTCAACACCGGCGCGCAGGCGCTCTATCGCAACCTCGGCTACGTCGTCACCCAACGCCTGCCGCGCTACTACTCGAACGGCGGCGACGGGCTGATGATGCTCAAAGGTATCGAGTAAAGGCAAAAGGCAAAGGTTAAAGAGACCGAGCAGGAAAGCGTTTATCTTTACGCTCTAGCTCGGTCTTCTATTTCTGCCTTTTGCCTTCCTCAGCTCTTGCGTAGTTCGGTCAGCACTAGCTTAGCAATGGACTTGAGCGTGTCGAAGACGCCCGTGCCGGTGGCGGCGACGGCTTCATGGACGGGTTCGTCTCTGCGCCGCAGTTCGGTGACGAGATCGGGCACGGGCACGACGTTCGGCAGATCGCGCTTGTTGAGTTGCAGGACGTAAGGGATTTTCGTCAGATCATAGCCGTTGGATTTCAGATTCTCTTCGAGGTTGAAGAGCGATTCGATGTTGGCGTCCATGCGCTCTTCTTGGCTGTCGGCGACGAAGACGACGCCGTCCACGCCCTTGAGGATCAGTTTGCGCGAGGCGTCGTAGAAGACTTGACCGGGCACTGTGTAGAGATGGAAGCGCGTCTTGAAGCCGCGCACCGTGCCGAGTTCGAGCGGCATGAAATCGAAGAAGAGCGTGCGGTCGGTCTCAGTCGCAAGGCTAATCAACTTGCCTTTGGCCGTGGGCGCAGTCGAATCGTAGATGTACTGCAAGTTGGTCGTCTTGCCGCATAGGCCGGGGCCGTAATAGACGATCTTGCAGTTGATCTCGCGTGATGCGTAGTTGATGAAGGTCATAGGTCAAGAACAGTGATAAGCGATGAGTGACGAGTTAGAAACTTGTTCTTGCTCGTCACTCGTCGCTTGTCACGAACTAAACAAGCTGTCAATGTCGTCGTCTGTGATACCTGCGAGCAGCGGATTGTCCTGCGCGGTCTGTTCGGATTCGCGCGTGATCTCTTCGAAGATGGTGGCCAGTTCGCGCGAAGCTTGTTTGACGCGCAACTTGACCAGCCCCAAACTCGAACGGTCGTCAAAGACAACCACCAAGAGCGTGCGCCCGATGATGCAGATGTGAATTGACTCGCGCTCGCCCTCGTGCGAGAGCGTCGGAAACTCTTTTTCGCCGATGAGCTTGGCCATGCCGCCCGTTGCTGCCACGTTGCCGGCGGCCAGACTGGCCAGACTCGTCGTATCCAGCCCGCCGACCTCGCCCTGCACCGCGATCTCTTGTCCGTTCTTGTCCACTAGGAAGACCACGCGGGCGAACGAATCCAGTCGCAGTTTCGATAGTACGGCGATGATCCGTCCGTACTGCTGTTCGCGCATAATGATAGGTGTGTCTGTCATCTATACAGGCGCTTTCGCTAGCGTGATGCGAATGAGGTGGGAGTCGAGGGCGCTCGGTCAGACGCTCCGCACAGAAATCTAAACCCAAGCCGAGAAAGCAGTTTGTTCTTAACGAAGAGCAATGGTCGCGGTCGCCCATTGAGGGAGACAGAAAGGGTGCGACCCCTCTGGCACTCTAGCATAGCGACTTAATTGACTTCAACTGTTTTTCTTTGTTGCCCGCGTTTTGCCCTGACGATTCATCCGGGCAAAACTTCGTTGTGCCCGCAAACTATGCTCCTGCGTTGCTTTATGACCCGGCCTGTGCTACCCTGTGCGCGTTTCGCAGGCTTTCAGATACGGCATGTCCAGTCGCGCATAAGTACGGCATGTCCAGTCGCGCATAAGCCATTTTGAAAAGCGAGAGCTTCGCATGAGCGAATCTGTCATCAAGGGCGTCAAACGACTTACCCCCCGCCCTGCCACACGTAGCGTCTCCTCAGCGTCAACGGCTAAGAGTCGCAAGTTGCACGCGAAAGCCGCACGCCCCAAGCCTCCGGCCAAACGTGCGGGCGCGACCAAGCCGCCTGTGCGCAAAGCAACAAAAAAGACAGGCAGCCCGGCCAAGAAGGCGAGCAACCCCGCCGGCAAAGCGACGCCGAAGACGACGAAAGGCAAACAGCCCGCTAAGCTCAAGCCCGCTAAGAAAGCGCCGCCGGCTAAAGGTAGAGCCGCGACCAAATCGGCTAAACGGCCCGCCGCAAAACCTGCGCGCCATGCGCCGGCCGCAAAAGGACGCACAACGAAACATGCTGCACCACCGACGCGCCCACAGACTCCGCCTAGACCAGCGCCCAGACCCAAGCCTTCGCAAGACGAGATGGCCGCGATTCGCGCGTTCGAGCGGGCCCACAAAGATTTTTCGCGCGGTCGTTTCAGTGAGGCGCGGCAGTTGTTTCGCGCTTTGATTGAGCAACACCCGCACGCCTCCGAAGTGACGGCACGGGCGCGCATCTATCTGGCCATCGCTGAGTCGCGCCTGCGCACAGAGACGGCGCTGCCGCGCGACCCCGACGCGCTCTATGACCGCGGCGTCATCGAACTCAATCGCGGCGATTATGTCGCGGCGCAGGAACTGTTCGAGCGCGCCTTGAAGCGCGAACCTGAAGCGGCGCACGCACATTATGGTCTAGCGGCGACGCGCGCGCGGCTCGGCTCCATCGGCCCTGCGCTCGAAGCTTTGGAGCGCGCGCTCACGCTACAACCAAACTTGCGCATCCGCGCCCAGCACGATCAAGACCTCGCAGCTTTGCGCAGCGACCCGGACTACGAGCGGCTTGTCTTTGCGCCGCGCGCTTAAATGGCAGCCGTCCTCTGCTCTTCTGCTCAACCCGCGCCACGACCCGGCCCGCCCTACAACTTTCAAACCCCCAGCCTTTTCGGTATGATTTTGCCCAGACGCACCGCGCGTCAACCGTCGTTGCCAGTCAGAGGAGCACAAGAGTCTTGCACACCAGCACAGAGCGCGGGCTGAAGCTTGTCGCCATCGGCGGCGGCACGGGTCTCTCGACCGTGCTCGCAGGGCTGAAAAAACTGGTCGGCGCGCATGAGATCGGCGGCGTCTGGCTCGACGCGCTCGCGGCCATCGTCACCGTGTCGGACGACGGCGGCAGTTCCGGCCGCTTACGCGACGAGCTACAGATTCTCCCGCCCGGCGACATACGCAACTGCATGGTCGCGCTCTCGGAAGACTCGACGTTGCTCGCGCGTCTCTTTCGTTATCGCTTTCGCGGTGCCGGGCAACTGAGCGGTCACAGCTTCGGCAACCTCTTTCTCGCCGCACTCACAGACGTGACCGGCGATTTCGTCGAAGCCGTGCGCCTTTCGTCCGAAGTCCTCGCGAGCAAAGGACGCATCTATCCGGCGACGTTAAACGACGTGCGCCTTGTCGCCCAACTCGAAGACGGGCGCGAGGTGCGCGGCGAAACGAACATCACTGCGTCGCGCGCGCCGATCCATCGGCTGCGACTTGAGCCGGAACAATGTCTGCCCTTGCCCGAAGCGCTCGCCGCCCTGCGTAGCGCAGACATCATCACCGTCGGCCCCGGCTCGCTCTACACCAGCTTGCTCCCCAATCTACTTGTCGCGCGCGTCGCCGAGACGATTCGCGAATCATCCGCCGTCAAAATTTTTATCTGCAACCTGATGACGCAACCGGGCGAGACCGATGGCTACACCGCGCGCCAACATCTCGAAACCGTGCGCCAGCATGCACCGCAGATTCAGTTCGATTACGTGTTGGTCAACAACCGCCCCATCAACGTCGAGCAGACGGAGCGTTACGCCGCTGAAGGCGCGCGGCAGATCGGCTTAACCGATCATAAACTCGAAGACGAGTTCGGCGGCGAGACAGAGATCGTGCGCGCAGACCTGCTCGACGAAGGAGAAAAAGTCCGGCACAGCCCCGACAAGCTGACGCGCGTCATCGTCGCCTGTTATGAACAAGCGGCGAGCGAGCGCCAACTGCTCGCCGGCACACCGCGCTGATAAGTTTATGGACAGACAAGCAACGAACGCACAAGAGGCGCAGACGCCGCACGCCAACAGCGCCACAGCACCGCTCGACGTGCTCATCCTCGCCGCCGGTCTCGGCACGCGCATGCGCTCGCGTACCGCCAAAGTCTTGCATCAACTCGGTGGTCGCCCGCTCATCGCGCATGTCTGCCACACGGCCGCCGCGCTCGTACGCGAAGGCCGGCCCATCTACGTCGTCGTCGGTCATCAGGCGGAAGAAGTGCAGGCGGCGGTGCAAGGAGAGTTGGGCGCGGCCGGCGCGGTCTTTATCACGCAGACCGAACAGCGCGGCACGGGCGATGCGGTGATGGCCGCACGCAACGCGCTCACAGACGAACCTTCAACGCTGCTCGTGCTCTCCGGCGACGTGCCGTTCATCCGCGCCGAAACGCTCGTCGCGCTCGTCCAACAGCACCGCACACATCGCGGGCACGGTGCAGGCTGCACGTTGATGAGCGTGCGCTTGGACGACCCGACCGGCTATGGTCGCGTCGTGCGCGACGCAGAAGGACGCTTCGAGCGCATCGTCGAGCAGAGGGACGCGACACCCGAAGAGCGACAGCTCAACGAAATCAACGCCGGCATCTATTGCTTCGAGACGCGCGCACTCTTCGCGGCGCTTGAGCGCGTGCAGCCCGCCAACTCGCAAGGCGAATACTATCTCACCGACGTGCCCGGCATCCTGCGCGCCGACGGCGCGGACGTGAGCGTCTTCATGCACACGGACGCGCGCGAAGTCTCAGGCATCAACACGCGCGTCGAGTTGGCCGAGTTCGAGCGCATCCTGCGCTTGCGCACACTCCGCCGTCTGATGCTCGATAGCGGCGTGACTATCATTGATCCGGCGCACACTTATGTCAGCGCCGAAGCGCAGATCGGGCGCGACACGATCCTCTATCCCGGCGTGCAGATCGAAGGGCGCACGAGCATAGGCGAAGGCTGCGAGATACGTGCGGGCACACGCATCACCAACTCGCGCATCGGCAACGGCGTTGTGATCAAAGATCATTCGGTCATCGTTGATTCCCAGATCGCAGATCATTGCACGGTCGGCCCGTTCGCGCACCTGCGCATGGGCGCGCAGATGGAAGAGGCGGCGGCGGTCGGCAACTTCGTCGAGGTGAAAAAATCGCGGCTCGGTCGCCGCGCCAAGTCCATGCACCTGACCTATCTCGGCGATGCGACTGTGGGCGACAACACGAACATCGGCGCGGGCACAGTCACGTGCAACTACGACGGCAAACAGAAGCACCCGACCATCATCGAAGACAACGTGCGGATCGGCTCGGACACGATGCTCGTCGCGCCTGTGCGCGTCGGTTCGCGTTCAGTCACGGGCGCGGGCGCGGTCGTCACCAAAGACGTGCCGCCCGACACGCTCGTCGCAGGCGTACCCGCCGTCGTCAAGAAGCAGTTGCACGACGAGCAGACGCCGGAAGCAGAGCACACAGAGGAGCCGGTCGAAGAGGCGGCGACCGCGCCGGGTGAGAAACGATGAGCGCGCCGATGTTGACGGCAGTGGGCCTCGTCGGCATTGTGTTTGGTGCGGTCTTTCTCACCGTCGCCTTGCTGCAATATCTCACGGGCGCATCGTTCGCGGTCGCCGGCTCGCTCACCATCTTTAATCTCATCGCGGGCATCAAAGTTCTGCGCGCATCGGGGCGCAAAGTTTAATGGGCGAAGGAAGACTTTTGTATGTGTGGCATCGTTGGTTACGTGGGCAATAAACAGGTCGTGCCGGTCATCATTGATGGCTTGCGCAAACTTGAGTATCGCGGTTACGACTCGGCCGGCATCGCGGTCGTGGATGAGGCGCATCATCTGGACATTCGCCGCGCCGAAGGCAAACTGCGCAACTTGGAAGAAGCGATCCGGCTGAAGCCGCTCGACGGCACATACGGCATCGGGCACACGCGCTGGGCCACACACGGCCGCCCGACGGAAGAGAATGCGCACCCGCACCGCGATTGCACAGGCCGCGTCGTCGTCGTCCACAACGGCATCATCGAAAATTATCTACAACTCAAAGAGCGTCTGCGCGGCTCTGATCATCGTTTCGTCACGGAGACCGACACGGAGGTCATCGCGCATTTGATCGAAGAGTACCTGCGCGACGAACAGACGCTTGAGCGCGCAGTCTTGCGTGCGGTGCGCGACCTGCGCGGCATCTTCGCGCTCTCGATCATCTCTGTGGATGAACCGGACACGATCATCGCCGTGCGCCAAGGCCCGCCCGTCGTCATTGGTTTAGGCGACGGCGAGTTCTTCGTCGCCTCAGACATCCCGCCCATTCTGCAACACACGCGCGACGTCTTCTTTCTCGGCGACGGCGAGATCGCTGTGCTCACAAAAGACGCCGTGCGCGTGACAGACTTCGAGGGCAACGTGCGCGAGCCGCAGCAACAGCGCATCACTTGGGACCCGATCATGGCCGAGAAGGGCGGGTTCAAGCATTTCATGCTCAAAGAGATTTACGAGCAACCGCGTGCAGTCAGAGACACGGTGCAGGGGCGCGTCTCTCTGGATACGGGGCGCGTCTATCTCGAAGCGATGAACATCACAGAGGCGGAGTTTCGCACGTTCGACCGCGTGATGATCGCCGCCTGCGGCACATCGTGGCACGCGGGCCTTGCAGGCAAGTACATGCTCGAACAGTTGGCGCGCGTGCCGGTCGAGGTTGACTACGCTTCGGAGTTTCGTTATCGCGATCCGGTGATTGACGATAAGACCTTGCTCATCGTCATCTCGCAATCGGGCGAGACGGCCGACACCATCGCCGCTTTGCGCGAAGCCAAAGAGCGGGGCGCGCGTGTGCTCGCGGTCTGCAACGTGCAAGGCTCGATGGTCACACGCGAGTCGGACGGTACGATTCTCACACACGCGGGGCCGGAGATCGGCGTCGCGTCCACCAAGGCGTTCACGGCGCAGATGGTTGCGCTTTATCTGTTCGCGCTCTACTTGGGGCAACTGCGCGGCGCGCTCTCGACCGACGAGGCCAGAGCGCACGCGCAGGAATTGGCCGAGTTGCCGGTGAAGATCGAACGACTGTTGAGTGAATCAGATGAACTCGAAGAGTTGGCCAAAGAGTTTCACCGCTCGCAAGACTTTCTCTACCTAGGGCGCGGCATCAACTTCACGGTCGCGTTGGAAGGCGCATTGAAGCTCAAAGAGATTTCTTACATTCACGCCGAAGGCTATCCGGCGGGTGAGATGAAGCACGGCCCGAACGCTCTGATTGACGAACGTCTGCCGGTGGTCGTCGTCAACACGCGCGAAGCGGGCAACGAGGCTTCGGAGTTGCGCTACGAAAAGACGCACTCGAACATCGTTGAAGTCAAAGCGCGCGAAGGCGTGGTCATCGCCGTGCTGACTGAAGGCGACGAACTCTCGGCCAAAGTCTCCGACCGCGTCATCAGCGTGCCGGAATCATCCGACCTGCTCGCGCCGATTCTTTCAATCATTCCATTGCAACTCTTGGCTTATCACATTGCCGTCCGGCGTGGCTGTGATGTAGATCAACCGCGCAACCTCGCCAAGTCCGTCACGGTTGAGTAGTAAAAGCATAGACGTTCAGGTGTTTGTGTAGACAGCTAATAATGTTGTAAAGAAAAGAATATAGTTGGGTAATTATATACTTGACGCAAAGTAGATGATTTATTGAAGCCCATCGCCCAGAATAGTTGGAGAATTGACGAGTGCGCGATTGACGACCTGCATCAAGTATATAATCACCCGAATAAAGCCTTGCCTGTGCTGCAAGGCGACTTCCGACAGGCGAGGAGAGGAACTGGGGAGGGTGGCGTCTACTGGGACAGATTAACTAGGGAGACGAAGAGGGACGAGGAGATTTGGCGTTTCTTCTTAGAGACCTTCTTCGAGTATCAGTGGACTCGCAAGCCGGTGGCGCTCGACGACGAGTTGGATGACGTACTGTACGAGGAGAGTCAAGGCATTGTTGACATCTCCATTAAGCTCTTCATGATCGCACAGTGGCGCGCAATCGCTCTTGGAACGGAGCTCATCACGCCCGCGCTCGTCAGGCAGGTCGCAGCGGACAGCTTGCATCTCGTTAGGCCGATGCTGGACGCCCTCAAATCGGGAGACCCGGAACGCATCGCCAAGTACAGCGACTTCAAGCCGCTCGACATCGGCGACTTCTACGAACAATACCGCTCGAAGCTTGAGGCGAAGAAGCTGTCGGAGTTGCGAAAGCTCCGAACGGTCGAGCGACCGTCTGCCGACGCACCTTCTCTGCTCAACGAGGTTATCATCCAGCTAATGAATCTCGATTTGCCCCCCTCGCTGGCGAAGCTTCACGCCGAGAAGGTCATCGCCGCCAGAAAGCCGGATGCGACGGTAGCCGAGTTGACGGCAGAGGCTTATAAGGCTGCCCTCAGCGAAGGGCTGGACATGCTAGGAAGGCCGGTCATCAGAGAACGTAAAGCCACTTCTAAGGAGTCCCGGAGCAGGTCATTTGCTCCCGACGATCTGAGGCTGATTGTCGCCGAAGCTAAGAAGAATAAGTCATCGGCTTACCAGACGCTCAAAAATCACGGCGTAATAAAATCTCCGGCGCAGGATGGTCTAATAGAGGCAGTCGTATGTTGAGCTTCTTTCCCGCCCCATACCCGGACGAGATTCTTTACAGCGTCTTAGCCCGCTACCACGTCCGTAGCGGTAACGTCAGCCCGAAAGTCACGTTGCACGAACTTTTCGGCTCGACGACCGTCACTACCACGGTCGATCTACCCTCGCACCTGAACGCGCTGGTGCGAAACCTGCCGCCGCTCTCGAAGCACACGGTCGAGGGCCTGATTCAAAACCACACCCTCTACCCGTTCTATTCGCCGTTCCTGCTGCCGGAAAAAGCCGAGCTGATATACAACTCAATGCGAGAACACGCTTGGGGCGACATTCATACCAGAGCGGGGATCATGGCTAGTTCGCTCCCGGCTCCAAACTGTCTAAGGTTCTGCCCCGTCTGTTTGCGCGAAGACCAAGAAAGGTACGGCGAAACTTACTGGCACCGTCTACATCAGGCTCCAGGAGTCGTAGTGTGTCACACACACTCGACGTTTCTGCAAGACAGCGGCGTAGCTGCGCGAGGGGCGAATAAGCACGAATTCATTCCGGCAGACGAAAATAGTGGTTCGCCTAAACTGCGGCGGCTGAATCACGGACGCGAGACCTTCAAACACCTCGTCGCCTTAGCACAGGACGTTGAATGGCTGCTGAACAACGGCCTCCCGCCTATTGTTTCCGCGCAACTTCAGCAGAAATACAAGTCATTGCTAATCGATAAGAAACTGGCGACCACAACCGGATATGTACGTCAGGCCGAACTTGTCCACTGCTTCTCTTCATTCTTCGGCGGAGACCTTCTGAAACTACTTGATTCCGATGTTAGCTATGGGCGCGAAAGCAACTGGCTGTCCAACATTGTCAGAAAGCACCGCAAAGCATTTCATCCGCTGAGGCACTTGCTGCTAATGCGATTTCTGGGGCACCCTGCCTCTTCCTTCTTCGCCCTCGAAACTCGGTATAAGCCCTTCGGAGACGGGCCGTGGAGGTGCTTCAACGGCGCGGCAGAGCACTACCTGCGTCCCGTTATCGCAAAGGTTCAAGTCACATGGTCTCGTGACGCGCGGAAGGCGCTCGGCACCTTCTCCTGCTCCTGCGGCTTTGTCTACTCGACGACCGACCCACGTCGATCAGCCTATCGCCGACGCGCCCGCCACCTTGCTAGGGTTTCGGCGAACTCCAAAGTTTGAGAGGAAGGCTAAGCGCGAGACGCTTGCTTATAGTGGCGGCTCCGAACGGACCGACGCGCCATCGCCGAACGGCAATAAAGCCCACACGGTCAGAAAGGATACAACCGTCAGTACGGTCGAGCCGTTCTATGGCGGCGAGATTCAGCCGGTTGACTTCATCGGCGTCGAGTTGATGGGGGCAACGAACAGCACCGGGTTGAGGGACTTCCTCAAAGCCGGCCGACATATTATAGCCAGCCATAGCCAGCCGCGGCTCCATTGCGGCGTGGTGGAGATTCCCGGCAACCGTGCCTTCTGCCGTTTAGCCGACGGCTCGAAGCGTCCCTGCGCCGTCACCGAAGTGACGCAGGAAGGCGTCGAACCTTGCTACATACTCGAAGTCGCCAGGCCCGACAACTGGTCGGTTTCGACGCTTTTCGTCCGCATACTGACGACTGCCCCCGAGCAGAGCGTCGGCGGATTCATCACCGAACTGCTCGAAGAGTTAGTCAAGCGGGACGGACATTGGAACGCCGAGAGGCTGGATAGCAGTTCGAGTCTCAGGGTCAGTCGTCTTAAACACGTCGCAGAACATTCCACGTGGCTTTGGTCGCGGAGAATTTTAGAGCGGCTCAATTCATTCGGGTTCACGCCGGAAGAGGCTGCGTTGTAAGTAATTTCGAGGGCCCAAAATTTCGCAGCCCTGAGATACGAATGAAGTCGGAGGCGGGTGTCCGTCAGTTCTATTAAACCTGTTGCGTGATAAGGAAAATCCGAACTTTTCGGCATCGTCCGGGGCGTAACAAACGCATCAACGGGGCTGCAAACGTCAATAAACCGGGTCTGACAGCCCTTTTGTAGAAGGCGCTCAAGCCTTATCACGCAACAGGTTTGTTGGACAATTGAGTTGAAATTCTGCCGTCGCATACTCGGCGCAGCCCGCATTTTTAGCGGACTACGCATTTGTGAGTATCTCGGTTATTGGTCGAACGATTATTATGGAGACAATAACCTGTTTATCAAAATCTTGGAACAACCAATCATAGGCTTGCAATGGGTACAAGCAATCGGTGGCTGCGCATTACCAGCAAACAAGTTAGTGGCCTAATGTTCTGCGGAATTACTTATCCGCAAAGGCTAGTTCATTTTGTGCGGAACAATGCAGATGTATTATTAACCCGTCCTCGCCAACCGCCCATATATGATTAGAATCAACGGCAGCTAACGCATTAATAGTTTTACTCAATGTATTGCGGTGAATGATTGACCAATTACGCCCTTGATCTGAAGAGTATAAAATTACTCCCACCCTATTATTATTCTCATCCAATGATATGCCTTGCTCAGGCATGAAAGTGCCACACGCTATTACTTCTTTATCCGAAGTAAAAACAGCATCGCTTAAGTTAATATTATTAAGCCTGAATTTCACCCAAGTCCCCTCGCCGCGGTTTACAGCTAATGTCGTCCAACTGCCCTCACGCCCACCAGTTCCACCAAGTACCCATGGTAGCTTAGAGCTAAGCAGTCCAAGCCGATTTAGACCGGTCTGTGGCGGTTCATCTTTAATAGCTTCTTGCTGCCGCCAATTGTTGCCGCCATCGCTGGTCGAAAATAGCTTCCGCCCTGCGGTCAGGACTAGCGCATGATTAGGTTCTACTGCATAAATGTCGCGCCCACCCTCTCCGACAAAATCAGGGTTAGAAGAAGGTGAGACATCAACCCATAGGTTCCCGCCATCAATTGTATGCAGGACAAAAAAATCGCGCGTCAAAGTGTCTCGCTTTTGTACCCCATTGCCTATGATCCATCCTTCGTGTTCGTTAATGAAGAGAACACGTGTAGGCTCAATCGCCCTTGCTGCATATTGTGCTTGCCAAGATAAGCCGCCATCGGCCGTGTTAAGTACCGTGCCGCTATAACTATCGGGAGCTAATACGTCCGAGGGACCGTCTAGCACTATCGCCCAGCCCAACATACGGTTTATGAAGAATACACTCATAATCTTTCCGTCTGCTGGTTTGTCTATTCTTACTTTCTCCCATGTCTTGCCTCTGTTAGAGGTGATGAATACCACGCCAGCGGCATCTAAAGTCCATAACATTGAATCCTTCGCTTGAATCGACATTAGCGATTCCTGCGAGTTGACTTTATCTAGACGAAACTTCCACGGGCATGGCCTCAGATTATTGACACTGCTGATAAAGCTAACCTCGTCATGGATGGCCGGTATCAGATTATGATTGGCAAGGTCGGCTGTACTGCTCTGGGTTTTATAACAACCAATGACTGCCAAAAGCCCAGAGAAAGCGCAAATGATGTGGATAAATTTCATCTTCATCAGCTTTATTTAAGAAGATCGCCATTAGGGAGTACATATCCACCGAAGACACACTCCTCCAGTGCTATACCGGCATCATCATCGTCCGCTTTATACGCCGCTAAAGCCCGATGCAAGCTTGCGCTTGCGTCTGGCTTCGGAAGGCCAGTTGGCTCACCAAATTTCTCGAAAATTTTGTTGGCAATCTCGTGTACTTTAGCTGCCTGAATCGCCATAGGCGCAAATGTCCGAGCCGCATCACTGCCAATATAAACCGTATAGCCGCCCGGAGGGGCATCCGCCATCGCATGGCGGCCGCTTTCCTTGCTTATGTCTGCACGTGTCTTTGACGTGCTGTCAATAATGATGACAAATGCGCTGTGAGAGACGCCGTACAAACCCGACACCGCAGAGCCTAGTTTAGACCTACCGTTTGTGTCAATAAATGTAGTCTTCAATAAGTCCTTAAAACATTGCTTGAATTTATCTTCATTAAAAGATGCTCGGGAGTTCTCCGATTGCCTTCCCCGTCCCCTCACTTGAAACAAACCACCGAAGTCATAAAAATCATCAGAGACCTGTCCCAAAGTAATAAGGACCTGCTCAAGGTGCCAACCACGCCCATAAGCATTGACATAAACAATATCATCATCTGGGCTATAAGCGGGCTGTGTGTGTGCTGGCTCCAGCCCACTGTTTTCCACTAAACGCAAATCCCAACCCATGTAACCATAACTACCATTGGCCGCTACCGTAAAAGGCATCAACACCGCTCTGCCGTTGACCCGCATCACGCGCGCTGAAGTATTAGTGCCGGGCGGCAAGAGTACCGCCGCCCCGCTGCTCAGCAGCAAGGATGCCGAGGCACAGTCGCCCGGCAAGTCATCGATCAGACAGCCGTTAGCCGGCGCGCTCAGACTGCCATTGCGAATCGGAAAATCGCGCCCCGGATCATCCACGTCATCGTAAGGATTCTCTGTGCCCGCATCGCCGCCCAACGGGTCATAT
>QHXQ01000014.1 GCA_003223935.1 Acidobacteriota bacterium | reverse complement strand
CCGTATGGCATGTCTGCCCGCAGAAGGTGACCGACTCGCTGTATTCGTAAGCGCGATAGCTGCCGAAGGCGCTCATGAAGAGGAAGATGAAAGTGAGACCGGCGAAGGTGAGGAAGGAGCGACGGCGGCGCGGGTCGTTTAGATCGAGCACGGGGAAGGCGGCGATGTCTGCGGGCGCGAGTTTGCGGCGGCGACGACGTTCCCAAAGCATGCCCAGAGGAATGAGCATGATGCCGAAGGCGAGGAAGGACGGGAAGATGACGTAAGTGAAGATGCCGAGATAAGGGTTCGTGGTCGAGCCGGTCAGTTCAATCAAGAACAGGAACAGTATGCTCGTCAGGCTGGCGAACGCGATGGCCGCGCCCACGAAGCTGATGAAGTTGCGGAAGAGCCGCGCTGGTTTATTTGTGGGTAGAATGGCGTCGCTCATAAATGCTCCGTTGCCGTTGTGCGCTTCGATCAACTCAGCCAACGCGCCGCATGTCGAGCGGCGCGCATGGCTCGTACTCAGTCGCCGCTCTCCTGTGCGGGTTGTTGTGGTGCGATAATGCTGTCCGTCTCCGGCGCATCAGCACGCGCCTTTCCGTAGATAAAAAACGCCTCCTATGTCGTTGGCCTGCGAAGCGGGCAATGGACATAGGAGGCTTCAGGGCTGGGAGAGAAGTTCCCCGATCAAGCGCAAAAGCGTCCGGGTGGCGCTTCGAGGCGCAGCAGTCTTACTGCTGGTGCAGCGACTTCATGTGGGCGATGATCGCCTTCGCCTGCTCCTCTGTGATGCCTTTGGTCTCAAACGCAGGCATGCCGGGCTTGCCGCTCTTCAAGACGATCTGGAGCAGTTCGTCGTCCGACTTGCTCGCGTCGAACTTCCGCTCGGCCTTCTGTCCGTGGCACATCGTGCATTTGGCCTTGAAGACGGCGGCGGCATCGAACTCTTGCGCCGTGCTGGTCGGCACAGTCCGCGAGTTGAGCACGACGAGCGCCAAGAGTGGAAGCATGCACAGGATGGCTGCGAGTTTAAGTTTGATCTGTTTGCTAGTCATGATGCCATTCGCCTTTCTATCGAAAGCTTGCGCGCGGTCAGCCCCTTCTTTTCGGCCCCGTCGCACCCACCCATTGGGCAATGAGCGTGCCGGACTGAGGCTAAGCAAAAGGCGCGATTGTCCGGCGCAAATCGCCAGTATTTATAGACCGCGCAACTCCGGTGGGTGCTTTTGCACAGAGCATTGGGGAGCTTTGCGCAGGGCATCTACCGCAATGCGCGTTCATCAACTGATGGATCAGAAGTGCCAGAAAGGCCCGGGATGGCAGCGCGTGCAGACCATGAAGTCGTCGCCGCCGAAGGCGCGCCGGCCGTTGTGACAAGCGGCGCAACTCGCCGCGCCCGCAGGCGCGTGGTGCATGAGCGGCTGCGGCGCGCTGACTTGCCGCCCGCGTGCAGCGCCCGCGCGCGGCTGATGACAGTCGGCGCAGCTTAACTTGGCCGTGTGCTTCGCGTGGCTGAAGTTGACGCGGTAAGCGGGCGCAAGAGTCGGCGGGCGCGTGAGCCGGCCCGTACTGTGGCAGGTGCTACATGAAGAGATGTCCTGACCGGCAGACCCTTGCGCGCGCGGGCCGTGGCATTGATAACAGGTCACGTGCGCGCTCGCGCCCGCAGGGATCGTCAGCCCGACGCCGCGCCGTTCAGATTTATGACAGGCGACGCAGCCCGTCGCCGGCCGCCCTGCGCCATTCGTGTGGCGCGCGTGATCGAAGCGGGACTCGATTGATCTGCGAACTGTTGTGTGTGACAACCCGAACAGGGCATGTGACCGGGCAGCTTCGGCTGCGGCGCATTCGATTCGCGCCGGTGGCAGAGCAGACAAGGCAGACGCGCGTGCGTCGGGTTCGTGTGCCCGAACTTGGAAAAATCAAGATTAGAGTTTTGTGCGTCGGTCTGCGCAAGGCTCGCGCTTGTGCGGACAACTTGCGGCGCGGGCGCAGCAGTTGAGGCGCGCGAGTCGAACAGCAAGGTTGAGAGCAGACTGATGACGACGAGTGCGACGACGATGAGCGCGAGCTTGCGCCCACGTGCGCGCGCACGCATCGCGTCGGTTGGTGCTAACTCTGGCTCGGCTGCGAAGAACGGCATCTCGCTCACCCTACTTTTTCTGAAACGCTTCGATGGCCTTCACGTGCGACGCGGGCATCTGTTCTCGCCCATAGATCAAATGACACTTGGCACACTGAAACGCGGCGCTCGCCTTGCGCCCGTCAAGCTCAAGGTTGAGCGCGCCGCCATCGTCTGAGGTCGGCGTGACGTGACAACCCGCACCGCCGCCACCACACGAGAGCACGTGCACTTTCCTCGACTCGGCGTCGAGCGTGTTCATCGTCGTCACCTTGTGACAATCCATGCAACTCAAGTCCGGGTGCATACCGCCCTCGTGCCGGAAGTTGGCGGCCGAGGTGCGCTTGCGCCACGCGGCGAGCATAACTGGATCGTTGATGCCTTCGGCCGCTGCTACTTTCGGATCGAAGTCCGTGCGTGCAGGCGTGGCCGGCGCGAGCTTGTGGCAGGTCGCGCAATCCATCGGGCCGGGCTTCAAGTCCGTGTTGTCCTGCGAGTGGCAAGCGAAGCAGGAGGTGTGTCCATTGGGGATGGTCTTGAACGTGCCCTTCTTCAACCAGAAGGCGTCGCTCAGAGTCTTCGGCGGCTGCGTCACGTACTCTTGATCTGATGTGCCTTGCGGCATATAAGTCTGATGACAGACCGAGCAACTCTTGTCCGGGCTGTCTGCGGGCTTCGCTTCTTTCTGCTTCTTATCTTGCGTGAATGATGCGTTGATGAAACTAACATTGCGCTCAAGCGTATCGGTCGGTTGTAACTGCCCGATGATCTCTATGTGCTTGTCGTGCGGAAAGAAGACTTGGAAGTCGGACGTGAAATTCTCGCCGCGCGGCGAATTGAGAAACGCAGCGCCGAGACTGGGAAACGGATAGCGCGTCGTGTTGCGCGGGCTATTGGCGACGTGGCAGACCGAACAGATGGCGGGCGCGGGCCGCTCGCGCGCGAAGAACTGCTGCCGATGGCAACGCAGACAGGATTGATGCTCCGGATACTCTGCGATGTCGGGAAAGGCGTCGTCTTTTTTGCGCACCTGCCGCCAGTTCGATGACGGAAACTTGTGGCAGTTATCGCAGGCGAGTTGATGCTGCGCGGTGCGGTGTGAGAAGTGCGTGTAATCAACGCGCGGCGGCCGCACGACCGCGCCACGCCGTCGCTGCTGTGCACTCGCGCGCGCTTGCGGTTCAGCCTCGATACTCGCGCCGTTCGCCGTGGCGATGAAGCGCGGGGCGACGAGCGCCGCCAGCGCGATCAGAGAGAAGAGAGCTAATGCGATGATCCGGTATCGGTTGGTGCTGCTGGCCGCCGCTCTGCTCGTCATGACCTGTTGTGCTATCCCACAAGAATTCGCGCGCGCGCTACTTTAACGAACCGGGAGGCGCGGCCGTAGCTTAGCGGCCGCGCCTCTCGTGTTTGTGTTTGGTGCGAGGGCGCTCATCTAACGTGACTCGCCCGCGCCGAAGTAGATGCGGAGCGAAGTGTAGGGTAGATGCGCGCGGTAGTTCTGCGCGGTCGAGAGCTTCTCCTTGTAGTCGTAGTACTGATAACCGATGTTCCAGTCCACGCGCCGGTTGACCTTGAAGATCAGACGGACTTCAGGCGACTGGAAGCTAAGCGGCAGTGAGCCGATGAACAGACGGTTCGGCACATCGGCCAAGCGATCGCCTTGCCCCGTGTCTTTGCTGATGCGATAGCTCGCATAAGCCGAAAGCCGGCGATTGATGTAGGCGCTCACGTTTGTATAGAAGAAGTTGTCGCGTAGGAAGTATTGACTGCGGCCGACTGCGCAGGGTGGCAACGGCACGGCCGTTGTGCCGACGCAACCCGTCGGGAGCGGGAAGAAGGCAATCGCCGCGTCGGTCGTGCCGTGCAGATGCGTGTAGCCGGTCGAGAGCGAGTAGCGCCCGCCGGGCAGCGTCCAGTCAACGGACGAACTGAAATTGCGGTCTCTGACGCGCACGTCGAACTGTCGGGCCGATTGCGGGCCGACGAGCGTGCGGTCAATGACCGTCTCGCCGGGGTTGTCGTTGTTGCGTGTGATGAACGACACGTTGATGCCTAAGCCCTGACGCGGCGTGATGCGATTGCGGACGCGGAAGTTGGTTGACTTGCGATTGTCCACGCGCGTGAACAGGTCATTGGCGTCGCCGCGCGCGGCGTCGAAGAAGATCGTCCAAGACTTGACGGGGCGCGCTTTGAAGCCGCCGAAGAAGTTGTTGCTGTGCAGGTTGAATGCCTCGTCCTTCTCGACGAATGGCGCAGCCTGCGCCGTCGTGGTCATGCCCAGATCGAGCGTGGTGATGTGCCGATTCTGGTAGCGATGACCGAAGTGAAAAGCGAGGCGCGGTCCGAACTGATAATCGCCCTCCAGTTGGTTATACAAGCGGCGATAGTTGAGCGTGTAGTCAACCGGCACGACGAAGACGGCCGCAGGATTAAAGAGCGAAGTGCCATTTGCGCGCAACGCCGCTGTGACCTCTGTGTAAACGAGGTTGCCTTCGTTGCGGAAAGAGTTGTAACGCAGCGTCTCAGAGATTCTGAACTTGTCTGTGACGAGCCACGTCAAGCCGATCTCGCCCAGATGCGCCGGCCGGACGCTATCGCCGGGTGCCGTGATGAGCGAGCTATAGGTCAAAGCGTTCGAGAGCGGGTTGCTGCCTGAACCGGCGGTGCGCCCTATGTCCTGCTCTGTGAGCGCGAAGTGCGAACGCGCTTTCGAGTAGGTGTAACGCGCCGTGATGTCGAGCCGCTTGGCTAAAAAGGTGTGCGCGTTGACGCGGGTGAAATAAGCGCGGCCGTGCGTTGGCAGATCGAGTTGGAACGTGCCGAGAAAAGCCGTGTTCGTTGTGTTGTTGCCTTGGCTTGCGCCGAGCAGAAAATCGCGCGAATCGTCGGCGTAGCTGCGAATCCCTTGCAGGAACCCCCAATCAATCAAACCGACGCGCCCCTCTGCGCCGAAGCGATACTCGTCGGCGCGCGTGCGTATCTTGCGCAGCACCGCATACTCGTCGCCGCCTCTGACGGTCGAAGAGCTACCGAGGGTAGCGGTCGCGTTCGAGTAGTCGAAGGTCGTCACGCCGTCGCCGCTGTTGCGGTCGAGCGAGTAGCCGAGATTGAAATGGAGGTTGCGATTGTTCGGCAGCAGCCGCAAGTCGAAGTCGCCGAACTTGTGGCGCGTGTCGCGGACGTGCTGACCGAGCGCAAGATTCAGCAGGTTGTTCTGGTAAGTGTTCCGGCGGAAGTTGGCATCGAAGCGATACCACTCGGATTTCTCCATGTTGACGCGCACAGAGCCGTAAGGGTCGCCGCCAAAGCCGGTCGAGTTTACAAGGAAGGAATCGAAGAGACCGCCCGTGCCCTCCTTCGTCCGCATCAGGAAACTCGAATCGAAGATGCGGAAGCCGGGGCCGTAGTTCAGATCGGAGCGGTACTTGTTGTTGTTGCCGTCAACGCTCAGGCCCCGCACGCCTAGCTCGATACTGGAGACGACAGTGTATCTGCCGGCCTGCTCTTCGTCCGCCGGAGTCGCGGGCTGCCGGTCAACCGCGCCCTTCGTCGGGTAGGTCTGCGGCGTCGGACTCGGCTGGGGACTCGGCGACGGCGTCGGCCCTTGCGCGCTTGCGACCGTCCCCGTCAGGAGCACGAGACCCAGCAGAGAAGACAGGACGAAGGCTGTTCTGGTTTTCATGTTACTCATCCTCAACTTTCTATGCTGTGCCTCAACGGAAGAAGAACGGGTGCGCATTCGACCCGTGAATCATCGCGTGGCAAGTTGTGCAGTTCTGGTAACGCGATTGTGTCAGGTTGTGGAAGCTCGGCGTGTTGCTCGCGCCGTCGTCGCCTGTGCCGGCGATGGCGTGCGCGTTCGTGTGGCACTCGATGCAGAGTTGGAACACGTTGTTGCGCCGGAGCAGTTTCGGATTGTTCGCGCCGTGCGGCGTGTGGCAACTGGAGCAGCCTTCGACCGAGACAGGCCCGTGTTCATAAGTGAACGGCCCCGCCTTGTCGTTGTGACACTTGACGCAGGCCGCATCTGAAGCCGAGAAGTTGGCCAAGCGCGTCTGTTTCAGTTCAAAGCCGCCGTGCGGATTGTGGCAATCGCTGCACTTGACGAGGCCCTCCTGCACCTTGTGGTGGAAAGGCATGTTGAACTGCGCCTTCTGCTCAGCATGGCAGCGCAGGCACATCTGCGTCTCGTTGCCTTTGAGCATGTGCAAGACGGAAGAGTCGGGTTTTTGCAGCGTGTTCTCAGAGATGAAGGTGTGCGACTGTGCTTTGGGCGGCGCGGGGTCGGGCGCGTGCGCGCTGTGACAGTCGGTGCAGCCGACGTCGTTGCGCCAGTGCTCGCCGCGCCGGTAGTTGTTGTGCTCCTCACGCCCCGAGTGGCATGTGAGACAGGTTTCGGAGACCTGCTTGGCAGACTCATGCTTGAGAATGCGAATCTTGAGGTCTTGTTCTTTGATCTCGGTCGGGTCTTGCCCGGCGTCAATCGCTGCGTTGACCGCATCAATGTGCGGCTTGCCTGCGCCGTGGCAGGCCTCGCAGCCGACTATCTTGCCCTGCCAACTCGCTTCGTTGGCGAGCTTGGCGTGGGGCGTGTGCGCGAAGTTGTTGAATTGATCTTCGTGGCAGTTGCGACAGCTTTCCGCCCCGACGTAATCGGCCGGGTTGGCGGTTGGCTGTGCGGCTGCCGGCGTTGGTGGTGCGTGCTTTTTATCGCCAGCGGCGTTAGAACGGAACAGCGGGCCGGTGCTGAAGAGCAACACTAGCCCGACGATCCACGCCCAGACGAACGCCCACTTAAAAACTTTAAGCCGGTTCATGTTTCGCCTCCATATGGCGCTCCCGCAGTCGCTAGAGCTATTAGTTGTCCGCCCCTATTGTTCTAGTCGGCATTCAAGGTCGTCCGGGCAAACCGACTGCTCATCTGCACATTAACCTCGAAGCAAAGTCGGAGGGCGTTTCGGCCTCCGACCAAAGACCGTGCGGTTGGAGGCTGGCTGGATGAATGCTTGCGCTAGCGAATGAATGCTGCTGACCGCAACCCTGCATGAATTGACAGCGCAGCCGAACCGCTCGGCTGAGTCGTGGGACGACTCGACAAGGTCGGAGAGCAATGACCGTTCCGCGCCGAGCAACTGTTGGTATGTTGAGTGCATTTGTGGGCGGACGCGGCGGCGAGCTGGCAAATCACAAGGCGTCGGTAAACTTTTGGCGGCGCGACGTGAGGCCGCGTGGTTGTCGGCTTGAACTAGCGTTGAAGCAGAGCGTCGGGCGCGGCTGCGAATAATTTCCCAGAGCGATGCGCGAAATCACCCTTGCGTTGGGGTGACCGCAGAGTGGCTGCGCGGCCCATACGCGCGCTCTGCGCAGGCACCGTCTGCCGATGCACGCGCCCGACGTGTTGGCATAACAGTTGCCGTTTGCAAATGCAGCGACAGTTTAGGGTCGCTTCCGGCGGGGGTGGTCAAGTAGCGCCGCACGCCGGCGTCGCGAGCGTGATTGAGCGCGCTAAATGGGTAGCGCGTTGCATGCAGGCGCGACGACCGCCCCCGCTTTCAGTTTGCCCGGTGGAATAAAAGCTAATGTCAGCGATCACTAAAACCGAGAGCCAAAGATTGCCGCGCGCCGCAGCCCCGTCCGCACCACACGCCTCGTTTGTGACGCGCACGATGGACTTGCTCAGCAGCGTGCGCTTCGGCGTGCTGCTGCTGGTGCTGTTAGCGACGGGAAGCATGCTCGGCATGGTCATCATGCAGGTGAACGTCGAAGGCTTCGACAAATACTACGCGGAGCTATCGCCCGCGACTCGTCTGCTCTTCGGCACGCTTGGCTTCTTCGACATCTATCATTCGTGGTACTTCAACCTGTTGCTCCTCGTTCTCTCGCTAAACATCATCCTGTCATCCATTGATCATTTTCCGAAAACTTGGACGTTCATCGGGCGCAAAAAACTCGACGCCTCAGCCCACTGGCTGCGCGGGCAGGAGCAACACGCCGAACTGAACGCGACAGGCGCGAGCGCAAGCGAGATAGCCGCACGCATCGGTGCAGCCTGCCGCGAACTACGAATGAAACCGCGCGTGACGGAGAAGGGCAACGCCACGTTCGTCTTCGCCGAGCGCGGCGCGTGGAATCGCTTGGGCGCTTACGCCGTCCACGTCGCGCTGCTTGTGATCTTCGTCGGCGGCTTTCTCACCGCGCAGCTTGGGCACACAGGCCAGATGATGCTCGCGCCCGGCACGAACGCACGCGAGATGTCCGAGACGATCTTCAAGCTCGACCAGCCGCAGAAAGCGACCGTCGCCTTGCCCTTCGAGATTGAGTGCACGGACATTCAACAGAAGCTGATCGACAAGAATGGCGACACCAGCCCGATGAACACGCTCGACTGGACGACGGCGATCAAGATCAAAGACCCGCAGCGCGGCGAAACCAATGCAGTCGTGCGTTTGAATCGCCCGTTCGACTATCGCGGCTATCGCTTCTTCCAAGCGAGCTTCGTCCCCGAAGGCAAGGCGCGCACGGTCACGCTCAACGTCACGCCCGAAGCGGGCGGCGCAGCGCAAACCGTCAACATCAAGCACGGCGCAACGGCCGCGCTCGCGGACGGCACGCGCATCAAGTTCGCAGATTTCTATTCAGACTTCGTGCTCGACGGCGCAAACGGCGCGAGCAAGTCGGAGGAGTACAACAATCCTGCGGTGCTCTTGATGGTGAGCAAGCCTTCGGGCGACGTGGCAAAGGGTTATGCGTTCAACGCGGCGGCGCAAACGGCCGGCCCGATGGTCGGGCGCGCAATCGCGGGCTATCGTGTTCAACTCGCGGATTTTGAGAAGGTCGGTGCGGCGCACATTCTCTCGGTGCAGAAAGACCCCGGCGCAAACGTCGTCTATCTCGGCTTCGCGCTGCTGTCGCTGACGCTCGTCGGCGTCTTCTTCTTCTCGCACCAACGCATCTGGATGCGGATCGAACCGCAAGGGGCGGGGCAGTTCGCAATCCTGATCGGCGGCAACACCAACCGCAGCAAGGTCGCGTTTGAAGATCGCTTCAAGCGCCTCACGGCGGCCGTCAACAGACAGTTCGAGGGATAACAGACATGAGTGAAGTTCTTCGTCATGCGCCCGCGCACCTTGCGCCGGACATAAATCTAAAAGGCGCTAAATTGGTTTCATACTTGCCCGCCGTGCTCGCAGTCGGGGGCGCGGCGCTCCTAGCCTGCGCGCGGCTGCGCGTGGGCGGCGCATATTTCATCTCCGACGGCGCGCTGATGATGCTCGCGCTCGCAGCGTATCTCATGGCGGCGGTCTTTCATTTAACTAATCTCTACGCGCCTTCGAGTCTGTTCCAGCGTCTAGGACTGTGGGGCGCGACCGCCGGAGTCTTCTGCAACTTGGCCAGTTGGGGCGTGCGTTGGGTCGCGGCCTACGAACGCGAGTTGGCGGTCATCACCACGCAAGGGCGCGAGATGCCTTGGTTCTTCCGCTACATTCCGTTCGCCAATCTCTATGATCTCAGTCTCGCTTTCGCCTGCGGCGCTGGCCTTGCAACACTTCTGATCGCGCACCGCCAAAGCTATCGCTTCATCGGCGCGTTATCGCTCCCGCTCGCGTCGCTGATTCTGATCCTCGCGCGCTTCATGGGCGGCGAGATGGCGAACCTGCCGCCCGTGCTCGATAGTTATTGGCGACCGATCCACGTCGGCACGGCTTCGCTCTCTTACGGCGTCGCGCTCGTCTGCTTCGCCGTCGCCGTCGTCTATCTGTTGAAAGACGGCGTGAAGACAGAAGCGATGGCCATCTGGTCAAGCTTGTTTGCCCTCGCCGTGCTCTTTACTGTCAGTCGCTTCTCGGTCTTTGCGCCCGCGACGTTCGGCACATACACGGCGTCAACCTTCATCGCCGGTCAGATGGGTCGCGCGGCTGCGCTGCCTTTGCGCGCCGACCTGCCTTACGTCGGTTGGCTGCTCGTCCTCTGCGGCTTGCTGCTCGTCGGCACAATAATCGCGTTCGGCAAATACCTGCGCCGCGCGGACGAGCGTGCACGCAAAGTCGGACATATCTTGTTGAAGCTCGCGCTTGTCACGCAGATCGCTGCCGTCTCCATGCTTGCCTATCAAGTGAAGACTTTGACGAACGTCGGCGCGCACGTTGACGCGCGGCAATACGCAAAGTTCGGCGAGTTTCTGTTGGAGCAGAACATGGGGCGCGAAGCCGTTGCGCGCATCGGCGAGGCGCAGCTTACGCGCACGGCGGCCGACTTCATGCGGACTCGCGGCGACGCGCTCACGCTCAGCCTGCAATCGAATCCGGTCGAATTCTCCGCGCTCATCACCGCGCTCGCCGGCACGCTCTTCGTCATCATCTTCAGCTTCAAGACCGAACGCTTGCGCATGGCGCTCCCCGCATTAGATAAGATTGACTCGCTCATGTACAAGACGGGCGGCGTCACCTTCGCCGGCCTCGCCTTGCTTTTGATCACGGGCGCGATCTGGGCCAACGAATCATGGGGTCGTTATTGGGGCTGGGACTCAAAAGAGACCGGTGCATTCGTCGCATGGCTCACCTACGGCGCATTCCTCCACGTCCGCATCTCGCGCGGCTGGAAGGGTCGCCCCGCCGCCTACTTCGCCATCGTCGCCTTCCTCCTCATCGTCTTCACCTACCTCGGCGTCAGCTACCTGCTGCCGGGTCTGCACTCGTATGCGTGAGACGTGAGCGCGTCTTTAAGACGCAAACAAGATCAAGCGCATGGTAAACAATGAGCGCGGCCTCGCAAGGGGCGCGCTCATTGTTTAAGTCCGACATTCGGTGATTAGCCATTGTCGAAAATCAGTGTTGAACTTAGCGGCAGTTCATCTCGTAAAGGCGTGCAGGAGGTGAGCGCAAGATGTATTGTTCAACGTGTGGCGTGGCTGTCGGGCAGGGGTTGAGCTACTGTAATTATTGTGGCGCGAAGCTGGGTGGGGCGAAGGGTGCGGCTATCGCGCGACCGGCAGAGGTGCGGCCGGAAATGCTCGTGAATGCGATGACGTGTACTTTTGTCTTCGGCCTCGGCGCGATCATCGGGTTGATGGCGGTGATGAAGAATCTGCCCGACTTCGATTTCGGGCGCATCATGGCCGTCACGATGCTGAGCTTTATGTTCATGCTGTTGCTCGAAGGCGTCTTTATCTGGCTGCTGTTGCGGCGCAAGCGCGGCACGCATGAAGTGGGCGACGCCGCGCGCTTGCCGGCGCAGACGACGAAAGAGCTTGACGCAGCCCAACCGCGCGCGCTGCCAGAGCCTCTGCCGAGCGTAACCGAGCACACGACCCGCGCGTTTGAACCCGTCTTCCGCGAGCGCACTTCAAAAGACTTGGCCTGACAGTCGCAGCAAAGAAATCATCCGAGCCACCGGATAATATTCCTGCTATCGTGCATCCTTGCGATATATTGGCTGTCGTTACAGGAGCGCGGGCGGATTGATTCCAACAAAAATCCATTACTGTTGGTTCGGGCATGGCCGTCGCAGCCGACTCTTGCAGAGATGTATGGCGAGTTGGCGGCGCGTGCTGCCCGATTATCAGGTGCAGGAGTGGAACGAGGCGAATAGTCCGCTTGAGGCGAACAGCTATACGCGGGCCGCTTACAAGCAAAAGTTGTGGTCAAGATTATCTAATTACGTTAGATTGCATGCGCTCTATACGGAAGGCGGCATCTATCTGGATACGGATGTCGAAGTCATCCGCAGTTTCACGCCCTTGCTGGCGCAGAAATGTTTTGTTGGCTTCCAACAGGAGGAAGCACAACTCGACTGGGTGAACGGCGCGGTCTTGGGCGCAGAGGCCGGTCAGCCCTTCTTGCAGCATTGCATGGAACTGACCTTGAAGCTGTTTGAAACTGAGGGCGAGTTCTATCGCGGCCCGACGATCATCACTGCGGTCTTAAAGGCAGCGGGCTTGCGCGCGTATGGCTTACAAGAGCTAGACGGCGTGACCGTCTGCCCCGCAGAATATTTCTACCCGTACCCTTGGTTCGGCCGGTTCTCGCCGGATTGCATCAAAGCGAGCACGTACAGCGTGCATCATTGGGCCGGGTCGTGGCTCAGACAAGAGCGGCGCAGATTGCCTTCTCCCAGACAGCTCATTGGGCGCATGAAGCGCGCGCTCGTCCGTGCTCTTTAACAAAGACTGGCTGCGAGCGGCCTGTGTTTGTAGGTCTGCGAGACTTAACGTGGAGCGAAAGAAAGCGCAGATGAACGACGAGCCGCTAATCTCTGTCATCATTCCGTGCTATCAACAGGCGCATTATCTGGTTGAGGCCATCGAGAGCGTCCTCGCGCAAACCTACACGCGCTACGAGATCATAGTGGTTGACGATGGTTCAACGGACAATACTTCGGCCGTCGCAGCCCGCTACAGTGGTCTGCGCTGCATCCGCCAACGCCACTTAGGTCTCCCCACAGCGCGGAACACGGGGCTGCGTGTGTGCGCCGGCGAGTATGTGGTCTTTCTGGATGCGGACGACCGGCTGCTGCCGGCGGCGCTCGCAACGGGCTTGGACTGCTTACGCGCGCAACCCGAATGCGCCTTTGTCTATGGCTTCTGCGAATTCATTGACCATGCGGGCGCGTCGCTGCCGACGCCGCCCCATCCTATCATCGAACAACAACATTACCGCGCCCTCTTCGAGCGCAATTACATCTGGACGCCCGGCGCGGCCATGTTCCGGCGCAACGCTTTGGCGCAGGTCGGCGGCTTTGATCAGACGCTCGTCAGAGGTTGCGAAGATTTGGACATCTATCTGCGGGTCACAAAAGACCGGCCCGTCTATGGTCATGGCCGGGTCATCCTGCAATACCGTAAGCATGGCGGCAGTATGTCTATGAAGGTAACGAGCATGTTGCGTGCGTCGAACGAACTCTTCCGCAAGCATCTAAAGCTAGTAAAGGGCGACGTGGAGTTGGAAGAACTCTGCCAGCGCAAGATCATCCCGCCGCACCGTTTGCTGGGGCGGCGCTTGAGCATCCGCCTGTTCGCAGCGATCAGAGTCCGCACACGTCTGCGCGCCCTCAAGTTGGCCCTCCAGAGAGTTCCGAAGGTGTCTTAAAGACCGTGACAGGTGACAAGCAGGAGCGAGTTTTTCATCTCGTCACTTGTCACATAAATAAGACTGGCAACGCAGTCCAACACGAGCAACGCAAGCGCGACGATGAAATAGGAACATGCGCTCCACGATTGCACCTCCATTCGGGCAAGCTAGTTAGCGGGCACTTGCTCGGCAGCGCGCTCCGTCTCAATCTCTTTGATCTTTGCACGCAGCCAACGCTTGACCGTCTCTTCCATCTTCTGTTGATTGTCGGCCAACTCCAACCCTTCAATCGTCGCGCCCGCCTCGTCGAGCGGGATGTGATGACAGGGCACAACCTCCGCGCTCTGCTCTGCGGGCACGAAGTCGTTCAACAGGCATTCGTGGCACGGATGCGCGCGGTAGGGATAGCCGAAGTTGAGACAGGAGAGCGAGTCTTGAAAGACTGAAGTTGGTTGCCAAGGCGTGCGGACGCTGCGTCCGTAGCCGCCCTTCTCAATAAAGTCGAGTTCCGCCTTGAGTGTGTCCAGTATGTCGCGTTCGTCGTCTGACATGGGCGTGTACCTCCAACCTTCACTTCTGCTCCGCGAGTTGTTTGTAGCGCAGCCAACGCTGATTGACCGCCGCCTGCGCTTGACCAAGCAGCAGCTTGGCCGTTTCGGGGTCGCTCTGTAAGAGCATGCGATAGCGCGCTTCGTTGTAGATGTAGTCTTGCAAGGGAATCTTCGGCGCGCTGGAATCGAGTTGGAACGGATTCTTCTCGGCGGCGATGCGCGCCGGGTTGTAGCGATAGAGCGGCCAGTAGCCCGACTCGACGGCGAGCTTCTGTTGCTGCATGCCCTTCGCCATGTCTATGCCGTGCGCAATGCACTGGCTGTAGGCGATGATGAGCGACGGCCCCGGATGCGCTTCCGCTTCGATGATCGCTTTAACCGTCTGCGTGTCGCTCGCGCCCATCGCCACCTGCGCGACATAGACGTGGCCGTAAGTCGTCGCCTGCATGCCGAGGTCTTTCTTGCCAGTGGATTTCCCGCCCGCCGCAAACTTCGCCACCGCGCCGAGCGGTGTCGCCTTCGACGCCTGCCCGCCCGTGTTTGAATAGACTTCGGTGTCGAGCACGAGCAGGTTGACGTTTTGACCGGATGCGAGCACGTGATCGAGGCCGCCATAGCCGATGTCGTAAGCCCAACCATCGCCGCCGACGATCCAGACGCTCTTCTTGACGAGTGCATCCGCGACCGAGAGCAGGTCGCGCGCATCCACGTCGAATGTCCCGTTCAATTTCGCCTTGAGCGCTGCGACCAACTCGCGTTGCGTGTTGATGCCTTCTTCGGTTGATTGATCGTTTGTAAGCAGTCCGTCTGAGAGCGCCGCGCCGATGAGCGGACGCAAGCGTTCGACAAGCGCGCGCGCATAAGCCGCTTGTTGGTCAATGGCCATGCGCATGCCGAGACCAAACTCGGCGTTGTCTTCAAACAGCGAATTGCTCCAAGCGGGGCCGCGCCCTTCGGCGTTGATGGTGTAAGGCGTGGTCGGCAGGTTGCCGCCGAAGATCGAAGAACAGCCGGTTGCGTTGGCGACAAAAGCGCGGTCGCCGAAAAGTTGTGTGACGAGTTTGATGTAAGGCGTCTCGCCGCAGCCCGCGCATGCGCCCGAAAACTCGAAG
>QHXQ01000025.1 GCA_003223935.1 Acidobacteriota bacterium | reverse complement strand
CATCAGGCGCGGTTCGACGAACGTCCAGCCGCCCATGTTCTTCGGCTCTTCTTGCGCCCAGACAAGTTGCGTGGCATTCGGATAACTGTTGAAGATTTCGCGCAACGCTGCTTCGGGGAACGGGTAGAACTGTTCGAGCCGCACAATGGCGACGCTGCGATCATCCGTCTTCAAACGCGCCGCATTGAGATCATAGAAGACCTTGCCGCTACACAAGACGATGCGCGCGACGGCGTTGCGATCTTCGATCTCCGCGTCGTCAATCACGGGCCGGAAGCCGCCCGTCGTTAGCTCCTCAACGGTTGAAGTCGCGGCGGGCAGACGCAAGAGACTCTTCGGCGTCATGACGACGAGCGGGCGCGCGGTCTCTTGTTTCACCTGCCGCCGCAGCAGATGAAAATATTGCGCCGGTGTCGTCGGGTAGCAGACCTGCATATTGTTCTCGGCGCAGAGTTGCAGATAGCGTTCAAGCCGCGCGCTCGAATGCTCTGGCCCTTGTCCTTCGTAGCCATGTGGGAGCAACAGCACAAGGCGCGAAGGCTGCTGCCACTTGTCCACGCCCGGCGAGATGAACTGATCTATGAGCACCTGCGCGCCGTTCGAGAAGTCGCCGAACTGTGCTTCCCACATCACTAACTCGTTGCGCGCGACAACCGAATAGCCATACTCAAAACCGACCACGCCTTGCTCCGAGAGCGAACTATCAAAGACTTCAAACATTGGTCGGCCTGATTTACTCTTGGCCAATTCGGCGAGCGGCAGCCAAGGCCGGCCGGTCTGCGTGTCGTACATGATCGCGTGGCGTTGGCTGAATGTGCCGCGCCCGGAATCCTGACCACTCAGACGAACGGGGACGCCTTCGAGCGCGAGCGAGCCGAACGCCACAGACTCGCCAAAGGCCCAATCCAATGGCGTCTGGCCCTCGCCCATCTTCGCGCGCCGCGCCAGTTGGCTAACCATCTTCGGATTGATGTTGAACCCTTCAGGCACGACGGCGATTGCGTGCGCGATCCGGTGCACAGTCTCCGCGTCGGTCGCTGTTTTGATCACAGCCGAGCCATCCTCTTCCTTGATCGGCGACGGCAACTCTTTCTTCTCCGGCTTGTGCGCCACGATCTCTTTCGCGCGTTGCAAGATTGCTTCGTACTCGGCCACCTGCGCCTTGATCAACTGCTCTACGTCCGCCTCGCTCAGCACCCCCTCGCGCACGAGTCGCTCGGCATACTTCACACGCACGCCCGGATGCGCCTTCACGCGCGCGTACATCAAAGGCTGTGTGTAGCTCGGCTCGTCGCCTTCGTTGTGCCCCAAACGGCGGAAGCCGACGACATCGAGCACCACGTCCTTGTTGAACTCCTGCCGGAAGTCGAGCGCAATCCGCAGGACGCGGAAAGCGGCTTCCGGATCGTCGCCGTTGATGTGGAAGATCGGGAGTTGCGTCATGCGCGCCACATCGGTCGAGTAGATCGTCGAACGTCCTTTGTCGGGCGAAGTGGTGAAACCGATCTGGTTGTTGATGATGATGTGGATCGTGCCGCCGGTGCGATAGCCGTGCAGGTCTGCGAGGTTCAAGGTCTCCATCACGATGCCTTGCCCGGCAAACGCAGCGTCGCCGTGCAGCAAGACAGGCAACGCGCGATCAATCACCTGCTCGCGCGGCACGCCCTCGTCGCGCTCCCAAGCGTCCTGCTTCGCGCGCACCAAACCTTCGACCACCGGATCGACAAACTCAAGATGGCTCGGATTCGGCGACAGATCGATCTTGATCTTGCGTCCGTTCGATGCTGTGCGCTCGCCCCGCGCGCCTTGATGATATTTCACGTCGCCTTCGTCGGCCGGAAAGTTCGGATGAACTGAACCTTCAAACGCGGTGAAGATGCGCTCGGCAAAATCGCCGACGACGTTCGCCAACACGTTCAAGCGCCCGCGATGCGCCATGCCGAGCGTGATCTCTTCGACACCGTGCTCGGCCGCGCGCTCGACCAATTGATCGAGCAGCGGAATGATCGTCTCGCAGCCTTCGAGCGAGAAGCGTTTCTGGCCCAGATATTTCGTGTGCAAGAAACGCTCGAACTGTTCGGCTTCAACGAGCTTTGCCAGCAGTTGCTTTTTGATCTCCGGCGCAATCGGTTCGGGATAGACGAACTCAACGCGGATGCGGTCGCGCAGCCAAACCTTCTGCTCTTTGCTCTGAATGTGGCGATACTCGATGCCGACCTTGCCGCAGTAAGCGCGGCGCAAAATATCCAGAATCTCGCGCAAGGTCGCGCTCTCTTTGCCGCCGAGGCCGCCCGTGATGAACTCGCGATCCAAATCCCAGATCGTCAAGCCGTAAGTCTCGATGTCCAACTCCGGGTGATATTGCACCGGCAGTGCGTGCAACGGATCGATGTCTGCGATCAGATGCCCGCGCACGCGATAAGAATTGATCAACTCAAGCACGCGCGCTTCTTTGACGATGTGCTCGCGTTGATGGTCGCCGCCGAAGAGCGCCGGATTGTAGTCGCGCGCCCAACGCATCGGCTGGTGCGGGATGCCGAGGTCGCGGAAGATGTTGATATAAAAATCCTGCTCGCCCAACAGCAACTCGTGGACGTGCGCGAGAAATGCGCCCGACTCTGCGCCTTGAATGATGCGGTGATCATAGGTCGAGGAGATCGTCATCGTCTTGCTGATGCCGAGTTGCGACAGCGCCGCAGTCGTCATCGCGTGATACTCGGCCGGATATTCAATCGCGCCCGTCGCGATGATGACCGATTGCCCGGCCATCAGACGCGGCGTCGAAGCGACCGTGCCGATGGTGCCGGGATTGGTGAGCGAAACGGTCGTGTCTTGAAAATCAGGGATGCCGAGTTTGCCTCCGCGCGCGCGCTTGATCACATCGTCGTAAGCTTTGATGAACTGTGCGAAGGTGAGCGCGTTCGCGCCTTTGATGTTCGGCACAAGCAACGAGCGCGTGCCGTCTTTCTTTTGAATGTCAATCGCCACGCCGAAGTTGACCTGCGGGCGACGCAGGCGCGTCGCCGTACCGTCAACAACTGCGAAGCCGTCGTTCATCTGCGGGAACTTATCGAAGGCGCGCAGCAAGGCAAATGCGATCAGGTGTGTGAAAGAGACCTTGCGCTGCTCGCGCTCTTGCAGATGACGATTGATGATCAGGCGATTCTCTTCCAAGACCTTGACGGGCACTTGCCGGTTCGAGGTCGCCGTCGGCACGCCCAAACTCGTCTCCATATTCTCGACGATCTTCAACGCTGCGCCGCGAATCGGCGCACCATCAACCGGCGCGGCCGGCGTCGGCTGCGCGATGGGCGCAGGCTGGGCTGCGGTCGGTGCAGGTGCGGTCTGTTGTTGTGGGACAGGCGCAGGCGTGATCGTAGTCGTCTGCGCCGTTGCCGGTTCAGTTGTGCGCGGCTCAGTCGTCGCCTGCGCGACGCTTGCGCCGCCGTTGGCTTGCGCTGTGGGCGTTGCCTCTGCGCCCAACAACTCTGTGAAGTACGCGCGCCAAGCTTCATCAACGAGCGCCGGATCGCTGCGGAAGCGTTGCAAGAGCGACTCAACGTAGGTCGCGTTTGCGCCGAAGTTGTCGGCGATGAAAGCGGAGAGATCGGTTTGATTGCGTTGTGTCGTCAAAGCTCGATTACCTCAACTGCCCGCGCCTTCGGCGGCGCGAGCGCATGTCAATCATGTCTGTTATGTTTGTAAAGATAATAGCCCATCTTCAGGTGCGGTTCTACCTTCAAGCATGTCCATTTGAACGGTCAACTTGACGCCACACATTCAAAATAAGCGACGCTCATCCGGCCGACGTCTCGCGCACTGTTGATTCCAGTAAATTTTACGCCACAACGGACGCGGCACGGGGCTTGTTTAGTAAACGCACGTCATAGTCTCGGTGCGGTGCGGCGCGCTGAAATCCCCTTTGGAGTGTTCAGTTGATGCGTAAGATTTTCCCCCTTGCCCTAATGTTCGCGCTGCTATGTCCGTGCGCGGCCGTCTTAACGTCGCCGCCGGCCGCACAAGCACAGGCGCACGCCGCGCCGCGCAAGACCGGCAAGCTGACGAATGCGTTGCGCGCCCGCGCACGAGCTGCACAGAAGGGCGAGCGCACGCGCGTGATCGTCAGTCTGGCTCGTGGCGCGGACGCGGAGACTTCGCGCCGCTCTTTGCAGAGCACGGGCGCGCATGTTCGCCAACAGTTGGACGAGCTTGGCGTCATGGTGGCGGATGTGCCGACCAACCAACTCGAAACGTTGGCGACGCACAATGAAGTCTCTTGGCTCTCAGAAGACGCGGAGGTGCGCTCGCTCACGACGACGCCCGACAACACGAGCCACGTCGAGGTGACGACCGGCGCGAGTTTGATCTTGCCGTCTGGCAATAACAACGAAGCGCAGGGCGGCGCGGGCAATGGCGTCGGCATCGCGCTGCTCGATAGCGGTCTCAATCCGCCGGACACGGCCGAGTTTGCCGGCTACAAACTGCAATCGAGCAGCCTGCTCGGCACGGGTCTGCTCGGCTCAACGACGCTAACCTCTTACAATCGCGTCTCCACGCCTGTGGACTTCACCGGCGAGAACCGCACGGACGATCCTTACGGGCATGGCACGCACACGGCCGGCGTCGCCGCCGGGACTGGTCAATCGAGTGAAGACTACGCCGCGCAACATGCCGGTGCACCGACCTACGGCGGCGTTGCGACCGGCGCGAATCTCGTCAGCGTGCGCGTGCTCAACTCGCAAGGCGTGGGCACTGTCTCGAACGTCATCGCCGGGATCAATTGGGTCATCCAGAACAAATCGAAGTACAACATCCGCGTGATGAACCTGAGTTTGGGCACAAGCGTCACGCAGAGCTACAAGACCGATCCGCTCTGCCAAGCGGTCGGGCGCGCGGTGGACGCAGGCATCGTCGTCGTCGTCGCCGCCGGCAACTGGGGCAAAGACTCCAACGGCAACACGATCTACGGCGGCATACTCTCGCCCGCCAACTCGCCCAAAGTGATCACAGTCGGCGCAGTCAACACGCAACAGACCAACTGGCGCGTGGACGACGTGGTAGCGAGTTATTCGTCGCGCGGGCCGACGCTCGTTGATGGCATCGTCAAACCCGATCTGGTCGCGCCCGGCAATCGCACCGGCGCGGCCGAAACCGCCAACACATCGCCCACCGCCAGCAACCAGACCAACACCTCCGGTGGCGGTCTCATCGGTGGACTTCTCTTTAGCAACTCGACCAGCACCACGCCTGTCGCCACGGGCACGTATCAGATTTTGAGCGGCACATCGTTCGCCGCGCCCGCCGTCGCGGGCACAGCCGCGCTCATGCTCGAAGCCAATCCATCGCTCACGCCGCAGATGGTCAAAGCGGTGTTGATGCGCACGGCCGAGCGTCTGCCCATCTACGAGGCGTTGGTCATGAACGGGCAGATGACATCCTACGAGCGGCTCATCACAGAGGGCGCGGGCGAGTTGAACACAAACGCGGCCAAGCTTGTGGCGCAGGCGATTCGCAAAGACGCGAACCGCGCCGTCATTGGCGACTACCTGTTGAAGAGCACGACCTATTCAAAGATCGCCGGCATCACTGCGCCCATCGCCGGGCAAGCGATTCCGCTCAACAACGGCGTCGTCTGGGTTGAAGGCGTGGCATTTAATGATCACTTGCAGTTGACGAGCGGTTATCTGCTGACGAATGGCCAAGTCATCAACGACGGTTTCGCCGTCGCCGACGGCTACATGCTGTGGGATGGCACATACGTCTGCCCGAACGGGATCACGATTGCCAGTGGTATCACCATCGCAAGCGGGATCACTATCGCCAGCGGCATTACCATTGCGAGCGGCATCACCATCGCCAGTGGCATCACCATCGCGAGCACCTACATCAGCGCCGACGGCACGCTCAGCACGGGCAACATCTCCGGGCTGAGTTTCGATAATCAAGACGCTTGGGCCGCAAACATGATCGATCCGGCCTCGAACACGACCAGCGAGGAGCAGGTGATGATTCAAGGCGAACAGGTCGTGCCCTTAAACGTGTGGCGTCTCTCTATGACCAGCCCCTTGTTTCCCCACCGCTAATTGCAAGTTGCCCGACAGGAGCATGCCGGCGCGCTCCTGTCGTCTCCTCCCGAAAGACTGATCAAGCATGGAGCAAAAGCAGACTGCGAAGACAAAACGCCTCGTCTTTGAGGCGGCGGTGACAGTCCCCGGTCTCATCTTGTGGCTGTTGGCGCTCGTCTTTCTGTCGGCCAACTATTCGCTCCGCGACTTGATCATCTTCTTAGCCCTCGTGCCGTTGGTCGTGACCGCCAGCGTCTTTCCCAACGTCTTCCCTTTGCCCACAGGTTTGTTCACGCAGGAGAAGGTGACGTTTACGCCTTCGGATTCAATCGTCCTGCTGGTTGCCTGTTGGTATGGGCCTGCGCCGGCGATCTTCATCGCGGGCGTTGAAGGCTTCATCTCGTCGCGGCGGGCTGTGCGCCGGCTCTCAAGCAACATCTTCTCGTTCGGCATGATGTCGCTTGTGGGCGGCGCGAGTTCCATGGCGCTCGGCGCGGTCTTGCGCTATGGCTTCAGCGAAACCGGCACCGTGCAGCAACACAGTTTCCCGGCTGTGGGAGTTGCGCTACTCGTCGCAAACGTCGTGCACATCGTCGTGAATACGGGGCTGGTCTCAAAGTTCTTCGCGCTGCGCCAAGGCGATACGACGCTGCGCCTCTGGCGGCAGAATTTCCTCTGGGCCGCGCCGAACTTTCTGCCGACGAGCGCCGTGGCGAGCGTGCTCTACATCACTTTGCAGTATAACGCGCTGCTCACGTTCGTCATCGGCGCGCCGATCCTCGTCGGGTTGTATCTAGGCCATCGGCAATATCGCAACAGCGTGCAGGCGCGCATCAACGCCATCGAGCAAGCGCAGCAGGAGCGCATCGCGATGATGGAGAAAGCGCACCGCGAGACCATCGAGGCGCTCGCCGTGGCCATCAATGCCAAAGACGAAGTGACGCACGAGCACGTCTTGCGCGTGCAGATTTATGCGGCCGGCGTCGCGCGCCTGCTCGGTTGCACGGCGGAAGAGATCGAAGCGTTGCGCGCGGGCGCGCTCTTGCACGACGTTGGCAAGATCGCCGTGCCCGATTACATCCTGAACAAGCCGGGCAAACTCACCGCCGCCGAGTTCGACAAGATGAAACTGCACACGGTCGTCGGCGCGCAGATTTTGAATCGCGTTGAGTTTCCGTATCCGGTCGCGCCGGTCGTGCGCCATCATCACGAGCGTTGGGATGGTAAAGGTTATCCCGACGGGTTGCAGGGTGAAGCGATTCCCTTGACGGCGCGGATTCTCTCGGTCGTTGATTGCTTCGATGCGGTGCGCGAAGACCGGCAGTATCGCAAAGCCATGACGCGCGAAGAGGCGATCAACTTCATCATGCAAGGCAGCGGCAGCATGTACGACCCGCGCGTCGTCGGCACGTTCATCACACACCTGCCCGAATTTGAAGCCGAGATCGTGGCGCACCGCGACGTGCCTGCGCCGACCTTCGGCATCGAACAGATCGAGCAGTTGTCTGAAGCGGCGTTGCGCGTCGCCCCGGCCGCCGGCCTCGCCGAGACTGTCACAGCCGAACGAGTTGCCGAACGCAAACTCTCCGCGCCGCAGCAGGCGACGCTCGCCACGCTGGCGCAAGTGTTGCACGAAGCGCCGACGCTTGATGAACTCGTCGCCGCATTTCTAACGAACCTCAAAGCCATTGTGCCCTACGAGACCTGCGCAGTGGCGCGCGACGTATCGGCGGCCGGCAACTACATTGTGACGCACGCGGCCGGAGAGCACGGCGCGCTATTGCTCGGGCGCAAGATCGTGCCCGGCGAAGGCGTGACCGGTTGGACGCTCGTCAATCGCAAGTCGTTCTTCAACGCTGATCCCAAACTCGATCTGCCAACAGCTTTAGCCGAACACTTCGCCAGCTACCGCACGCTTGCGGCCTGCCCCTTGATGCAAGCCGATGAGTTGCAGAGCGTGGTCACGCTCTATGCTGTGAGTTTGACCGAGTACACGCCGGAGCAGCAGATGTTGCTCGAAGAATCTGTGCGCTTGTTTGCATCGGCGCTCGCCGCTCAGCCGACAGACGCGCCACTGCTCACATCTGCAACCGGCGCAAGCGCGCCAACACAAACTCAGATCATCTATCGCCACCCGACCGCAGGCTTGACCGGCGTCGTAGCAGAATCCGATCTCGCACACTAACGCCTCGTCAGTTCCGCTCATCAACCACGCCCATGTTCAAGTCCGCCGCGTCCCGCCAACGATTCTTACCATCTGATAGCGCTACCCACATCACGCAGCCGTAGTCGCCACAGTACCGGCTAAATTTCGTTGCATCCGACGTGCGATGCGCGCTACGCTCGGCGCGTGAGTTCTAATCGTAATGCGAACGTGTGAGGTGGCAGCGTGAACAAAGCTTTGAAGGTGTTCTTGATCATCGGCGTCTGCCTTGTCTTGCTTGTGGTCGCGGGCGGCGGCGCGTGCTTCTATTATGTGTCGAAGCACAAGCAGGAATGGCTGGAGGCGGGCAACAAAGTGATGGACGAGGGCGAGAAATTCGGCGCGCAGACGGACAATGATGGCTGCTTGGCTGAAGCCGTCGCGCGCACCAAGCGCGAAACGGGTTTGAGCGCGGGGATCAGTCACAACCTGTTCTTGCGCGCGTGTCTTGATGCAAGCCGCCCGTCGCCCGGCTTTTGTGATGTGCCCAAGCGCACGGAGTTCATGAAGAGCGCACAGTGGCAGCAGCAGAAATGTCAGGACGCAGGCATGGCCGGCGATACCTATTGCAGACAACTCTTCACGCAGGTGCAACAGTTCTGCGAGGACAAGCAATCCAAGCAGAAGTGAGCGCTCGTAGTGCTCGCGAAAACTTATGCACCCTGCTCAACGCTTCTTTATCAACTGCGCCCTGCTCGCGCTGCTCATCATCGGTCTCGCTTGCAACCGCTCACACTTTGCCAGCTTAGGCTCGACCGGCGGCGCGCATCCCGTCGCCCGCGCGACACCAAAGCCGACTTACACATCGCCCGTGCTCGAACAGTTGGTTACGGCGGCCGTCGAACGCCCGAACCATCATGTGCAGTACGACGGCTCTTACTATCAGATCGCTTATCCGAACGGCGATGTGCCGGAAGATCGCGGCGCATGCACGGATGAAGTTGTGCGCGCTTATCGCGCCGTCGGCGTTGACCTGCAAAAAGAGGTGCACGAAGACATGCAGGCGAACTTCGCCGCCTATCCGCAACGCTTCGGCCTCACCCAACCCGACACCAACATTGATCATCGTCGCGTGCCCAACCTGATGACCTTCTTCGCGCGCAAAGGCCAGCAGCTTTCCATCACCAACAATCCGGCCGACTACGCGCCCGGCGACATCGTCACATGGGATTTAGGGCAAGGGCAGACGCACATCGGTATCCTTGTTGACGTGCCATCGGACGAAGACGCCGCACGCTGGCAACTCATGCACAACATCGGCGCCGGCCCGCAGATTCAAGACGTGCTCTTCGCATGGAAGATCACCGGCCACTACCGCTACACCGGCCCGCCGCCAACGAATGATCGTCGGACGCAAACCAATTCAAACGCGAATCATCGCAGAGACGCAGACGGCACGCAGCAGACACGCAGAGAAAATCATTGAAGGCCGCGCAACATTCGTCCGCGCCGCGCGTTCAAACGGCGTATAATGAATCTGCCCGGCCACGAAAGGAGCACGAGATGAGCATCCCGAAGCTTTGCCTCCGCCTCGCCGTCTTCCTCTGCACGCTGACCATCGCCCTCTTCGTCACGCGCCTCTTCTTAATCCCACCGCGCGTCGAAGTGCGCGTTGCCGCGCCCACGCTACCTCCGGCTCCGGTTGTTAAGCCAACGCCCGCGCAAGTCAACTTCAAGGTGCAACAAGTTGTGCTCGACCGCGCGCACAAGAAGACTTATGTTCAACTAATCGTTGAGCGCAACCCGCAAGCGCCCACGCCAGATCATCTGTGGGTCGCGCTAACTTTGTACACACAAAACAAATCCGACGTTTGGTTCTACGGCTGGGAATATGTGCCCCAACCTTTTGCACAAGGTGATCGAGCCACACAGACAGTTGTATTTTCCCGTTCTTATACATATGTTGCGGATAATTATTATGCGCAAGTTTCAGTGACAACTCAGAACGGCGAAGATGACAACCCGTTGAAAAGATTTAACGACTCCTTCATCTCAACAGCCGCGCCAGTGATCGTCGAACACGAGCAGAAACGTTGATTCCAGCATAAGCTTCTAAAGTCTCCCTGCGATGTGCAAGTTTCCGCTGGCTGGCGCATTCAAGTGCTGGCAAGGTTGTTAGAGAGAACGTCAAGCACACCGCAGGAGGACTTATGCGCCAGCACGCACACGCCACAGCCCGCAACGCCACACGCCGTATCCCGTTTCTGTTTCGCCTCCTTCGCAGCAGACGCCTGCGTTGGCTCGCGCTCTGCATCGCCGCCGCGTTGCTCCTGTCTTCGTGCGTGCAAGAGCGCAAGGCGCAGCATGCGGACAGACGCGAGGAGTCGCAGGCCGGACGGGTCGCGCAGAATGCTCCAGCCCCGCCAAGCACACAAACCGCGAATGCAAACACGATGGCTTATGACGCGAAAACGCCGTCGGCGAGTCCGATGTCCACTGATCAGCCGTCGCGCAGTCGCACCGAAAAGGATGAGCAGGAGTTCAATACCGAAGCGTACAACCACATTGAAGAGAATCCCTTTCTCGATGCGACGCGCGCGCCGCTCTCAACCTTCTCGATTGATGTGGACACGGCGAGCTACAGCAACATGCGCCGCTTCTTGAACGAAGGCCATCTGCCGCCGAAGGATGCCGTCCGCATCGAAGAGTTGATCAACTATTTCAATTACGATTATCCGCAGCCCGTCGGCGATGCGCCGTTCTCGGTCACCACGGAAGTCGCGCAGTGCCCTTGGAACAGCGCGCACCGGCTCGTCCACATCGGCCTGCAAGGGCGGCGGCTCGACCGCGCGCAGATGCCGGCCGCGAATCTGGTCTTTCTCGTTGACGTGTCGGGTTCGATGGAAGAGCCGAACAAGTTGCCGCTCGTCAAATCGTCGCTCAGCATGTTGGCTGAGCAACTGACGGCGCGCGACCACGTGGCCATCGTCGTCTATGCCGGCAACAGCGGTCTCGTGCTGCCCTCGACTGCGGGCGACCGCAAAGGCGAAATCCTCGCCGCGCTCGACGGACTTGAAGCCGGCGGTTCAACCAACGGCGGCGCGGGCATCCAACTCGCTTACAAGCTCGCGCAAGAGAATTTCATACGCGGCGGCATCAACCGCGTCATCCTTGCGACCGACGGCGACTTCAACGTCGGCGTCACGAGCGAAGGCGAACTCGTCCGCTTGATCGAAGAGAAGCGACAGAGCGGCGTCTTTCTCTCCGTGCTCGGCTTCGGCACGGGCAACGTCAAAGACGCGACGATGGAGCAACTCGCCGATAAAGGCAACGGCAACTACGCCTACATTGACACGGCCGCAGAAGCGCGCAAGGTCTTGGGCGAACAACTCGGCGGCACGCTCGCCACGATTGCCAAGGACGTAAAGCTGCAACTCGAATTCAATCCGACGAAGGCCGCCGCCTATCGGCTGATCGGTTATGAGAACCGTCTGCTGCGCGACGAGGATTTCAACGACGACACGAAGGACGCGGGCGAGATGGGCGCGGGTCACACCGTGACGGCCTTGTATGAAGTCGTGCCTGCGGGCCAGCGTTGGGAGAACCCCGGCGTTGACCCGTTGAAGTATCAAGAGCCTTTGCATCAGTCTGCGCGAGCGCAGAGCGACGAACTGTTGACGATCAAGATTCGTTACAAACAGCCGGACGCAGATGTGAGCAAGTTGTTGAGCGTCGGCATCGCCGACGGCACGGGCGCAGTCGCGCAGGCATCGAATAACTTCAAATTCTCTGCGGCTGTCGCGGCCTTCGGTCTCGTCTTGCGCGACTCGAAGTACAAAGGCGCGGCTAACTACAACAACGTCGCCGCGCTCGCGCGCGGGGCTACAGGGCAAGACCCGCAAGGCTATCGCACAGAGTTCGTCAAACTTGTCGAGACCGCGCAGACGCTCTCCTTGCAAAGCGCGCGCAGGTGAACGATTCACTTTGCGCCTTCGCGTGAGGCATTTACCTGCCAGAGAATAACCTCACGCGAAGGCGCAAAGACGCAAAGAGGATGCAAAATCATATTTCAGTGCGCGGTCGCGCTGAAATAGTTTGCATCGCACTCATTTCATGATATAGCTTCGCGGCGCAGTCCGATCCCAACCTTGACGTGAAGCGCACATGAAAACTAAAGCACGCGCGCGCTCGACGGCCGCTCCTACGCGCCGGCAGTTCGCCAAAGCGGTCGCGGCCGCGTTTGTCGCCGCGCCGCTCGTAGTCTCTCTGACGAACGCGCAGACGCCGCCCGCCACCAGCGCGACGCCGACGCCCACGCCGCAACCCAGTCCGACGCCACAACAGCCTTCGCCGCTCGCCGAAGCTTACGCAGAGGTCGCGCACCGGCGTTTCGGCGACAAGCTTTCAGCCGACGAACTCACGCGCCTCAAGCGCAATCTCGAAGGCAGCGTACGCACGGGCGATGCACTGCGCGCCGTGAAGTTACAGAACAGCGACGAACCCGACTTCGTGTTCAGCGCCTGACGAACGGCACAACAACAGTTTCAAATCTTATGCTCTCTGACGACATCTACTTCGCTTCGATCTCGGAGTTGGGCGCGCAGTTGCGCGCGCGCAAACTCTCGCCCGTCGAGTTGACCGAAGGCTATCTCGCGCGGCTCGAAAAGTATGGCCCGCGTCTCGGCGCAGTTGTGACCATCATGCGCGAGAGCGCGTTGAAAGAGGCGCGCACGGCCGAGCGCGAATTCAAACGTGGACATTATCGCGGCCCGTTGCATGGCATCCCTTGTGGCGTCAAAGACCTGCTCGCCACACACGACGCGCCGACCACTTGGGGCGCGACACCTTACAAGGATCAGAAGTTCGACGACGACGCGACGGTCGTCCGGCGGCTGCGCGACGCGGGCGCGATCCTGCTCGCTAAACTTGCGATGGTCGAACTCGCGGGCGGCATGGGTTACAACCATGCGGACGCGAGTTTGACGGGCGCGGGGCGCACGCCTTGGAACACGAACTATTGGAGCGGCGGTTCATCTTCGGGGCCGGGCGCGGCCACGGCCGCCGGTCTCGTCGCCTTCGCCATCGGCTCGGAGACATCAGGTTCGATCATCACGCCGTCGGCCTTCTGCGGTGTCACCGGCCTCAGACCAACTTACGGCCGCGTCTCGCGGCACGGCGCGATGGCGCTCTCTTGGACGCTGGATAAATTGGGGCCCATGTGTCGCTCCGCGGCCGACTGCGGTTACGTGCTCGCGACAATTGCGGGCTACGATCCGCTCGATCCGACTTCACACAATCGTCCGTTCCGCTATCCGCCACCCGTCGTATCGCGCCCGCCCGCGCGTAAGCTGCGCGTCGCCGTGTTGAAAGGCTCTTATGAGCAGGCGCAGAAAGAGGTGCGCGACAACTTTCTCGCGTCGGTTGCTTGGTTAAAGAAGACCGCGCAAGTCACGATGGACGTGACGCTGCCCGATTTCCCTTACGGCGCGGTCGTCGGCACGATTGTGAATGCGGAGGGCGCGAGCGCGTTTCGTGATCTGATCGAATCGGGGCGCGTCAAAGAGTTGGCTGTGCCCGAAGACCGCATCGGCGGCTACTCGATGCTGCTCGTGCCGGCGGTTGATTACCTGCACGCGATGCGTCTGCGTGCGCCGATGCGACGCGCTTGGGCCGAGATGTTCAAGAAGTTCGATCTGCTCGTCGCGCCATCGCGCGCGACCGTTGCGAATCCTGTTGATAAAAGTTTCGCTGAAGCATGGCCGGGCGTGCGCGCCACGTCGCCCATCGGCGCGGCGAACGCCGTCGGCGTACCCGCCATCTCCGTGCCCAACGGCTTCGGCGTCGAAGGTCTGCCGACCGGCCTACAATTTGTTGGGCCGGCTTGGAGCGAAGACCTGCTTGTGGAGACGGCCGCGCGCTATCAACAAGCGACCGACTGGCACAGACGCCGTCCGTCGCTCGCCTGAGACTAAATCGTCGGTGCCGACGAGCGAGAGCAGTACGTTATGACCATCACATTCAGCCGCCGGCTCGCGTTTGTGCTTGGCATCCTCACGCCTTTAGCCGAAACGATCCGGCGCTGGCATCAACTCGGTCAGTTGCGCTACCTGCCGTTCTGGTTAGATGACTACATCATTGGCGCTTTTCTGTTGTATGGGGCGTGGCGTAGCAGCAGAGACGCGCGCGGTGGGCAACGCTTTCTCACGGCGGCTTGGGGCTTCACGTGCGGCATGGCCTATGCCAGCTTCTTCTCGCAGTTAGATCACTTGCACGACGATCCCGCGCCCATCTCTGGCGTCTGGGTGTTGGCGATCAAAGGCGTGGGCTTTGTGCTAGTGCTGCTGGCGCTGGCGGGTAGCCTGAGACGTGTGCCTGAAGACCTCACTACATGATCAACGCTGCTGCGATCATGAAACTTCGATCATGAAGCCGACGCAAGACGTTCACCGTCATCATCTGCATCTGCATCTGTATCGTTATTGGTGGCTGCTTCGGTTACTGCCGCCTCGGGCTTTTCTTCTGCGTTGGCTTGCGGGCGTTCTTGATCGAGGTCGCGTTTGATGGCGTCGAGGATGCCGTTGATGAACTGCGTGGCTTCAAAGGTGGAGAAACGGCGGGCGATCTCAAGGGCTTCGTTGATGGCGACGGTGCGCGGCGTCTGCTCGTAGAGGAATTCATAGACGGCGAGCCTGAGGACGTTGCGATCAACGACCGCCATGCGCGAGATGCGCCAATGCTCTGCGCGCGAGCGGATGCGCTCGTCAATCTCTGTGAGATGCGCGAGCGTGCCAGTCGCTAGTCGCGTCGCGAACTCGCGCGCCGCCTCTTCCTGTTCGGCTTCACTCAACTCCGTCCAGTAGTCGCGCACAAGTTCATCGAGGCGCGCATCACGACCCGCCACGTCCGCCGCAAAGAGCATTTGCAAGGCGCATTCACGCGCCTTACGTCTCGAACCCATAGCACCCCATGAAAAGAAATGATGAACGCGGAATGATGAATGATGAATGATAGATTGTTCTTAATTCATCATTCTGCATTCATCATTCATCATTTCGCAAACGCTTCCTTGTAAAGATTGACCAACTCGACGGCCGCCATCGCGGCCTCGAAACCTTTGTTGCCAGCTTTGACACCGGCGCGATCAATCGCTTGTTCCAAAGTGTCGGCGGTGACGATGCCGAAGAGCACAGGCACGCCTGTCTCCATGCCGGCCTGCGCGATGCCTTTCGTCACTTCGCCCGCGATGTACTCAAAGTGCGGCGTCTCGCCGCGTATGATCGTGCCGAGACAGATGACCGCATCGTACTTGCCCGCCCCCGCCAGCTTGCGCGCCAAGAGCGGAATCTCGAACGAGCCGGGCACGCGGAAGTGCGCGACCGCGCTCTCGTCCGCGCCAAGTCGTTCGAGCGCATCGAGCGCGCCACTGATGAGTCGCGCCGTCAGAAAATCGTTCCAACGGCTCGACACCAACGCGAAGCGAAAGCCCGCCGCGTTCAGACGACCTTGATGTGTTACGGGTTGCAAGTGTACTTCGCTGGCTCCAACTTTCGTCAGGGATTGATTCGTCATCAGTATAAAGTGACGAGTGACGAGTGACAAGCGGCAGCAAGCAGCAGGCAGAAAGCAGTAGGCAGAAGGCAGTGAGAAACCGGTAGAGTTCTACCCAGATCGGTGCGTGAAATTCAACCTGCTGCTTTCTGCCTGCTGCCTACTGTCCTCTGAACACCGGCGCGCGTTTTTCAAGGAAGGCGCGTGTGCCTTCGCGTACGTCTTCGGTGTTGAAGAGTTGACTAAAGAGTTCGGCTTCGAGTTTGAGGCCATCTTCGAGCGCGAGGCGTGCGCCGCGCGTGACGGCGGCGAGGCATGCGCGCAGGGCAAGCGGGGCTTGCGCGGCGAGCGTCTGCGCGAGGGCTTCTGCGGCGGGCAGAAGTTCTTCGGGCGCGACGACGCGATTGACGAGACCGAGGCGCAACGCTTCTTCGGCCGAGATGGTGTCGCCTGCGAGCATCGCGGCGAGTGCGCGGCCCTTGCCGATGGCGCGCGCGAGGCGTTGCGTGCCGCCGTAGGCGGGGATCATGCCGAGTTTGATTTCAGGTAGCGCAAATGTGGCGTGACTCGCGGCGATGCGCAAGTGACAGGCGAGCGCGAGTTCGCAGCCGCCGCCCACGGCCGCGCCGTTGACGGCGGCGATGACAGGCACGCCGCACAGTTCGATCAGATCGCAGACCGCTTGCCCGCGCTCGGCCGCCGCCCGTGCGCCCGCTTCATCGAGCGCGGCGAGTTCCGCGATGTCCGTGCCTGCGCTGAACGCTTCTGCGCCTGCACCCGTCAAGATAACGGCGCGCAGATCGGTGCGTGTACTGATCTGCGCGAACAGTTTAGCCAGCCGTTCAAGCAGCGCGCGCGTAAGAGCGTTACGCTTCTCAGTCCGGTTGAGCGTGATGCGCGCAAATGGGCCGCGTTCTTCGATGGTAAGTTCAACATTCAAGGTTGAATCAAGTAGGTCAGTACCGCCTGCGGGCGCGGGCGGGTCTTGGTCACATCATCCGGCCGTTGATTGCGACGTGTACCCGCCCGCGCCCGCAGGCGGTACTGACAAGACCGTTTGACTTATAGATTCATTGGCGTCGGGTTCTTCGCGTCGCTGTAGTCGTAGAAGCCGCGCCCCGATTTGCGCCCGTAGAGGCCGGCCGAGACCATGCGCTTGAGGAGCGGGGGCGGGGCGAAGCGGCGCTCGCGGAACTCTGTGAACATGATCTCGGCGATGTAGTAGGTGGTGTCGAGGCCGACGAAATCAAGGAGCGTGAGCGGCCCCATCGGATAGCCGCAGCCGAGTTTCATGGCGTTGTCTATGTCCACGATTGAGCCGACGCCCTCTTCGAGCGCGCGGATCGCGTCGAGCAAATAAGGCACGAGCAGACGATTGACGATGAAGCCTGAACGGTCGTCTGCACGCACGGGCACTTTGCCGAGTTGTCGGCCGAACTCAACGGCTTGTTCATAGACACTCTCGTCGGTCAGGATCGTGCGGACGACTTCGACGAGCTTCATGAGCGGGACGGGGTTGAAGAAGTGCAGACCGATGAAACGCTTCTGTCTGTCGGGTGAGGTCGCGGTCAGCATCTCCGTGATCGAAAGCGAAGAGGTGTTCGAGGCGAAGATCGTTTCAGGCTTGCAGCGCGCGTCGAGTTCTTTGTAGGTCTCGCGCTTGGTCTCTAGGTTTTCGATGATCGCTTCGATGATGAGGTCGCAGTCGGCGAGGTCTTCGAGGTTGGTCGTGCCGCGCAAGCGCCCGCGAATCTCTCGTTGTTGCTCGCTCGTGATCGTGCCCTTCTCCGCAAACTTCGCGAGCGACTTATCAATCCCTGCGAAACCGCGCGCGCATAGTTCTTCGGTCACTTCGCGCACCATCACGTCGAGGCCCGCAGTCGCGCAGACTTGCGCAATGCCTGACCCCATCAAGCCGCAGCCGAGCACACCAACTTTTCTAATTTCCATCGTCAGACATTTCTCCTGTTGTGATTTGTCGAAAGATAAAATGATAACTGATGCGTGACGCGCGCGCTCGTCCGCGGTTCAAGCCACAATGCAATCACTTCTTATTCGGCGCAGGCGACGACTGCTCGGTTGGCTCTGGCTCTTGATACAGGCCGTACTTTTTACCGTCGTTATTAGTCCACTGTTTGAACTGCTCCGCCCATGCGTCAGCGTCCTTCTCTAGTTGTTGCTTCTGTGCTTGCCCGCGCGCGGTCTTGCGTTCCTGCTCTGGCAGCTTGGCGTAATCGCGTGCACGCACGACGAGCGCCTTCAATCCAGTGCGCAGCGCGTCGGCTTGTGCGTCGAGCGACGGCACGCGGTCGAGTTGCGCGCTGGCTTTGTCGGCCAGCGTCACGTCGCCTTTATCAATCGCGGCGTTGTAGGCGTTCTGCCCCGCGTTGATGGCATTGACGTAGGCTTCAACGTCGGGGCCGCCGGTCTGGACAAGCCGCGCGGCCGGGTTGTCAAAGTGCGGGCGCGCGTCGCCGAGATGGCGCGCGACTTCGCCGAAGCTGACGGCGACGAGCGCGAGCGCGGCGATCTGCAAGACGCGCCAGATGATTGTGACTGCGCTACGTTCGGCCGGTCTGCGGTAGCCGACGAAGAGCGCGAGCACGCAGCCAGCTAGGAAGCCGCCGAGGTGCGCCGAGTTGTCGATCATCGGAATGCTGAAGCCGATGAACAGGTTAATGAGGATCGTCGGCAGCATGCCTGTGCCGAACGCGCGCTTGAACCCTTCGGGTAGTTCGTGTCGAAACTTGATGCCGAAGACGAAGAGCACGCCGACCAGTCCGAAGAGCGCGCCCGATGCGCCGGCCGAAGGGCCGTCACCGCCGCGAAACAGCAGATAGCCGATCAGACCCGATGGATGTCGGCCAGAACTCGACGCGAGGTAGCTTGCACCGACGCCCGCGATGCCGGTCACGACCCAGAAGAAGACGAACTTGGCCGAGCCGTAGAGACGTTCGACGTAAGGGCCGAGGATGAACAGGCTGTACATGTTCACGAGCAAGTGAATCCAGCCGATGTGGATGAAGACCGGCGTGACCAGCCGCCACCACTCGTGTTGATTGATCAGCGAGTTGTACTTCGCGCCGTATGCGCGCAGCACGTCCAGATTCTCCGTCCCGCCTGCCAGTTGCATCAACAGAAAGATAAGGACGTTGACGGCCAAGAAGACGAAGGTGAACGTGGCGGGGCGCGTCAGGATGGCGCGCGCAAAGCGCATCGTCTCGACATCATGGCGCGGGACGCGCGCAGCTTCCGCGCCTGCGCCGACCGGCGCGCCGCAGACCGCGCACGCCGTCTCGCCCGCGCCGACTATCGCACCGCAACTACGGCACATGCTCGGCCGTCCTCGTGCCGCCGCGTCGTTCATTCGCTCATCGGCCATGTTGCGCTCAACTCAAACGGGATTTATTCAATGAGTGATTCTAACCCATACGCGCTGAGCCTGTCATGAGCAGTGGTCAGTGGTCAGTGAGAACAAGTTATTAACTGACCACTGACTTCTGACCACCGACCACTGTTCTTGTTGTTCATTCTGTCAACATGACCATTCAGGTTGACTGACGTTGACCGACCGTCAACCTCACAAGCGCGCGCGCCTGCGGTGCAAATAGCCGTTTTCCCCTGCAAAATCGCATTCTTAACACGTCGTCGCACTTGGCACGGGGGTTGTTAAAGAGATGTGCGCGGCGTCTCTCGTGCTTTCTCTTAAAGCACTAGCTGACAGAAACCCTCGCCGCTACTTGAAGGAGAACCCAATGGATCGCAGAAAGCCCTCTTTAGTTTCGGCTCTCACGTCAGCTTCGCTGGCGGCCTCGCTCTGTGTGGGCGTCCTGTTGCCCGACCGCACACACGCGCAGAGTCAAAAGCAGACTAAAGCCAACTCGCAACGCAGCGCTTATCCGGCGCTCGCTCTTTACGCGCACGACCTGACGGCGCTAGCGCGCACGGGCCGGCTCGAACGCTTCGCCGCCCACACGCCGCAGGTCGAACAACTCGTCCGCCTGCTCGCGCAGGACGCGCAACACAATCCAGTGTTGACGGGCGAGACGGGCGTGGGCAAAGCGGCCGTCGTCATTGGTCTCGCCGAGCGCATCGCCGCAAGTGATGTGCCCGAGCAGTTGCGCGACCGGCGCGTCTTCAGCCTCGACCTGACGGTGTTGCTCGCGTCCGCGCAAGACAGCACAGAGGTTGAACAGCGCATGCGTGCCGTGCTCGATGAGGCGACGCGCGTTGAAGCGATCCTGTTCGTGGATAACCTGCCGGCGCTCGTCGGCACGGGCGCGGCGCACGGCGCTCCGGTCGCCGCGATGTTCAAAACGGCGCTCGCGCAAGGTCGCTTGCGCGTCGTCGGCACAACGACGCCCGGCGCTTATCACGATTTCATTCAGCCCGACGACGTGCTCGCGCGCCTGTGCCGCGAGTTGCGCGTTGACGATACGGCGGCCTTGGCGCACATCGCACGGCACAAGGTGGCAGAAGAGTTTGAGGGCAACAAGATTTCCGACGACCTGCGCGAGCTGATGCAGCAGGCCAAATCTGCGGACGAGCGCGTCGGCGTCATCCTGCAAACGGACGACGTGCGCAACCGCGAACTCGCGGCGCTCTTTGCGCGCTACGGCGTCGAGATCAACGCGCGCATGGCGCAACTCGGCACGATGAAAGTTGACGTGCCCGTCAGCGCCATCGCAGCTCTAGCGGCGAGCGATGCGACCAACCACCTGTCGCCGGATCGCGACATGGAAGGCTTCGGCCACGTCACCGCCACAACTGGCACCGATCTCATTCGCACGCAGTCGAACGGTTGCCTGCTTTTAGTTTGCACGAATACCACCTACGACGGCACAGGCATCGGCATCGCCGTGCTCGACTCAGGGATGGACGTTACACACAAGGCTTTCAGTGGCGGACGTATTAGGTTCAACAAAGACTTCACTGGCGAGAACCTCCCGACCACCGATCCTTTTGGGCATGGTACACACGTGGGGGCCGCCGCCGCCGGTATCAGCACGACGAGCGGTAATACTTATCAAGGGATCGCGCCGAACGCGAACCTCATCAACCTGCGCGTGCTGAACTCGCAGGGCACGGGCAGCACGACCGCCCTGTTGAATGCACTCAACTGGATTCTCAGCCCGGTTGATCCAACCAAGCCGCTTAGCTCGGCCAATCCGACGAATCAAACGAAGTACAACATCAAAATTGTCAACATGAGTCTCGGCGCAACGGCTAAGGATTCATATGTGAACGATCCGGTCTGTCGCGCCGTGCGGCAGTTGGTTGATGCCGGCATTGTCGTCGTCGCGGCGGCCGGCAACAACGGCAAAGACAGCACGGGCCGGGAGCTTTACGGCCAGATTCATTCGCCCGGCATCGAGCCATCGGCGCTCACGGTCGGCGCAGCCAACACCTTCGGCACGAACGCGCGCGGCGATGACGGTATCGCCACGTACAGCTCGCGCGGCCCGACGCGCAGTTTCTGGACAGACGCAAGCGGCGTCAAACACTACGACGATCTGCTCAAGCCTGATCTCGTCGCTCCCGGCAACAAGTTGCTCTGGGCTGAATCGGATTTGGGTAACGGTAGGCTGAATCTAATCGTCACGCAGAATCCGCAGCTTGACTCAGGCATCACTGATGACGACAACAAGCGGCTGATGTATCTGAGCGGCACTTCGATGGCCACGCCGGTCGTTGCCGGCGCAGCCGCTTTGCTCTTGCAAGCCAACTCGAAGCTGACGCCGAACATGGTCAAGCTGATCCTTGAATACTCGGCGCAACCGCTCGCGGGCTACAACATGCTCCAACAGGGCGCGGGCGAGTTGAACGTCGCGGGCGCAATGCAACTGGCGAGCGCCGTCCGCACCGATCTAACAAACTCGACGCCGACGGGCGCGGCTATGTTGACCAGCACCACGCCGCCTGATCCGCACACAACCATCGCCGGGCAGACCTTCACTTGGGCGCAGGGCATCATGCTCAAGCGGCGCTATGCGACGGGCACGAACCTCGTCACGAAGTATCAACAGGTTTACGGCATGGGCATCGTCTTAGGCGACGGCATCATGATGGGCGATAGCACCTTATCGAGCGACGGCACGCTCAACCCCAACGGTATCGTCCTTGGCGACGGCATCGTGCTCGGTGACCGCGTTCTGGTCAGCGACGGCACGACGCTCGCGAGCGGCATCATGATGGGCGACGGCATTGTGCTCGGCGATAGCATTATCACCGCGAACGGGATCGTCTTAGGCGATGGCATTGTCCTTGGCGATGGCATCGTGCTCGGCGATGGGATCATGATGGGCGACGGCATCGTGCTGGGCGACTCCGTCCAAGCGATGTCATCGCGCGCGCTGATTAACGGCGATGCTGGGCCGGCAATGAACTGAAACCACAATGGCGCTGAGCGGCGGGCCGCAAACGGCGACTCACCGCTCAGTTGTTCTCTTAACACGCTAAGCTAACGTCGAGCCTTTATTGAGTAACGTCATGGCTGTTACGTTTATGCAACAAGAAGTGGCACCGCAGGCAATCGCGCCGCACGCCGCCACAGACCTGCTGACCGTCGCGCCGCTCACGGACGCAGACGAAACGGCGACGCTCGCTTTTCTGGCCGCGCAGCCGGTGCATACGGTCGTCATGTCGAGTTTCATCCGCGACAACGGGCTGGAGAGTCCGCTCAATCGCGGCACATTCTACGGCTGTCGCAACGCGCGGGGCAGACTCGTCGGCGTTGCGCTCATCGGCCATGCCATGCTCATCGAGACCGACGACGAGCAGGCGTTTGCGTCATTCGCACGACTGGCGCGCGAGTGTCCGGCCGCGTATCTGATTCATGGCGAGCGCGGGCGCGTCGAGCGTTTTTGGCGGCACTACGAACCGTGGGGTCGCCGCCCGCGCCGCATCACGCACGAACTGATGTTGGAACAACGCCCGCCGGTCGCGGTGCATGAGCCGGTGCGGGGCTTGCGGCTCGCGGAGTCGGCCGACCTTGAACAGATCGTGGCGGTCAATGCCGCGATGATCGAAGCCGAGTGCGGCATCAATCCGCTCACGCGCGACGCCATCGGCTTCCGCGTGCGCCTGCTCCGGCGCATCGAGCAGGGGCGCGTCTGGGTCTGGATGCGTCACGGCAAACTTATCTTCAAGGCGGATGTGGTTGGGGATACGCCGGCCGCCGTTTACCTCGAAGGCGTCTGGGTACATCCGCAAGAGCGCGGGCGCGGCTATGGCTTGCGCTGCATGTCGCAACTCGGACGTGTACTCCTCGCCCACACCGAAACGGTCTGTCTTGTGGTTGGCGCAGACTCAGCGACGACACAGGCTTTCTATCGCAAAGCAGGGTACAAAGTGTCGGCCCACTACGACACGATCTACCTGCAAACCTAAACCACGCGCCCCACGCCCCGCGCTGATCAACCGCTCACACTTGACAGCCCCAAAGAATATGCGCGCTCGCAGCCGATGCACCTTTGCATCGGCACGGTCGGCGCAACTCACGGGCACGGTGCGCCGAGATGGACGGAGTGACGAGACGACCGCAGAGTCAGAGCTATCAATGGGCCGTGACCGGCGCGGGGCTGGCACTTTGGCTTGCGGCCTTCGTGTGGTTGGCGGCCCACTATGGTTGGCACGAGCAGTTGATGTTCATCGCGTTCGTGCCGGCCATCATCCTTGCCAGCATGTTCGTGCAGCACTTTCGTATGCCCATGGGCTTGAAGTTCACGCACGAGCGGCTGACCTTCACGCTCTCCGACGCCATCGTGCTGCTCGCCGCCTGTTGGTACGGACTTGCGCCCGCAGTCTTCATCGCCGGCATCGAAGGGTTCACCACTTCGCGGCGCACCGTGCGGCGGCTATCGAGCAATCTGTTTTCGGGCGGTATGATGGCGCTCACGGCGGCGGCGGCGGCGCTTAGCCTAAGCGCGGTCTTCCGCTACGGCTTTAACCAACCGGGCACGGGCGCGCACCACCCTGCGCTCGCCGTCGCCGTGGCGATGTTAGTCGCCAGTCTCGCGCACAACGTCACGAATGTCGCGCTGCTCTTCACCCTGCTTGCGCTCCGGCACGGGCAGCCAGTCGTGCGCGGCTGTCTGGAGAAATTGCGCTGGGCCGCGCCGATGTTCTTTCCTGTCGGCACGGCTGCGACCTTGATGTATCTCGCGCGGCAATACGATCTAATCTTCCTGCTCGTCATCGGCGCGCCCGTCTTCTTTGCCATCCACTTCGGCCACAAACGCTACCGCGACTCGGTTGATAATCGCATTCAATTCATGGAGAAGGCGCACCGCGAGACCATCGAGGCTTTAGCTGTTGCGATCAACGCGAAGGATCAAGTGACGCACGAGCACGTCTTGCGCGTGCAGATTTACGCGGCCGGCGTCGCGCGCCTGTTGGGCTGCGCGGCTGAAGAGGTTGAAGCATTGAAGGCCGGCGCGCTCCTCCACGACATCGGCAAGATCGCCGTGCCCGATTACATCTTGAAGAAGCCGGGCAAACTCACCGCCGCCGAGTTCGACAAGATGAAGTTGCACACGGTCGTCGGCGCGCAGATTCTCTCGCGTGTGGAGTTTCCTTATCCGGTCGTGCCGGTCGTGCGCCATCATCACGAGCGTTGGGACGGGAGAGGTTATCCCGATGGCCTCAACGGTGAAGTGATTCCCTTGACGGCGCGGATTCTCTCGGTCGTTGATTGCTTCGATGCGGTGCGCGAAGACCGGCAATACCGGCGCGGGCTGACGCGCGAAGAAGCGATTGCGCTCATTATGGAGGGCGCAGGCACGCAGTATGATCCGCGCGTGGTCGGCATGTTTGTCACACACCTGCCGGAGTTTGAGGCCGAGATCAAAGCGCAACGCCAACTGCCGTTGCCGACCTTCGGCATCGAACAGCTCGAAGAGTTGTCCGAAGCAGCCAGAGAGGTTGCGCCCGCCGCCGGTCTCTCCGAACGGACAGAGGCAAAGGAAGCGGCTGACCACAAGCTTTCCGAGCGTGAACTGCAACAACTCGCGCTGCTCGCGCATGCGGTCGAAGGCTTGGCCACGCGCGACGAAATCTTCGCCGCCTTCACCAAAGAGTTGCGTGCGCTCGTCGCTTACGACACCTGCGCGGTCGCGCTCGCACGCGCCGAGCAAGGCGACGCCATCGTCGTGCATGCTGACGGTCTGCACGGCGCGCTGCTGCGCGAGCAGACGTTTGCGCCGGGCGACGGCATCACCGGCTGGGTCTTGACCAATGGCCGCACGTTCGCCAACACCGATCCCAAACTCGATTTTCCGCCCGCCGTCGCCGCGCAGTTCGCAGCCTATCGCACGCTCGTCGTGCTGCCCATCACGGGCGCACGCGACACCATCGGCACGCTCGGACTCTACTCGCAGACGCTCGCCGCTTACAATGATAGACAACAAAGACTGCTCGAAGCCGCCACGATGATCCTCGCCACCGCGCTCGCGCCCAAGCCCATCCGCGCAGAGGTCGAATACGCACCGGAGTCGCGCCCTGAGCCAGCAACGCTCGCGCCCGTCTTCAACGACACCACAGCGAACCTGCTCGGCACGACCATCGAATCCGATCTGACACATTGAAGAGAAACGATGAACGCCGCAATGATGAACGATGAATGAAAGACAATCGCTTTCAGTTCATCACTCATCATTGCGGCATTCATCGTTTTATTTGATCTGGGCGCGCGCGTTGATCTCGCGCGGGGCGTTTTCGTCTGTGACGATGGCGATGGGCGCGCGCAGGATAAGCGTCTTGATGCGACACGTGCCGGTGTTGTCTATGCGGCAGTAGTAGAGCGTGAGCTGAATGCGCAACTCGGCCGCGCCCGTGTTGCGCGCGTGCAGAGGCACGCGCAGAGGCAGACGCACATCTTTCAATATGAGCATGCGCTGGTCGCCTGCGAGCGCGACGTGTTCTGCGCCGCTCTCGATTGAGACCTGCGCGCGCTGCGGCGCGGACTCGTTCAAGTGATAGCCTGCGGGCAAGTCAACGTTGATGGCGAGCGCGCCGTCGTCCGCCTTTTGCAGCCGCTGCGGCGCGAGCTTGTTCTCTTCCGCGTTGGGCGCGATGGCATTTGTCTCGGCCAACTTCTCGGCGCTCATTTCAGGCGGACGCAAACCGCGCAGCATGAGCGTAGAGGTCTCGCCTGTGTGCGCGTCCACGACGCGGATGGCGTGGTTATTCGTGTCTGCAACGTAGAGTTTGCCGCCCGCGAAACTCAAACCGCCGGGTTCGTAGAAGGAGCTTTGCGCGCCGTCCGCTTGTCCGGGCTTGCCCGTGCCGGCGAAGGTTTTGACCGCGCCGGTCTGCGGGTCGAGGCGTTTGAGCTTGTGGTTATAAGTATCTGCGATGAAGAGCGCGCCGTCGGCGTAGAGGACGCCGAGCGGATGCTGCAAGCGCACGTCGTCGCCGCGCCCGTCCTTGTCGCCAAACTCGAACAGGTCGCCGCCCGCAAGCGTCCGCACCTGATTAACGTCGGCGAGCGGCACGTCCTCGTTGTGCACCTCGAACTGACGCGGCGTGGAGCGGTCAATCGGCGTCTCGGCGGGCTGCGGCTGCACCCCTTGCGGCGGCGCGTCGAGCGTGATCGAGCGGATGATGTTCGCTTCGCTGTCGGCGACGTAGAGCTTGTGCCCGTCCGTGCTCAAGCCCGAAGGCTGCGCGAAGGCCGCAAGCGTGCGCGTACCGTCTTCACGTGCTTCGCGGCCTGTGCCGGCGAAGACGGCGATCTGTCGGCTGTCGAGATCGTAGCGCCAAATCTGATGCACGCCTGCCATCGCGACATAGAGCGCGCGCCCGACGAGCTGCAAATCCCAAGGCGAACTGAGCGCGACTGTGCGCGCAGGGCCAGGCGCGACATCGAACGAGCGTGCTTGCGCGCCCGTGCCCGCGACCGTCTCAACCATGCGCGCTTTCAGATCAACGCGCCTGAGTAGATGATTCTCCGTGTCCGCGACGTAGAGCGCGTCACCATCGAGCGCGAGACCTTGCGGGCGAAAGAATGTGGCCTTGTCGAACGCGCCGTCTTGTGCGCCGCGTGCGCCCGTGCCAATTACGTCAATGAGCGTGCCGTCGAGTTTGGCGATGACGATGCGATTGTGGTTTGAATCGGTGATGAAGAGCCGATCAGATTTCGCGTCGGCCAACACCTTGCCGGGAAACGCGAGCGGCAGATCGCCTATCTTCGCGCGTTCGAGCGCGAGCTTCAAAGGTTGTTCGTTCAACTGGCCGCGTTGGCGAAACTCTGTGATCGTGTCGCCGATCAATTTGTCCAGAGCTTCGTAGCCGCCTTCGCCTTCGCTGCGACCGATGACGTAACCGGCCGGATCGATCAGGTAGCGCGTCGGCCAAGCGCGCACGGCGTAAGCCTGCCAGATCGCGAAGTCCGCGTCGTTCACCACCGGATGCTCAAGCTCGTAGCGCAGGATGATGCGGCGTATGTTGTCGGTCTCTTTCTCGTTGGCGAACTTGGCGGAGTGGACGCCGATGACAACCAACTCGTTCGGATATTTCGCTTCGAGTCGTTTGAGATCAGGAATGATGTGAATGCAGTTAATGCAACCGTAAGTCCAGAAATCCAAGAGCACGACCTTGCCGCGCAAACCCGCAATCGTGAGCGGTCTATCCGTATTCAACCAACCGCGCCCGCCCTCAAGCTCCGGCGCACGCACGCGCCCGCGATAATCCTGCGGCATCTCATTCTCCCCCTGCGCCCACACAGGCCCCGCCACTAGCAGCAACGAGGCGACAACCAACAGATGTTTCAACATCATGTTCATACCAAAGCTAAGCTGACAACGCACAGGTACGCGCCGACCTGCGCCGATAGATTTACGCTTCTTTGATCACGACAGCGATGGGCCACGTTGTCTTGCAGTTTATCACGTGATGCGAAACACGGCGTCGCCGTCGCGCGCACTTATAACGCTCATCTCACATTTGCACTGCGCACGTTTTCTCGCGCTCAGGCGTGGATGCTAAGATACACGTCGCAGCATCACAGCATTAGTCGCGCGAGCCGGGTCTTTGCTTACACCCAAGCGTGCGCCAAAGGGTGCTGGCTGAAAGCTAACCGCTAATCGCTAACAGCTTCTTATGAACGAACAGGCTTTCGGTGTGCTCGAATACGAAGATTTGCGCGCGCTCGTCCGGCGCGGCGCGCAGACGCCGATGGGCCGTGCGCGGGCCGACGCGCTCGGGCCGCTTAATGATGTTGAGCATGTGCGGCGCGCGCTCGCGGCTGTCTCCGAGTGTGTTGAATTGAAAAGACGCGGCGCGGGTTGGTCGTTTTCAGAGTTGGCTGAGCCGGCTGATGCGCTCGCGCGGCTGCGCATCGAGGGCGCGGTGCTTGAGCCTCTGGCATTGTTGGAACTCGCGCGCCTCTGCGATCAAGTGGGCGAAGCGCGCGCGCGGATTCAAGCTGAGCGCGCTGACGCGCCCGTGCTGTGGGCGTTGATCGCAGACTTGCCGCGCGAATTGTATGCGCTGGCGGCGCGCACGACAGCAAAGATTCTGCCGAGCGGTGAACTGGACGACCGCGCGAGTCCTGAGCTTGCGCGCATTCGCCACGACATCAATCGCCTCCGCTCTTCGATCACGCGCGCGCTTGAAAACTTGATGCATCGCACCGAAGAGGCGATCCAAGATCAACTCGTGACGGTGCGCAACGAACGCTTCGTCATTCCCGTGCGCGCAGATCATCGCGGGCGCGTCGCGGGTGTCGCGCACGGCTTCTCTTCATCGGGCGCGACCGTCTTCATCGAACCGCTTGACACCATCGAGAGCAACAACGAACTGCAAACTCTGCGCGAGACCGAAGAGCGCGAGATCACGCGCATCCTCGCCACGCTCACGGATGATTTGCGCCGTGAGTTGCCTGCGTTAGAGCGTGCGGCCGAAGCCGTTGCGGAACTCGATTTCATTAACGCGAAGGCTGCGCTTGCGCGCACGTTCAACTGCGTGCCGCCGTTGCTTGACGAAAGCGGCACGCTCGAACTCATCGCCGCGCGTCATCCGCTGCTCGAAGAAAATTTGCGCGCGACGAACGAACAGGTTGTACCCGTCTCGCTCCGACTCGACGCAGAGCATCCGGTCATGATTATCTCCGGCGCGAATGCGGGCGGCAAGACCGTCGTGTTGAAGACTGCGGGCTTGCTCTCGTTGATGGCGCTATCGGGTCTGCACGTGCCGGCGCAAGCGGCGCGCGTGCCGCCTTACGTCTCCGTGCTCGCGGACATCGGCGACCGTCAATCGCTCGCCGCGCACCTCTCGACCTTCACCGCGCACATCGCCAACATCTCGCACATGCTCGACGGCTGCGCCGCGCCCGCGCTCGTGCTGCTCGATGAAGTCGGCACGGGCACAGACCCCGAAGAAGGCTCGGCTTTGGGCGTTGCCGTCGTGGATCACTTTCGCCGCGCGTGCAGTGCGCAGGTGATTGCGACGACGCACTACAGCGGCTTGAAGCAGTATGCGGCGAACGAACCGGGCGTGATCAATGCCAGCGTCGAGTTTGATGAAAAGACTTTGCAGCCGACCTATCGCTTGCTCGTCGGTCTCGCCGGTTCGTCGTCGGGGCTTGAGATCGCGCGGCGCTTCGGTTTCCCGCCAGAGATCGTTGATTCGGCTGCCTCGCGCGTCAACGAATCCGCACGCATGGCGGCCGAATATCTGCGCCGAATTCAACGCGAAGCCGAACAAGCTGAACAACTGCGCCGCGCGCTTGAAGAGGAACGCGCTGCCGTCGCTGAAAAATATTCGTCGCTTGATCGCCAAGCGCAACAACGCGAACGCGAACGACAACAAGCCTTCGAGCGCGACATGCGTGCGCTCGTCACAGACTTCGAGCGGCGCGCGCAAGAACTGTTCGCGCAGATCGAAGACCGCGCCGTGCGGCTGAAGGTCGAACGCGAAGCCGAGAAGCGCGCCGCCGAGTTGCGCCGCGCAGCCCAACGCGCCGCCGCGCAGACGCGCACGCAACAAGTCGTCACAGAACAACCGGGCGGACTGCGCATCATGCGCCGCGAACGCGAAGCAGGCGCGAGCGGCGCAGCAGCCGATGCGCGTGCCTCTTCATCCGGCGCGCGGGCGGCATCAACAGACATGCGCGCGGGCACGGATGCGGAAGACTATCGCCCTGCGTCGGTCGCGCGCGAGATCGTCGCGGGCGACACGGTGCGTCTGCGCACGTTCGGCCGTGTGGGCACAGTCGAGCGCGTATCGGGCCACGAAGCTGAGGTGCGCGTCGGTGCATTGCGCCTGCGCGAGAAGCTTACAAACCTCGAACTCATGGAGCGCGCGCCGCAGACGGATGCCGCACGGCAATCGCAACTTGAACGCATGGCTGCCGCCCATGCGCGCACGACGCAAGTGCGCTTGACCGAGTCGAAGCACGAACCGGACGCTGAGTTAAACTTGATCGGGCGCACGACCGACGAAGCCGTCGCCGCTGTTGATAAATTTCTCGACGAAGCATACCTGCACAGCATGGCGCGCGTCCGCATCATCCACGGCCACGGCACGGGCGCGCTCCGCCGCGCGATTGCAGATTTCCTGCGCGACCATCCGCACGTCGCCAGTTTTGCGCCCGCTCCTCCAGAGCAAGGCGGCGCGGGCGCGACCGTTGTAGAATTGAAGCAATAATAATTTTTGCCGATCTGATTCGTTGATACATTCGTGCGCTTCCCGCAGACATTCATTGACGATCTAAGACGCCAAGCGGACATCGTGCGCGTCATACAGGATTACGTCGCGTTGAAGAAGAAGGGCGCGAACTGGATGGCGTGTTGTCCGTTTCATCAGGAGAAGACGCCATCGTTTTCGGTCAATCCGGCGAAGGATATTTTCTATTGCTTCGGCTGCGGCAAAGGCGGATCAGTCTTCAACTTCGTGATGGAGATCGAGCGCGTGTCGTTTCCAGAAGCCATCAGGATCGTGGCGGAGAAGGTGAACGTGCCGCTGCCCGTGCTGGAGGAGGATAAACGCTACGAGGCGCGGCGACGCGAGGCGGATGAAGTTATCGAGTTGAATACTTGGGCGCTCGAATGGTGGGAGCAGCAGTTGACGCAAGACGGCGGCGAGGCGCAGGCGGCGCGCGAGTACATCGAGGGGCGCAGCATTAGCGAAGAGACGCAAAAGGCTTTCCGGCTTGGCTTTGCGCCGAACAGTTGGGATGGACTTAGCTCACATCTGAAACGCAAGGGTACGACGGCGGCGCAGATTGAGCGGAGCGGATTGGTCGTTAAAAAAGATGGCGGCGGATTTTATGATCGCTTTCGTGGGCGCGTGATCTTTCCGGTGCTGGATGCGCAAGGGCGCGCGGTCGCGTTTGGCGGGCGCGTGCTGACATCTGAGCAAGAGCCGAAGTATTTGAACTCGCCGGAGACGGCCGCGTACACGAAGGGCAGACACCTGTACGGGCTGCATCTGACGCGCGATGAGATCAGGCGCAAAGGGTTTGCGATCCTCGTTGAAGGTTATCTCGATCTGATCATCCCGTATCAAGCAGGCGTGCGCAATATGGTGGCGAGTTTGGGGACAGCGCTGACGCCGGAGCAGGTGAAGCTGTTGGGCCGGTTTGCGCGCAAAGTGGTCGTCAACTATGATGGTGACCGGGCAGGGGTGAAGGCGGCGCAGCGCGCAATCGAAACGCTGCTACCGGAAGATTTCGAGATCAAAATCTTGGTCTTGCCCGACGGCGCAGACCCGGACGAGTTCATCAAGGCGCACGGCGTCGAAGCGTATCACGAGCGCCGTGGTAAGGCGCAGACCTTCATTCAGTTCGTGTTAGATCAGGCGACGCGGGGACGCAACCTTCACAATCCACCGGACAAAGGCGAGGCGGTTAAAGAAGTGTTGCCGTTCGTCCGCGTCGTCCGTGATCGCATCCAGCGCCGCGACTATTTCGATCAGGCGCTGGACGCATTGCGAGTGGAAGACGCGGGCTTGCGGCGCGCACTCTGGAAAGATGTCACCGCGCCGTCGAGCGCACCTGCGGCGGACGTCAAACAGCAGGTGACCGAGGCGGCACGCGTGCCGCCGACCGTTGCCGAGCAACGTTTGCTCGAACTGCTTGTGCATGATGCGGAGTTGCGCCGCGAAGTGTTGCCACAGTTGGACGCAGATGTTTATACAGACTTGCCGACCGCGCCGCTCTTTGCCGCGCTCAAAGAGTTGGACGAAGCAGACGCGCGTGTTGACTTTGATAGTTTGAACGAGCGCGTCGCAACGGACGATGAAGAGTTGCGCAAGCTGGTCGCGCTCGTCTGGTGGAGCGAACCTGAGCGGGCTGAGGGCGAAGCGACCGATGAAGTGCTGGCGGCGGCTGAGAGTTGTTTGACGACGCTCAGACTAATGCGTGTCGAGCGGCGTCTGAAAGAGTTGAGCGCAGAGATCGCGGCGGCTGAGCGCGCAGGCGACGAAGCGCGCCGCGATACTTTGGTCATGGAAAGTCTTGACTGGACGCGGCAGCGTAACGCGCTATTGCCGCGACAGTAGCGATTGCGGATTGCGGGATTCGGATAGTGGATTCTACAATCGCGCAAGCCGAAGCGTTTTTTTTCAATCCGAAATCCGCATTCCACAATCCGCAGACGAAGATGGCGATGGAAGAGAAAGATCAGGACGACGTGGTGCAACGCCTGTTGGAGTTGGGCGGCGACAAGAAGTTTCTGAGCTTCGACGATCTGAATCGCGAGTTGCCCGACAATGTCGTCTCGCCCGACGACATCGAAGATGTGCTCTCGAAGCTCGAAGGCTCGAACATCACGGTCGCAGATTCCGACGAGCGCCTGATCGAACAAGCGGCGGCCGTCGTCGTGATTGACGAGGATGATGCGCTCGACGAAGACCTCGAACTCGATCTCTCGGCCGGCGCGCTTGAGAAGACGAACGATCCCGTCCGGCTCTACTTGCGCGAGATGGGCGTCGTGCCGCTCTTGACGCGCGAGGGCGAAGTCTCCATCGCCAAGCGGATCGAGCGCGGGCAACTTAAAACACAAAAAGCCATCTCGCGCTCGCCCATCGCCGTCAACGAACTGGTCAAGATCGGTGAGGAACTCGAAGCCGGCACGCTCAACATACGCGACGTGGTCAACTTCTCCGATCAAGCGGAACTCACAGGGCAAGAGGATAAAGCTGATGAGTATTTGCAATGGACGCTCGAAGGCATCGGCAACATCCGCAAGCATTTCAAAGCGGGCTTGAAAGAGTGGGACAAACTGCGCGCCGAGCAAAAATTATTGCGCGGCAAAAAATCTAAGAAGCTCTTGCGCCTGCAACGCAAGGTCGCGCGCCTACGGCTTGAGATCGCGCAAGAGATCGGCCAACTCAACCTGACCGAGCGCGCGCGCAAGCGTCTGATTGATGCCATCAGCGATGCTTACAAAGAGGTGCGCGCCGCCGAGCGCGACATAGAGAAGTACACAGAGCGGCTGGGCAAGAAGCGGATCAAACCGGAAGAAGCACGCGACTACAAGCGCGTCATCTCGAATGCGAAACGCAAGCTGCAACTGATCGAACAGGAGACTTACGTCTCACCCATCGAGATCAAACGTTCACTCCAAGCGATCACCATCGGCGAGCAAGAGACCTCGCAAGCCAAACGCGAATTGATCGAAGCGAACCTGCGCCTCGTCGTCTCGATTGCCAAGAAGTACACGAATCGCGGCCTGCAATTTCTCGATCTCATCCAAGAGGGCAACATCGGCTTGATGAAGGCCGTGGATAAATTCGAGTGGCGGCGTGGTTATAAGTTCTCGACCTACGCGACGTGGTGGATTCGTCAAGCGATCACACGCGCGATTGCCGATCAAGCCAGAACGATCCGCATTCCTGTCCATATGATCGAGACGATCAATAAACTCATTCGCACCAGCCGCGCGCTCGTGCAGGAGTTGGGGCGCGAGCCGACGAGCGAAGAGATCGCACGCAAGATGGATATCCCCGTGTCGAAGGTGCGCAAGGTTTTGAAGATCGCGCAGGAACCGATCTCGCTCGAAACACCAATCGGCGAAGAGGAAGATTCGCACCTCGGTGATTTCCTCGAAGACAAGTCAATTCTGAATCCGGCCGATGCGGTCGTCGCCTCAAACCTGCGCGAGATCACGGACGAAGTTTTGGCCACCTTGACGCCGCGCGAAGAGAAGGTCATCAAGATGCGCTTCGGCTTGGGCACGACCGGCTCAGAGCACACACTCGAAGAGGTCGGCCAACACTTCGCCGTCACGCGCGAACGCATCCGCCAGATCGAAGCGAAGGCGCTTAGGAAGTTGCGCCATCCGTCGCGCTCGCGTAAGCTCAAAGCATTCCTCGAAAGCACAAGGCAGTGAATGTTTGTTGTCAGCAGTCAATCGTTCTTTGTTTTTCATTTGCGAGATGCCTCTGAAACCCCTCCGTAAGCATCAAACACAGACAGATAACTGACCACTGACAACGAACAACAGGCAGTTTTAATGAAGCGAATTATCGAAAGCTACCGGCGGAAACTCGCCACCGAAGAGGGCTACGTGGTGAAGCGGGGCGCGCAGTTGCGCGTCGCGCTCTGTTATCCGAACGTGTATGCGGTCGGGATGGCGAATCTGGGTTTTCAGTCGGTTTACGATCTGTTTAATAACATTCCCGATGTCGCGTGCGAGCGCGTCTTTCTGCCGGACGAACAGGAACTGCGCGAGTATGAGAAGACGGGCGCGCCGCTCCTCTCGTTCGAGACGCAGACGCCTGTGCGCGCTTTCGATCTGATCGCCTTCTCCATCTCCTTTGAGACAGATTACCTGAACATGGCGCGCGTGCTGCGCCTTGCGGGTGTGCCGGTGTGGGCGCGCGAGCGTATGGCACGCGATCCTCTGATCTTGATGGGCGGCGCGGCGTCGTTTCTCAACCCCGAACCGATTGCCGAATTCACGGACGTGATCGGCGTCGGCGAAGGCGAGATACTTGTGCCGCAACTGGTCAATGCGATCTTCGAGAACGAAGGCACGAAAGAAGATTTGCTGCTCGCGCTCGCACGACACGGACGCGGCTTCTATGTGCCGTCGCTCTACGAGGTCGCTTACAACGAGAACGGCACGATTGCGGCTTACACGCCGATCGAGACGGGCGTGCCTGAGCGCGTCGGGCGCGCGGTTGCAGCCGAGAATCCGAAGGAAGGGACGCTCAGGCGTGCGCTGCGGCGCGGTGAGTTTGAGGTCGCGGAGCAACTGCGCGCGCAAGAGGTGTTCGCGCCTGCGACTGTCATCTGGGCCCCTGAAGCGGAGATGGGCGAACGCTTCCTCGTCGAAATTTCGCGCGGTTGCTCGCAAGGCTGTCGCTTCTGCTGGGCGGGTTTTAATTATTGGCCGCCGCGCGTCGTGCCTGCGCGCGATATTCTGGCGAAGGCGAAGGAGTGGCGCGCGAAGACTGATAAGATCGGTTTGGTCTCAACGGCCGTCTGCGATCACCCGGAGATCAGTGAAATCTTGCAGGGCCTGCGCGCGCTGGACTATCGCATCTCGGTCTCAAGCCTAAGGCTTGATCAGATCGAAGATGAACTGCTCGACGCGCTCGTCGAATCGCGCGACCAACAGATCGCCGTTGCGCCTGAGACCGGCTCGGATCGCTTGCGCAAAGTCATCAACAAAAATCTGACGAACGACGAGATTGTGGACATCTGCGGCGCGGTCTTTGATCGCGGCATGTTGACGATCAAGCTCTACCTGATGGTGGGCTTGCCGACCGAAACTGATGAAGACCTCGCGGAGATGGTCAAGCTCGTCGAGCGCATCAAGGATCGGATGCTCGAAGCGGGCAAACGCTTCGGGCGCGCCGGCAAGATCATTCCGGCTCTTAACGGTTTCGTGCCCAAGCCGAACACGCCATTTCAATGGGAGCCGATCTGCGCAGAGCGTGAGTTGAAGCGCCGCCTCAAGTGGGTCTGCAAACAACTCGCGCGGATTCCGAACGTCGAGGTGCGCGCGATGTCTGCGCGCATCGCGCACGAGCAAGCTCTCTTCTCTTCGGGCGACCGCACCATCGGCCAAGTGATCGACGCGATGGCGCGCAACGGCGGCGACTTAAACGCGGCGTTGCGCGAAACCAACACAGACGCAAGCCAACACACGAGCCGCGCGCGCAGTTATGATGAAGTGTTGCCGTGGGAGATTGTGGACGCAGGCTTGGGCCGCGCCTTCCTGCAACAAGAACACGAGCGCGCGCAAGTGGCACGCTCGACCGCGCCCTGTCCATCCGTCAGCCAATGCACACGCTGCGGCGTCTGCCCGACCACTTGGCTCGCCTCAGCCCCGCTCGCGCTCGTCCAACTCCAAAGCTCACTCGGCGCGAAGGTCGCAGCGTAAGCAAAGTAAAAAGGCGAAGTGAGAGAGTTAGAACAGAGCATCACTCTGAGCTTTTTCAGATGCACGCCGTAGGTGTGTCCTGCACTTTCTTCTTTCGCTTTTCTACTTTAACTCGTCGAGATGGTGGTGCTCCTGACTGTGTGGTCGAATTTGTATTCGTAGGTTGTGACGACGAGCGGGATCGTGCGGGTGAATTTGACGTGTGTTTCTAAGCGTCCATTATCTTGCCGTGTCTCGATCAGCGCGTCTTTTGGTAGGCCGTAGTCTTCTGCGTTGCCGCGTATCTGTTGATCCACCCAAGCAGTGCTCTTGTTCGCCACGGCCGCGTTGTTCACCGTGTCTTGCATGAACGATTCGAGCAGCGTCGCACGATAGACGACAGGGACAACTTGATAGCCGACGTAACCGGCGGCGATCAAGATCGCCATCACGATCAGAAAGTTCAGGCGCGAGCCGCCCTGCATGCGTCGCTTGGCGGCGCTGAACTCAACGGTTTGCCTCATGGCCCCTCCCTTTACGAACGGACGGCTTGCGCGCTTCAGATAAGCGCAGCGCGGAGTGAGGCGCGCAAAATTTTTGGCGGAATCTCTCGCCCGCTAACGATCCTCGTGCGCCCGATCCGTTCCAAGAGCACCCACTGCACGTGCCCGCCAACGGATTTTTTGTCGCCCGCCAATGCGCTGAGCAACAGGCCCGCATCGAGATCGTCCGCGTGCGGCAAGCGCCCGGCTAACCGGACGGTCGCGCGCAATAATTCTAACTCCGAACTCGGCAGCAAACCTAGCCGGTTTGAAATTTCCGCGGCCGCAAGCATGCCGCGTCCGACCGCTTCGCCATGCCGAAAGCGGCGAAAGTTTGTTACAGCTTCGAGCGCGTGCGCGACCGTGTGGCCGAAGTTCAGGATGCGCCGCGAGCGCGCGTCTGTGCGCGCCACTGACTCGCGCTCGTCGCCCGCGACCACGCGCGCTTTGAACGCACACTGCGCCGCGATCAGATCGCTTAACTGTGCGGATGACTCAGTTGCGTTTGCGTGCAACAGATAGTTGCGTGTCTGCGCAAACAGGCGACGGCTGCCGATTGCGCCCTGCTTGATCGCTTCACACCAACCGGCGGTCAACTCGCGCGGCGGCAGTGTCTGAAGCGTGCGCGTGTCAATCACGACGGCGCGCGGTTGATGAAACGCGCCGATCAGATTCTTACCGGTGCGCGTGTTGACCGCCGTCTTACCGCCGACCGAGGCATCAATCTGCGCGAGCAGCGTGGTCGGCGCTTGCAACCAAGCGATGCCGCGCAAATAGACGGCCGCCACGAAGCCCGCCAGATCGCCCACCACGCCGCCGCCCAAGGCAACGACCGCGTCGCTCCGCTCCAAACCAAGCGCAGCCAGAGACTCCAACACGCGCTCGGCCACGCGCAGAGACTTGTGCCGCTCGCCATCGCCAATCAACAACGACGCGACGCCGAACCCTTGCGCGCGGAGACTCTCGACGACCGTTGCGCCGTAGAGATCGAAGACGCGCCGATTAGAGATGATCGCACAACGGCGCGCCGTCGGTGCGAGCACACGCCGCGCCGTCGCGCCCAAATTGTCGAGCGCACCCGCATCGATCTCAATCTCATAACCACGACCGCCGCTCAGTCGCACCGGCACACGTCGCATCATATTCCGCTCGAATAAAGTTTACGATTAAGACATGAACAGATGATAAACCACCAAGCCACACGAGGCGCGCACGAATCAGATAAGAGCTACTCATTGGTGACTCGCAGCAATGAGTCCGCTAGCAACTCAACGTCGAGCGCGCCCGCGCCGATTAAGGACGCTAACTCCTCGACCGTGTAGCGCGCGCCTGTGTTCCACAGATCGATCAACTCGTCGCCGGCCGTGCGCGTCGTCCACCAACGCAGACCATGGCGCGTCCGCAGATGCTCGCCCAGCACGACGGCGAATAGACACGCACGCAAAGCCGAAGCCGGCGGCAGCAACATCTGCGAGCACGACGCAGGACGCATCGTGCTCAAGTGCTTCGTGCTGGCCCACAAGTGCAGCGCCGGATCATACGCGAAGCCGGTCGCATCCGTGAGCGTCGCCGCATATTCGACGGCGAGATTTTCAGCGCGCGGGTCGCTTGCTGTTGCGAGCATCTGTTCGTGCAGCAGTTGCGCGCAGCAACGGCGTACGTCATGCAATTCGACGAGCGCGAATGCGCCCGCCGTCGTCTTGGCGTCCGACGCCTTCAGTCCGCGTTGCGCTTCGAGCCACGCGGGATCGTGGAGCAGATGGCGAAACAAGAAGCCGTAAGCGGCGCGCGTCGTCGCGTCAGGCCCGCGCACAAACTCTGGATAACGCTCGGCCATATCGCGCGAGACCCAAGCGAGTTGTTGTGCGCCGCCCGCCGCTTGAAAGAACGCGCGATAAGCTTCCGCGCCGCCGTTTGTGCCGACGACGAGGTGCACATCCGTCGGCGGAGCGAGATCGAAACAGATAGCGTTCAATGGCCGCGCAGACTGCGCGAATAGCTGCGCGGTCTGCGCCGCTGTCTGTATGGAGCCTGCTATCCACTCGACGCGCAAGTTCGTCTGTCGCTCGACGCGAATGCCGAGGCCGGACATGGTTGCAGCGTAAGTCCGCGCCAGATCAGACGCAGGGAAGCGTTGATCGAACTGCGCGAGGCGGGCGAAGAAGAGGCTGTCGGCGAAGATGGGCGTGCGGGCCTGCGGCGGCGGCAGATGGCGCGCGGCCCATGCGTGCAGATGCTCACGATAAGCATCGCCCGTGCGTGCGAGCAGTGCGCCGGCCGCGGCCGTCATTGTTTGCTCGTCGGTCTGCGTCGCCTCATCGAGCAACGCAAAGTGAGAGGTGAAGCCGAGCGCGGCGGCCGTCGTGTTCAGTGTGTTGAGATGCGCGGCGCGTAGATCGTCGCAAGACTGAAGCGCGTCACGTTGGCGCGCGGCGAGTTCGCGGCGGCGCGGGGCGTCCGGCTCGTTTGCGATCAAAGTCGGCGCATCGGTCGCTGCCACGCGCGCGTCGGGCCAAGCGATCTGTGCGGCTGCTTCGCAACGAGCCAACTCGGCCGCGACCTCGCGCGTCTGCGCGGCGATGTAACCAAGCCGCGCGACGTTGAGCAGCCGACGAAGGGCCGTGCGCTCGGTCTCAAACTGTGCGGGCGTGTCGCGTTGCGCTTGCTCAAGTTCGGCGAGCCGTTCGCGCGTCCACAAATCGGCGTAACGTTCATGGAGCGGCGCGAGTTGCAACTCCGGCGCGCGCCCCACATGAAAATCGTAGCGTGCGCGCGCCAACGCAGCGCAGTAAGCTGCATAATCGCGGCGATAGTCGCCCGGCTTCATCAGCTAAACATACAATAAAAACTGCCAATGGTCAGTGGTCAGTTGTTTTTGTTGCGCTAGTTGAATGCTGAAATTTACGGACAACTGACCATTGACAAAAAAGAACAGGTGCAGCAATCTTGGAGACTACTGCACCTGATCTAATTCGTGGTTACTGTCCTCACCCCAGCAACCACTGAGACGGAGGATCCACCAACCGTCTCTCTTGCCCCACAATATAGCTCGCAATGCTCATGCCACGCAACCGAAGTTGCCGCAAACTTCACTTGAGTCGCATTTTTATTGAGCTTTCGCAACTATCGCGCCGCTTTAAACTCAAGTGCAGAGGCGCGAAGAGGCATGCTGCGTGTAAAAGTTGCGCGCTGAGCCACGTAAAGTTTTCACGTCACTCCCGTTTTTACTTTGCGCCGAGCGCAGTTTGGATGATGCGGGCGAGCGCTTGGGCGAGACGTTCGATCTCGTCTTGGCGTTGGCCCTCGATCATGACGCGCGCGAGTGGTTCAGTGCCGGAGTAGCGAAGCAGCAGGCGGCCCCTATCGCCGAGTTCCTTTTCGGTCGCGCGTACTGCTCGCGCGATCTCCGGCACGTCCGCGAACGGGCGCTTCTCGCCGACGCGCACGTTGACGAGCACCTGCGGGTAGCGCGTGAAGCCTGCGGTCAGTTCATGCAAGTGCCGGCTCGATTCGCGCATCGCGCGCAGCAGACAAAGAGTTGTGACGAGGCCGTCGCCCGCGAGACTCAGGCGCGGGAAGATGATGTGCCCGGACTGTTCGCCGCCGAGACTTGCACCAGTGCGCAGCAACTCTTCGAGCACGTACTTGTCGCCCACGTCCGTGCGCCGCAATTCTATGCCGCGACTCTTTAACGCCGACTCAAGCCCGATGTTGCTCATCACTGTCGCCACGACCAGATTATTTTTCAACTCACCGCGCGCCGACATCTGTTGCGCCATGACCCAGAGCGTGGCGTCGCCATCAACGACCGTGCCGCGCGCATCCACGAAGAGCGCGCGGTCTGCGTCGCCGTCGAATGCGACGCCGAGATGTGCGCCCGCAGCGACGACCCGCTCGCGCAGTCGCTCGACATAGAGCGAACCACATTCGCGGTTGATATTGCGCCCGTCCGGTGTGATGCCAACGGCGACGACCTGCGCGCCGAGCCGCGCGCAGAGCGCGGGCGCTAACTCGAACGCCGCGCCGTGCGCGCAATCCATGACGAGTATCAGATCATCAAGGCGCAGACCTGCGCCGATTTCGTTGACGAGATAATCAAGATAGCGTGCGCGCAGAGCGACTGCATGAGCGTCCGCCTCGATCTCATCAGACTGAAATGGCGCGTTGTGTCGCTGCGCAACTTCGTGCGTGTCGGTGCGCTCGCGTGCGGCGTAGATGTCGGCTTCGATGAGCCGCTCGGTTGTGTCGTCGAGTTTGCGGCCCGTCGGCGCGAAGATTTTGATGCCGTTATCTTGAAATGGATTGTGCGAGGCGCTGATGACGACGCCCGCGTCCGCAGGCAGCGTGCGTGTGAGAAAGGCCACGCCGGGCGTCGTGATAACGCCGGCCGACTCACAGAGCGCGCCGGCCGCGCGTGCGCCTGCGATGAGCGCCGCTTCCAGCCAAGCGCCCGACTCGCGCGTATCGCGGCCCGTAACGATGCGCGGCGCAGGTCCCGTCTGCGCGGTGAGATGGCGCGCGAGCGAATGGCCCGTTGTCCAGATCGTGTCCGCGTCCAGAGGGAAACTGCCGGCCGCGCCGCGCATCCCGTCCGTGCCAAAGAGTCGTTTCATTTTTTGATCGTGAACTCTGCCGGATTGGTCGAGACGAGTTCGACGCGCTCGTCGCGGCCGGGCGGGAGTTGGAGACGCGGTTTGAGTGTGCCGTCGGGCGTCACGTCGAGCAGCAGTTTTATGTCGGCGGCGCGCAAGCCTTCGACTACGGAGCGCGGGCCGCGCAAGGTGACGGCGGCGTGCGTGGGCTGCGGCGTGCCTGCATCGTCCGCAGCCGGTTGCACCAAGACGCCGGGCAAAGTCTTATCCTCGCGCGCTTCGCCGATCTGCACTTGCACGTCAACCGCCGTGTCGCTCACGGGCACGACCTTTGGGTCGGGAATGTCCACAACCACTTGCTTGACGGCGAAGCTCTCAGCGCGCCCGTCAGCAGAGACCGGCTCGGTCTGCACCTTCTGCAAAGCGTTGACGTGGCTTTCAGGGCCGCGCACGCGCACGCGGTTCGGCACAGACGCCACGCCGACCAACTCGTAGCCCGCTGCTGGTGTGCCCACAGTCGGCACAGTCACGACGAACTCGCGCTCGATGCGTCGTTCGAGTTGCAGCTTAACGCTGTTCGGTTCGATCCGTTCGATCTGGACACTCTCAGGGTTGACGCCTTCAGGCAATTGCAGCGAGACGTTCTGCGGCGCGAGCCGGAGGAGGTGCATGCCGGGTTGCAAGGCGCTGGCGTCGTACCTGATCGCGATCTCGTCCGACTTGATCATGCCGAGCGCGTGCTGGCTGCCGCGCAAGGTCACATCCACCTCTTCGCGCAGGTCGTTGCTGATCTCCATGTCGCTCGGCGGAATGAGCACGAGCGGCACATGGCGCAAGGGCAGCGACGAAGGCGTGCGTTGCCCCGTCACAGCCCACCACAGCGCGAACGTGATGGCGAGCGCGAGCAACTTCATGCCCCAATCCTCGAACAGCAACTCGCGCAGCCACCTGCGGCCGACCAAAGCGGCATCTTTTTCGAGATCGCGGAGAGTCATAAGACAGTGGTCAGTAGTCAGTGGTCAGTGATCAGTGACAGACAGTTTTTAACTGATCACTGACCACCGACCACTGACCACTGCTCTTCACATTGAAACGACTTCGTTCCGTTCAGTTTCAGCTTCAACCGGCGCGGCTTGTTTCTTCTCTTGCTTCTTCTCTTCTCTGCGCGGAGACACTTCGAGCGCGCTGAGAATGGCGGTGCGTAGTTGTGTGGCGTCGAGACCGCGCCGGATTTCGCCGCGCTGGACGAAGGAGATGAGACCGGTCTCTTCGGAGACGACGACGGCGACGGCGTCCGTGTCTTCGGTGATGCCGATGGCGGCGCGGTGGCGCGTGCCGAGGTCTTTCGAGAGACGCGGGTTCAAAGTGAGCGGCAAGAAACACGCCGCCGCCGCGATGCGATGCCGACGCACGACCACCGCGCCGTCATGTAGCGGCGTCGTCGGATTGAAGATCGTGACGAGCAGATCGTAACTGAGTTCAGCGTCGAGCCGCACGCCGCCATCAACGACATTTTTCAAACCGATGCCCCGCTCAATCACGACGAGCGCGCCGGTCTTCGTTGAAGCGAGCGTCGTGGCGGCGAGCACGATCTCATCATAGACGCCTTCGCCGAACTGGCCGCGTTGGCGTGTGAGCAGTGGCAGGCGTATGCGATTGCCGAGCGAGATGAACGCCTGTCGAATCTCAGATTGAAAGAGCACGATGATCAGGATCGGCAAGTAGAGCAAGACGCCGCGCAAGACGTATTCGAGCGTGGCGAGATCGTAGCGGAGCGCGAGCCAGTAGAGCAGCGCGAAGGCGGCGATGCCGGCGGCCATGGGCACGGCGCGCGTGCCGCGCAGGAGTTTCAAGACCGCATAGACGAGGACGAAGACCAGCACCAAGTCCAGCACATTGCGGGACTCGCGCAGTCGCTCCATGTACTCGGTGTATGGCGCGAACAGTAGCACGATCTTCAGTTCTCTTTCGCCTGCGGCGCGGATACGTCGGCATCAACACAGTCGGCCTCAGCCGGTTAGATTTACACGCCTCCGCGCCGATTATGCGGTAAGAAATGGCTTAACGCAACAACGGATGCGGTGCGTTCGACACGCGATGTGGCGCGCGCTTGTAGTCGGGATTTTTCGGGGAGAGTTTACTTGCTTGCTTCGCGCCGTTTCAAACGACCGGGCTGGAGGAAGCCGACGAGTTCGCCCGCGTCGTTGATGACGGCAAGCGCGCCCGCGCCGTTATGGCGCATCAAGTCGGCGGCGCGTGCGAGCGATGTTGTTGGCGCGACGAACAGGCGCTTGTCAACCGGGCGCATCACGTCTGCGACGCGCGTCTTGTGCCACGCTTCGCGCGGGAGTTTTTTCAAATCGGCGAGTGTGAGTATGCCGTGCAGACGTTGATGACGCGCGACCGGCACGGCTTCTTGCCGGTGCACCGGCAGCACCGCGTCAATGAAATGGCTGACGAGCGTGTCCGGCTCAATCGAGAAGGGCGCGGTCATCACGTCGGCGACAGTGCGTGCAGGCTGAACACCATAGGCGCGCATCAGCGAGCGCGCCGCATCCCATAGAAAGATGCCGACGAGCACGGCCCAGAAGCCCATGAACATGTCGCCGGTTCTGACGTAGATGAAGATGCCGAAGACGATGAGTAGGCCGGCGATCACTTGGCCGCCGAGACTGGCGATGCGCGTCGCTTCATCAAGTCGCCCGCTTCTGTGCCACAGGAACGCGCGCAGCACGCGCCCGCCGTCGAGCGGATAACCGGGCAGCAGGTTTGAGACTGCCAACAACAGATTCCAGAAGCCGACGATGAAGCAACCGGCGGCAAATGTGAAGTATTGGCCGGCCGTCGCAAGACTCATCGCGGCGAAGGCGACGACGCCGAAGAGAAAACTCGATGCGGGGCCAGCAATGGCGATGCGAAACTCCGCGCGCGGATTATCCGGCTCGCGCTGCATGCGTGTTAGCCCGCCGAACGGGTGCAGCACGATCTCTTCGATCCCGATGCCTTCAAGCCGCGCGACTAGGGCGTGCGATAGCTCATGACCGAAGAGTGAGAGAAAGAGCGCCAGCGTCGTCAAGATGCCCGCGAGCCAAGCGATGGGCGTCGGCACGCTGACCGTGCGCGTCGTGGTCGTGCCTTGCTCGAAGTTCATGGCGATGACCCACACGCTCAGCGCGAAGACGATGAACCAGCGATAGTCAATCCGCACCGGAATCCCAAACACGCGCGCCACGCGCACTTGCCGATGCAGAATTTGGAGCAGACTCATAAAGACAATGACGAGTGCCGAGTGACAAGTGACGAGTTAAAGACTTGTGCTTGCTTGTCACTCGCCACTTGTCACTCGGCACTGCTTTCATACGCTTGCTTCCGCGTCGAGCAAAAGCGACGGCTCGTTGCGGGCGACGCGGCGGAGCAGGAGCGGGATGTCGAAGAGTTGCGCGAGACCTTTGACGATAGCGTAGCGTGGCTCTTCGGTGCTCGTGGTCGTTAGATTCGTCTCGCGTTGCAGGTAGGCGTCCATGCCTTCGAGCAATGCGCCGCCGCCCGTCAGGATGATGCCGCGATCATAGATGTCTGCGGCCACTTCGGGCTGCAAGTCGCCGAGCGCGTTGCGCACGGCGTCGGCGATCTTGCGTGTGACGTTCTGCGTGACGACGTAAATCTCATCGGCCGTGACCTCAATCGCGCCCGGTGCGCTCGTGTGTATGTCGCGGCCTTTGACCGTGAGCGCGCGCGCCGGATCGTCCGGTTCAATCGCCGATCCCAACTCGTTCTTCAGCCGCGCTGCTGATGGCGCACCGATGATTAGACCCCGAAAGCGGCGCAGGCGTTCCGCAATCGCCGCATCAATGTTGTTGCTGCCGATCCGTTCGGCCCGCGCATAGATGATCTGACCGAGCGCGACGATGGCGATGTTGGTCGTGTCGCCGCCGATGTCAACGACGCAACTGGCGCGCGCCTCTTCGATCTCCACACCTGCACCGATGGCTGCGGCGAGTCCTTCTTCGACCATGTAGATACGCCCGATGTGCGCGTGCTCTGCGGCGGTCAACAGTGCACGTTGCTCGACGTGCGTCACGCCCGCAAGCACGCCCATCACGGCGCGGCGACTGAAGTGCGAAAAGCCGCTGCGCGCCTGCCGGACGAAATGATCGAGCATCTTCTCCGTGTAAACAAAATCAGCGACGACGCCGCCCATCATCGGCGCGACGAGCGTGACCTCGCGCGCTTCGCGCCCCTGCATTTCGTGCGCTTCGCTGCCGTAGGCGACCACTTCGCCGGTCAGTTTATTAACGGCCACGACCGATGGTTCGTCCACGACTATGCCGCGCCCTTTGACGGCGATGATCGTCGAGGCCGATCCCATATCAATCGCCATCGAGTCGGAGATCAGATCGCGCAAGCGACCGAAGTGCCAGAACGAAGGCGTCCGGCGTCTGTAAGAACGTTTCGCCATCATATCGTCTGAAGCGTCCAAGCTATTCCCCTGTGCGCGTCGGAAACCTCACGCCCGGCGCTGGGCTGTTCGCTCTCGAAGCAATCGAGGCGGCGCGAGCAGAACCGTTGAAACAGGGCGTGCCGACAGTATAAAGGCGAAGGGCGAAAGGGGAAAGTACGGCAGGCGGAAAGCAGTAAGCAGCAGGCAGCAGGCAGTCGGCGGTTGGATGAGACAAAGTTGCAGACCAGCACGGCGACTGAGGCGCGTTTGCGGAGTGACGTGCGCGCACAAAAAAATTTCCGCCGCCGCTTTCGGCGCAAGATATTCTTTCGGCCGCACTTCATTTATGATGGCCGCGCTTTTGCGTGAACGTTACTTGACCGACAGCCGACGGCGCGTACCGCACGTGCCGTTGGCGTCAATGCCAGAAAAACAGGAAGAGGTTTCGCCATGCGTCATGTCATCATGCGCGCGCTGCACGTGTGCGCCGTCGCTGTTGTGCTCACCATCGCCGGCCATGCGCAGACGCCTGCGCCGCAAACCGAAACGGCCGCGCCCGCAACTCCAGCCGCCACCACACCGCTCGACGACGTGCGCCGCCAGTTGCAAGAGCAGCGCGAGGAGATTGAGCGGCTGCGCGCCACCGTCAAAGAGCAGACGCAACTGCTGCAAGAACTGCTCACGCGCGCACGCAATGCGCAAGCGACGCCTGCTGCGGCTGTCGAGTCTGCCGCCTACAAGACGGGCGACGTGGCGACGACCGACACGCTCGACGGTGCGCCGAACACGACGACCGGCGCAAACGCGCGGCAGATAGTGAACGCACCGCCGAACGCAAGCGTGCAGACGACAAACGCAAGCGCGCCGAAGCCGACCGAGATCACGACGGGCCTGCTCAGTTCGATCAGCTTTAGCGGCGACGTGCGGCTGCGCTACGAGGGACAGTTCGGCCAGTTGAACGCGCTGCCGAACAGCGCCGACCCGTCAATCCTCGGCAACGAGTTGTCGGCGCGCAATCGCACGCGCGTGCGGCTGCGCTTCGCCGTGCGCGGGCAGTTCGGGCACGAAGTCACAAAGGGTGAGCGCGAGTTCCAGTGGGGCTTGCGTCTTGCGTCGGGCACTTACCCGGATGTTAACTCGTCCAACCAAACGCTCACAGATTTTTTCACGCGCAAAGCGTTCGGCCTCGATCAGGCTTACATCACTTACAAGCCCGCGCGCGTGCGGGGCCTGCGCCTGCAAGCCGGCAAGTTCGAGCCGCCTTGGCTCGCGACCGAGATGACGATTGATGTGGACGTGATGCCCGAAGGGTTGAACGAACTCTACTCGCGCGACTTCAAAAACTCGAAGCTCAAAAATCTGACCTTCGTCGCGTGGCAACTGCCGATGTTGGAACGCGCCTCCGCGTTCGTGCTCGGCGCAGACGGGCGCGTGAGCGTCGAGCAATCGCACCGCGCGGGGCGCGACCTCGCACTCTACGGCGCGCAAGTGCACGGCCGTTTTGACCTCACGCCGCAAGCTTCGCTGACGCTTTCGGCCGCAGACCTCTACTATTCAGGCACGCAGTTCATCACGCCCGCGCAATTCTTCGGTGGGCAACTGCAAATCCCTGTCACCTTCACGATCCCCGCGACAGCGACGACACCGGCGCAGACCGTCACGACCACGATCAACATTCCGCGTGACGCGCTCGTCACAGGCTCAAGCGTCGGCGCGACGCCCACGAACACAAACGCGGTCAATCGCGACGGCCACTTGAGCAGCGGCTTCAACCTCGTCGATCTGATCGGGCGACTTGATCTGACCGAGAGCAAACGCTTCCCCGTCACGCTTCTCTTAAACTTCGTGCACAACATGCAGGCGCACGACGTGGTCGTCGCAGGCACGGGCGGCGCGAATCGCCTGTTGCCGAATCATGAGGACAATGGTTTGTGGGCGGAGGTTCAGGTGGGCAAGAGCAAGGCGGCGGGCGACTGGCAGTTCGGCTACACCTACATGCGCATTGAGAAGGACGCGGTGCTGACGCCGTTCAACCTGTCCGACATTCTGCAAGGCTCGGACGTGCGCGTGCACCGGATTGGTTTCACCTACACGGTCGATCCGCGTGTGCAGTTGACCTTGACCGATCTCATCTCGCAACGGCCGCATGGATTGCTCGGCGCATTTGGCATTACGCCGCCCGGCTCGCTCAACCGCGCGACCCATCGGCTCGAATTCGACACCCTGTTTCGCTTCTGAGTTCGGGCGTGGCGCGAAAACTGTAAGCAACATTTAAGCGCGCGTTAGCGTCGTTCGGTTAGGCTTCAATCAAACCCCGCCTCTTATGCGGACTATAAGGGGCGCGCAGAAACTTCGCCCGGAGTTTCCCCGCGCCCCGTTTTTTTTTCGCCCACATAAACGCGCACGTAAGCGGCCATGAGCGCCGCCTTCATCTTCGGTCTGTCAGGCCGCGCTTGTTAACATTTATGTTACATCAACGCGCTTGTCTCCCATTCGGCCTTCACTTATAGTCTCGGCGCTATCGGCTCAGTTTCATGAGAACGGAGCAAGTATGAACAATGGCACGTTTTAGTTTTCTGCCGCGTGAGGATCAGTATTTCTCTTTCTTCTCGCAGATGACCTCTTACATCTTCGACGCCTCACGGTTGCTCGTCGAGATGCTCGGCGAGGGCAACCAGCACAAGTATGATGAGTACGCGCAACGCATCAAATCCATTGAGCACGCCTGCGACGAGTTGACGCACACGGTCTCGACGCAACTCAACAAGACTTTCATCACCCCTTTCGACCGTGAAGACATCTACATGCTCTCCTCTGCGCTCGACGACATCGTCGATCTGATTGACGACGCCTCGCGCGCGATGGTCATGTTCGACTTACACGAATCGTCACCGCACGCACGTCGCTTCGCTGACGTGATCCATCGCATGGCCGTGCAACTGCACGAGGTCGTCTCGGTGTTGGCCAAACCCGTCGGCATCACGCCGCGCCTCGTCGAGATACACCGGCTTGAGAACGAGGGCGACGACATCTACCACACGGCCATCGCCGAACTGTTCCGCCAGCAGACCGACCCGCTCACCGTATTCAAGTGGAAAGAGATTTACGAAAAACTAGAGGCGGCCGTTGATCGCTGCGAAAACGTCGCCAATATCATCGAGAGCATGATTATTAAACATACGTGAGATAGGCAGTCGGTAAGCAGTAGCAAAACAATTACTGATCGCTGGCGCTGAAACGAGGGACGAATGACGATGCGCGATCAACCTACTGACTACTGGCTACAGACACTGTTACCATGAACGCTACATTCGCCTTCGTCCTCGTCCTCGTCGCGCTCGCGCTCTTGTTCGACTACATCAACGGCTTTCATGATGCGGCGAACTCAATTGCGACGGTCGTTTCGACGCGCGTCCTGTCGCCCGCAATCGCGGTCGTCTGGGCCGCGTTTTTTAATTTCATCGCGTTCCTCGTCTTCGGCACGCGCGTGGCCAAGGCCATCGGCGACGGCGTGCGGATGGATTTGATCGCGTCCGACCTCAGGCTCTACGTGCTGCTCGCCGCGCTCTTGGGTGCGATCATCTGGAACTTGATCACTTGGTGGCTGGGGCTGCCGACCTCAAGCTCGCACGCGCTCTTGGGCGGCTACGCGGGCGCAGGCATCGCCGCGTATCGCGGCTTCCACGGCTTACTTAAAACAGACGTGTGGGTGCGCACGCTCAAGTTCATCGTGCTCTCGCCGCTCATCGGTATGGTGCTCGGCTTCACGCTGATGGTGCTCGTCTATTGGTTGTTCCGGCATTCGTCGCCGAGCCGTGTTGATCGAATCTTTCGGCGCGGGCAACTATTGTCGGCCGCCGCCTTCTCGCTCGGTCACGGCGGCAACGATGCGCAGAAGACGATGGGCATCATCACGGCGGTGCTGGCGGCCGGCGGGCTGATCGCCTACGGGCCGAACGGCGGCCTGCCCGCAATCCCAATCTGGGTCGTGTTGACGGCGCACGCTGCCATCGGTCTCGGCACGCTCTCAGGCGGCTGGCGCATCGTACGCACGATGGGCACGCGCATCACAAAACTAAAACCCGTCGGCGGCTTCTGCGCCGAGACGGGCGCGGCGCTGACACTCGCTTACGTGACTTTGACGGGCGTGCCTGTTTCGACGACGCACACGATCACGGGCGCGATTGTCGGCGTCGGCGCGACGCGCCGACTCTCGGCCGTCAAGTGGGGCGTCGCCGGACGCATCGTCTGGGCATGGGTCTTGACAATTCCCATCGCCGGCTCCATCGCGGCCGTCACGTTCCTGCTGATCGAGTTGATTTACAAGCTGGCGCGTTAACGAACTCAACGAAGCGACCGCTCCCTTTCACTTATCACTGAACTTATGACGCTTGTGCTGATCGTTGAAGATGACCCGGACATCGCGGAAGGGCTGCGGTTCAATCTGGAGCGCGAGGGGCTGGAGGCCGCGATCGCTCTGACGGGCGAGCAGGGACTAACGGCCGCGCTCGATCCGCGTCGCCCGCCCGCGCTCATCTTGCTCGACCTGATGTTGCCGGGCATGAGCGGCACGGAGTTGTGTCGCCGCTTGCGCCGCGAGCCGGCGACACGCCGCACGCCGATCATCATGTTGACGGCGCGCACGTCGGAAGCCGACCGCGTCGGCGGTCTCGATCTCGGCGCGGATGATTACATCACCAAGCCTTTTTCGGTGCGTGAGCTGTTGGCGCGTGTGCGCGCTGTCTTGCGCCGCGCGGACGAGACGACGGTGCCGAGTTATTCGGACGGCCGTTTGTCAATTGACTTCGCCGACATGCGCGTCGCTTGCGAGGGCATAAACATCAAACTCACGCGCAAAGAGTTCGCGCTGCTCGAAATGCTTGCCAAGACGGGCGGGCGGGTGGCGACGCGCCAACAGATTCTCGACAACGTCTGGGGCTACGAATACTACGGCGACACGCGCACGCTAGACGTGCACATACGCCGCCTGCGCCAAAAACTCGGCGCGTGCGGCGACTGCATCGAGACGGTCGTCGGCGTCGGCTATCGCTTCATCGGCAGCGCGAAAGTCAGTGACCGTTGACGTGTGAAGGATTAAGATTAATCTGGAGTCTGGAGTCGAGAGTCTGGAGTCAAAAAGAATTTATCTTTTGACTCCAGACTCCAGACTCTCGACTCCAAACTTTTTATTATCATGGCTTCTATGCGCCTGATCATGTCGTTAGTTCTGTGTGGTGTGGTTGCGTTGGCGGTGGCGGCGCTCTTCATCAGACAGCCGGGCACGGCGGGCGTCGTCCTGCTCTGCGCGCTGGCGGGCGCAGCCGCCGCGCGCTTATGGCCCACACGGCGCACAAGCAACCTCGCCTCATCTTCGCTCCCGACGACAGTGTTGAGCGGCACAGGAAACGCCAAGCAGATGGCGAGCGCTGTCGCATCGAGTCTCAGCGAAGTGTTGCCCGCGCATGAACTGCTTGAAGCGATGTTGCACAGCATGCGCGAGGGCCTGCTCGTGGTTGACGCGGACATGCGTGTGCTCGTCTCGAATCCGGCGGCGGGCGAAATCTTCGGGGTCAGCGCAGACGCAACGCTCAATGCGCGCCGCTTAACCGATCTGACACACAACCAAGCCGTGCTGACGGCCTTTAGCGCGGCGCTCTTGCGCGGCGAGCGCGTCGCCGTCAAGGTTGAGACGGCCGAGGCAGACAAGCGCGCGTTTGATCTGCGCGTCGCGCCGTTTGAGCCGCGCGCGGCGAGCGACAGAAAAGTGCGCGGCGCAATCGGCGTTTTCTTCGACATCACACGGCTCGAACGCCTTGAGCGCGTGCGCCAAGAATTTCTCTCCAATGTCTCACACGAACTGCGCACGCCTCTGACGGCCATACGCACCTTCGTCGAAACGCTCGAAGCCAGCGCGCTCGACGATCCGACGCACAACCGCCGCTTCCTCTCGATCATTGATCGCAATGCCGCGCGCATGCACACGTTGATTGACGACATCCTTGAATTGTCGGCCATCGAAGCGGGCACGGTGACGGTTGAGCGTGCGTCCGTGCCTTTGCGCTCGCTAGTAAATGAGGTGTTCGCGGCGTTGGCGGCGCAGGCGACCGAACGCGGGGTCGAGTTGCACAACGAGATCGGCGCGGACGTGTTTGTGCAGGCGGACGCGCGCCGGCTCGAACAGATGTTGACGAACCTGACCGACAACGCGATCAAGTTCAATCGCGCAGACGGCTCGGTGCGTGTGCGCTATGAACGGCATGGCGCGCGTGCTCGCATCACGGTTGCAGACACGGGCGAAGGGATTGCGCCCGAACACATCAGACGCATCTTTGAACGCTTCTATCGCGTTGACCGCGCACGCTCGCGCGCGCTCGGCGGCACAGGCTTGGGTCTCGCCATCGTCAAACATCTCGCCCGCGCGCACGGCGGCGAAACGAGCGTGCAATCAACGCTCGGCGCAGGCTCAACCTTCACGATTGAATTGCCGCATGATGGATGAAATTAGTTATTGGTTATTTGAGCCTGATGCAAAGGCCGCAACATAGGGTGGGCATAGAACGATTGACTATCGAAGAACCAATAACCAGCAACAATTTTTCCACTGACAGCTTTCCATTCATCCTGCCGTGGGCATCGTTCATCTTGAATCTTGACGCTACATGAAGTTGCTTGTTACACTTTCGTGACGATTCAAGTCATTCCCGACGCGCCCTGCGTCAATCGTAGAACCAAGGGTTCAACCTGCAAATCAACTGCGCGCTGCGGCGCGGCTTGTCATGTGCAAAGTATTCTAGGAGGTGAATGGTGGGCTTTAAGGTCGGACAGAAAGTCGTGTACCCCAACCACGGCATCGGCATCATTGAACAGATCGAGCAGAAGCAGATCGGCGCGGCCTCTATGCCCTTCTACACGCTGCGCCTCGCCGCGACCAACTCGGTCGTGCTCGTGCCCATCGCCAACGCGGGCGAGGTCGGACTTCGTTCGCCGATCTCTTCGGGCGCATGCGAGTTGCTGCTCAAGAATTTAGCCGACGACTTTACGCCCGCCCCGCACGATTGGAAGGATCGCTTCAAAGAGTTCTCCGACAAGATGCGCACCGGCGACATCTTCGAGGTCGCGCATGTGCTCAAGCATCTAACCTACTTGAGCCATCTCAAGCCGCTCTCATTCCGCGAGCAGCGCATGTTGGAGCGCGCACGCTATCTGGTTATCTCCGAATTGGCGGCCGTCTGTCGGCAACCCGAATGCAACATCACGCCGCGCGTCGAGCAAGCACTCGCGCGCGCCTGCGCCAAGCACGAGCGCCGGCCCATCACGGCCGCACGCGCCCGCGCCGCCAGCGCCGTCGCGGGCCACTGAAGATCAGTAGGCAGAAGGCGGTAGGCAGTAAAGAAGCTGGTTGGATTTTTACTCACGAGGTTGAGTGACTTTCCAACCGGCTGTTCTTTTGTCCTGAACTGCCACCGCCTACCGCCTTCTGCCTTTTACCTCGCGGACGTGTCGCGTTACAATCGTGCAGACTTAATTCCAACAGGGGGACACGTGATGCAGGACAAGCCGACGAATCTGCCGCAGACACAAGCGAATGGCGAGCAGTTGAAACCGATCACGCAAGTTGTGTTGGAGCGGCGTGCGACGAACCAGTTTTTGCCGGACGAAGTGCCGGAAGAATACTTGAATGCGATCCTGCGGCTTGGGGCGCAAGCGCCTTCGGGCTACAACCTGCAACCTTGGCGCTTTATCGTCGTGCGCGATGCGGAGAATCGGAAACGGCTTCAGTCGGCTGCGTTCAATCAAGCGAAGGTAGCGCAAGCGCCGGTCGTCATCATCGCCATCGGCATGAAGGAAGAGTGGAAGCGCACGGCCGATGAAGTGTTCCGCGAAGGCGCGGAGCGGGGCGCGGGCGATCCCGCTACTTGGGAGAAGTCGCGCGATGGCGCGTTTAAGTTTCTCGACAACATGCAATCAATGCCCGTCTGGGTGCACCGCCACACGATGATCGCGTACACCACGATGATGCTCGCGGCTGAGGCTTACGGCTTTGACACCGCGCCGATGGAGGGCTTCGACCCAGCAGCCGTCAAACGCGAGTTCGGCATTCCCGAAGAAGCGGAGGTCTGCGCCCTGCTCGCCATCGGGCGGGGCCAAGAACCGGAGAAAGCTTACCCCGGTCGCCTCCCGCTCAACCGCATCGTCTTCAGCGAACGCTACGGGACAGAGTGGCAAGAGAAATGATGGATGATGAATGATGAACGCGGAACGATGAATTAACAGAGAGCATTTTCAGTCCGCATTCATCATTGAGGTGGTGCGTTATGTCTGAGCAGAGCGAGTTGCGTTTCGGCGGCGTGGTGGATCACGTCGCTATTCAGTCGGAGGATTTGGCGCGGGACGTGCGCGAGTATGAGCGGCTCGGCTTTCGCGTGGAGACGTTGTATCACGATTGGGCGATGCTCCGTGATGCGCGCGGTTTTGGCGTGGCGCTCTTGGGGCCGGGATCGAAGCATCCGCCCCACATGGGCTTGCGCGTCGAGACGCGCGCGGCGTTGGAAGAAGCGGCGCGGCGCGAGCATCGGCCCGTCAAAGAGCATCGTGATCGCACCGTCTCTTTTTACACGAAGGGCGTCGGCGGACAGATCGTCGAGGTCATCTATTATCCGCCGGATTATGAGCAAGAAAAGTCCCATGTCCAAAGTTCAATGTCTAACGTCCAAAGCCCGCCGCCCGGCGTCTAAATTATTAGAATAGACATGCGATGTTGGACATGGAACTTTGGACATGAGACTTTCAACGACTGAGGAAGTGAGATAGCGCAAGTGCACGCATTACTTTTTCTCGAATCCATCGGCACGACTGAGTTGTTGGTCATCTTAGTCGCGGCGCTCATCCTGTTTGGGCCACGCAAACTGCCGGAGTTGAGCCGCTCGCTCGGCAAGAGTCTGAGCGAGTTCAAGCGCGCATCGGACGATTTCAAGCGGACGTGGGAGCGCGAGGTCGCAATAGAGCGGGTCGAGAAAGAGGAGCGCATCGAGCAAGCAATGATCGGCGCGCCTGACCCGACAGAGCAAACGGCCGTTGCCGAGCGCGCCATCGCGCCGGACACGACCGCACCGCCGCGCGATGGCGAGAGCGTCGCACGCGGCGCTGAAGCGGCGACCGTCATGGCGCGCGAGACCAACGCGCCGGTGTCCGCGCCAGCGTCGGCAACACCCGTTGAAGCGTCGCGCAAAAGCGATTGGCTCTGAGCGTTCGGCGCGCTTGCACCCTGAATGGCATCCACGTTCTTAGACAGAGGGCGAGACAAAGACGGCGAAGAACTCGGCGGGCAGATGTCGTTTCTCGAACATCTGGACGAGTTGCGCCGTCGCCTCATACGCTCGATCATCTTCGTCTTCGTTGCCTTCATGGTCTGCTGGTTCGTCTCAGATCGCATCTACAACTTTCTCGCGCGCCCAGTCCGCGCCGCCCTCGCCGACGCGCAACGCCGCCAGATACAGTTTGCCGGACTGACCGGACAAGAAGCGATCACGCCGCTCTCGGCTTTGAAGGAGAGCGACACGGGGCGCTATGTTTTTCCTGAAGCGACGAAGTTGGGCCAGAGCATCATCCCACCGGGCGCGTCCGTCCAAGCGCGTGTAGCGCGTGATAGTGAAGGTCATCTAGGGCTGTTCACGGACGAGCAGTTGATCGCGGGCAACATCGTCATCCCGAAGGGCGTGCGGCTGCCGACGGAGGAAGGGGCGAAGCCCGATGCGCTGCCCGGCATTGATGACAAGTTGATCGTGACGACGGCGCTCGAACCCTTCGCGCTCTACGTCAAGGTCTCGCTCTACGCGGCGCTCTGTCTCTCGGTCCCGTTCCTGCTCTGGCAAATCTGGGCCTTCATCTCGCCCGGTCTCTATCCGCACGAGCGCAGTTACGCCGTGCCGTTCATCGGGCTATCAACCATCTCGTTCGTGCTCGGCGCGGCGTTCGCTTACAAAGTCATCTTCCCGCCGGCCGCGCGCTATCTGCTCGGTCTCGGTCAAGACTTCCGCCTGCTGCTCAAAGCGGACGACTATTTCGACTTTATCATCCTCGTCATGCTCGGCATGGGGCTAATCTTCCAGATGCCTGCGGTCACTTATGTGCTCGCGCGCATAGGGCTAATCACGGCGCGGCTGATGCTGCGCGTCTGGAAGACCGCGCTGATTGTAATTCTCATCGCGGCGGCGGTGCTGTCGCCCACAAACGACGTGCCGAACATGATGCTCTTTGCCGCGCCGATGATTGTGCTCTACATCGTCTCGATCTTCGTCGCGTGGATGTTTGGCAAGCCGCGCAAGACGAGTTAAAGCCGCCTTGAGCGGCCGCAAAAACGAACCTTCGGGCGACAAACTTGCACAGGCGAACCATGCGCTAACGCTTTGATCAGATCAGTTCTCACATTTCGCAAAACCCTCTTGACAGGTTGCCAATCAGCGCGTATATTGCCCGCCCACGTCGCGATTCTCATGGGAGTCGTGACCGGCGCTAGGATCGGCGGACGAGGCGGTGACGCTTCGTTTCGAGGGCAAACGAGAAGCGGTCTTCGGTTTGCTATTGACGCCCGGCGCTGCGGCCGAAAGGCCGGCTAGGATGGATCGGCAGATTCATCTGAGCGCCCGGATAAAAACGGGTGGCACTCGAAGGAAATGATCAACCTTTGAGCAGCAAGCCGTGCAACGTTAGTTGCACCTCGTTGTCCGGAACGTAACCGGGGGTGGAGGTAAAGCCACCAGAACAAAAACCAAACGGCATCGGCCCGCGAGGGCCAAACGATTTAGGCGACTGAATTGGATGCCGACCGGACAGAGACCGAAACCGCATAGTCTCGCGACCGGAATATAAATCAGGCGATCTGTGGCGTGTACAAGCCGGGGTCGCCGCTCCCCTAAATCGCTTCGGCGGTTTTCAGGAGTTGCGGGGTTGCGCTGCTGGCAGTGATGTCGGCAGCGCAATTCTGCGTTTGGAGCGATAAGCTGTCAGACCCGCCTGCGGTAGCGGGCGGGTCTGGTTGCGCTGATAGCCCGATTGATGCGACTAAAACCCGCCCGCTACCGCAGGCGGTTCTGACCCTTTGCTCTCTGCCGTTCAGGCAACTTGCCTGCCCCGCGCCGCATCTTGACCATGTACCGCCGAGGCACTAAAATTCGCTCGGAAAGTTTGACGAACCCAAGGGGTTCCTTCTCGCGCGTCTGTTCCGCGCTGAAACCGTTAACGGCTCAAATTTGCACAGGAGTTTTACTATGAACGCTCGCCCCAACTGGCTGCGCGCTCTGCCGCTCATGCTGCTCGCTCTGGCGCTCGCCGCGCCCGTCACACTGGCGCAAAAGAAGAAAGATAAAGACCAGCAGCCCGACACGCAGGACGTGATGTCGCACCCGCGCAACAAGAAGCCTGAGATCAAGAAGGTCTATCGTGATTGGGTCAACCAAGACGTGGCCTACATCATCACCGACAAGGAGCGCGAAATCTTCAACAAGCTCCAGACGGACGAAGAGCGCGAGCAGTTCATCGAAGGGTTCTGGCAGCGACGCGACCCTGACCCGGACACGGAAGAGAACGAGTTCAAAGAGCAATACTACGAGCGCATCGCCTATGCCAACGAGCACTACGCTTCGGGCATTCCGGGTTGGAAGACCGACCGTGGCCGCATCTACATCATGTATGGCAAGCCCGACGAGGTTGAGTCGCATCCGGCGGGCGGCCCCTATCAACGCGAATCCTACGAGGGCGGCGGCGAGACTTCGACCTACCCGTTCGAGCGTTGGTTCTATCGCTACATCGAGGGCGTCGGCTCTGGCATCGAGATCGAGTTCGTTGACCCGACCGGCTCAGGCGAGTATCGCATCGCCATGTCGCCCGAAGAGAAGGACGCGCTGCGCTACATCCCCGGCGCTGGTCTCACTTTGCGCGAACAGCTTGGGTTGGAAAGCAAAGCTGACCGCGTCGGTTACAACGGCCCCGGCTCCAACAGCAATTTCGGGCGCCAACAGGACAGCGCGTTCGACTGGATTCAGCGCGTCGCAGACCTGAACAAGCCGCCGGTCATTCGCCATCCTGAGATGGCCAATATCCTCTCGACCAACAGCGTAGTCGAAGACAGCCCGCTCGACTTCGATCTGAGCGTTCAGTTCTTCCGTCAAGCCGACGACCGCGTCATGACCGCGTTCACCATTCAGACGGAGAACAGAGATTTGACCTTCAAGGACGTGGGCGGCATCCAACGCGCGACGATGAACATATTCGGCCGCATCATGGCGGTCAACGATCGGCGCGTCGGCGTCTTCGAGGATGCGGTGACAACTGACGCCACACCCGAAGAACTGGTCATGGCCAAAGAACGCAAGTCAGCTTATGGCAAGGCTGTGCCGTTGCCGCCCGGACATTACAGAGTGGACGTGATCGTGCGCGACATCAACTCCGGCGCGCAGCAGGTCAAGCGTCTCGGCTTCACCGTGCCGAAGTACGATCCGAAACAACTTTCGACCTCGACGCTCGTGCTCGCAGCCAAACTGCAAGGTCTCGGCGATCAACTGCCCGGCATGTTCACCATCGGGCAGTACAAAGTGATCCCGAACCTCGCCGGCGTCTTCCATCGCGGCGAGTCGGTCGGCATCTACATGCAGGTCTATAACGCGGGCATTGATCAGACGACGCTGCGTCCGGCTGTGGATGTCGAATATGTGCTCTCGAAGGACGGCAAAGAGGTCGGCAAGATGGCTGAAGACTGGCGCGGCATGAGCGATGCCGGTCAACGGCTCACGCTCGCCCGCCTGCTCGACTCGTCCAAACTGCCCGTCGGCGACTACGAGATCACGGTGCGCATCCGCGACCAAGTCTCCGGTCAATCGCTTACGCCCTCGGCGAAGTTTACGATTGTGCAGTAAAGAACCGCGACAGTTGATAAGTGACGGGTGACAAGTTTCAAGCTTGTCACCCGTTATTTTTTGCGCCCGCCTGATATTTAATCAGAAAAGTTTTTCTTGTGTCGGCGCGCGCTCGCCGCGCCGCAACGCGTTGACGAGCAGGTGTGCGCGGCGCGTCGGCTCAGGTTGGCGATAACCGCCATCGCAAGCGAGCGTGAGATCAATCGCGCTCGCGAGATCGATCAAATGGCCGGGCGAGACGAAGATCGGTTGCACGTTCGTCTTCGTCCTCAAGGCCGCGCCCACCGTCTCACTATTTTTCGGATCGACGAGCGGCGTCCAACTGCCGCGCGCCGCCGCCGGTTCTTCATAACGACCGACGAGCACAGACTTCGCGCAACCAAATGTCGGTCGCTCAATCAACAATCCGACGTGCGATGCGATGCCGACCCGGCGTGGATGGGCGATGCCCTGCCCGTCGAACATCACCGCATCCGGCTCTGTCTTTAACTTCGCCCAAGCCTCCAACACCGACGGCGTCTCGCGAAACGACAGCAGCCCCGGAATGTATGGAAACTTCGTCTCGCTCACCACGCCCACTTCTTCCACCACTTCGAGCGTCGGCAGACGCAGCACCACCAGCCCCGCATAAACCACCGGCGAGAACTTATTGAACGAGATGTCCGCGCCCGCCACCGTCTCGATCTTGCGCTGCAATGGTTCAATCCGCACACGCGCCCGCAACTCTTTCTGCAACGCAACCGCCTCGCGCGGCGCAAGCTTCCAATCGTGTAGTTGTTTGAAACGAGCCATAAAAGTTAGAGCTTCAATACGACCGTTGCGGCTACGGCCGCTGATAAGTTATCCAACGACGTGCGGCAGCACTTCCTGCCGGTCGCTCTGTGTAACGAAATCAATCTTCGCACTCGCAACGATGCCGCTGTCTTTCTGCGCAACCGAATGGACGCGCCAACGCGCATCATCGCGTTCAGTGAAGTCGAGGCGGAAGTGTGCGCCGCGCGACTCTTCGCGCCAGAGCGCGGCGCGGGCGATGAGCGTGGCGACCGTTAAGAAGTTGCGCGCAGGCGGGCGCAAGCGTGCGTGTGCGATCAACTCAAACTCTTTGAGCGCGCGCGTGAGCGATTCGCGCGCGCGCAGGATGCCGACGCGCTCCCACATCACGCGCCGCACGCGCTTGCGCACCGGCGGCGCAATCTCGCCGCTGTGCCAATCGTCTGTCGGCTCGTTCGATCCTTGCGGCTCGTCGGTCTGTACATCAAGCTTTACGTCGTGCGCTAAATCTTCAACAGCCGCGCGACCGGCGCGCGCACCAAAGACGAGACCTTCAAGCAGTGAGTTCGATGCGAGCCGGTTTGCGCCGTGCACGCCCGTGCAGGCGACCTCGCCGGCCGCGTAGAGACCTCTGATCGTCGTGCGCCCGTCGAGGTCTGTGCGCACGCCGCCCATCGTGTAGTGCGCGGCGGGCGAGACGGGCGCAGGCGCGCGCGTGATGTCAACGCCGTAGCGCAGACAAGTCGCATAAATTTTCGGGAAGCGTTCGCGCACGAAGCGCGGCTCAAGCGCAGTCATGTCGAGGTAGGCCGTGCGCGTCGCCGTGCGCCGCAACTCCGCGACGATGGCGCGGCTCACGACATCGCGCGGCGCAAGTTCCGCGCGCTCATGATAACGCGACATGAAGCGCCGCCCCTCTTCGTTGCGCAGCACGCCGCCCTCGCCGCGCATCGCTTCGGACAACAGAAAACGCGGCGCGCCTTCGATGTTCAGCGCCGTCGGATGAAACTGCACAAACTCCATGTCGGCAACCTCAGCGCCCGCGCGATAAGCCATCGCCATGCCGTCGCCAGTCGCGCCCGCAGGGTTGGTCGTATGTAGATAGACCTGCCCCGCACCGCCCGACGCAAGCACGACCGCACGCGCGCGCAAACGTCGCGGCGCACGCACGAGCGGATCGAGAAAACGCACGCCGACACAGCGCCCGTCCGCCAGCAACAACTCTTCGACACCCGCGTGCGGCAGCAACTCTATCTTCGATTCTGCTGCAACACGTGCGACGAGCGCGCGAACGATCTCGTGCCCGGTTGCGTCGCCGTGCGCGTGCAGGATGCGCCGGCGCGAGTGCGCCGCTTCCTGCGTGAAGAGCAGACGCCCCGTCGCCGCGCGATCAAACTCCGCGCCCCACTCGATCAATTCGCGCATGTAGCGTCGCCCTTCCGTGACGAGCACATGCACAGCTTCCGTGTCGCACAGCCCCGCGCCCGCGCCCGTCGTGTCCGCCTCGTGCAACTCAACATCGTCGTCTTCCGCGAGCGCGACCGCGACGCCGCCTTGCGCGTACTCTGTGTTCGACTCGCCCGTGCGCTCTTTGGTCAACACAGAGACGCGCGCGCCCGCGCCCGCAATTTCAAGCGCGGCCCGCAGGCCGGCGACGCCGCTGCCGACGACGATGAAGTCCGTCTCCAAGTTCATGTCACACGTAGCCGAAAATTATTTACTCGGATTCTAACAACCGCAGCGCGCGTGGGCAAAGACAGTTTTCAGTTTTCAGCTAAAGCTTTTGCCTCTTGCTGAAAACTGAAAACTGTCTTGCGCGTTGCAGCCTGACCAACGCCGCGTTAAAATCCGCTCATCTTTCGTCCCTATCTTCCGCGCAGCATCTACAGGAGGAGAAGTTCATGATGAGATGGCAGCAGTTCGCGGCCCTTGTGTTGGCGTTCGTGCTTGTTGCGCCCGGTTTCACGCTCGCGCAGAGAGGGCACAAGCCACAGACAGCCACACAGCAGCCCGCGCCGAAAAATGTCTCCAGCGACACAACGGTCGGCAATCCTCTGCCGCCGGTTAAGTTCACCGAGTTTCAATTGCCGAACGGCCTGCACGTGATCATGCACGAGGATCACTCGACGCCGATTGTCGGCGTCAACATCTGGTATCACGTCGGCTCGAAGAACGAGACGCTCGGCAAGACCGGCTACGCGCACCTGTTCGAGCACATGATGTTTCAAGGCTCGAAGCATTACGACGACAACTACTTCAATCCGATCCAAGAAGCGGGCGGCACACTTAACGGCTCGACCAACGAGGATCGCACGAACTATTGGGAGGTCGTCCCGTCGAACTTCCTTGAGACCGCGCTCTTTATGGAAGCAGACCGCATGAGCGGTCTGCTCGACGTCTTGAATCAAGCGAAGCTCGATAACCAACGCGACGTCGTCAAGAACGAGAAGCGACAGAACTACGACAACCGGCCTTACGGTTTAGTCGGCGCGAAGATCAACGAGACGCTCTACCCGAAAGAACATCCGTATCATTGGCTGACCATCGGCTCGCTCGACGATCTGACGAAAGCCTCCATCGCCGACATCAGCGATTTTTTCCGCCGCTACTACACGCCCAACAACGCGAGCCTCTCAATCGCGGGCGACTTCAATCCGCAGCAGGCGCGCGAGTGGGTTGAGAAATACTTCGGCCCCATCGCGCGCGGCCCCGAAGTGCCGACGATCAAAGCGCCGCAGCCTGTCGTGACTGGACTCAAGCGTGTCGCGATGGAGGATCGCGTCGCGCTGCCGCGCGTCTATCTGGTCTGGCCGACGCAAGCCCGTTTCACCGGCGACGAAGCGGCGACCGCGACGCTCGCCACAATCCTCGGCGGCGGGCGCACCTCGCGCCTCTATAAGACGCTCGTCTATGAACGCCAGATCGCGCAAGACGTGTCGGCCTTCAACGACGCGGGCGAGTTGGCCGGACAGTTTCAGGTTGTCGCCACAGCCAAGCCGGGGCGCACGCTCGCTGAACTTGAAGGCGCGCTCAACGAAGAGATCGAGCGGATCAAGCAAGAGGGGCCGACGCAGGATGAACTTGATCGCGCTTACAACGCGCGCGAGGCCCGCATGATCTACAGTCTGCAATCAATCGGCGGCTTTGGCGGCATCAACGATCAACTCAACCAGTACGCCACGTTCGTCGGCCATCCAGACTACTTCCAACAAGACCTCGCGCGCTTCCGCAACGTCACCGCGAAGGACGTGCGCACGGCCGCGCTGGCATATCTGACAGACAAGCGCCTCATCGTCAGCGTCACGCCGCGCGGCGGTGGCGGTGGTGGGCGCGGGCCGCGCGGCGCAGGCGAAGCAATGTCCGAAGAGTCGGGCAACGCGCCGCCGTCTGCTGCTGCTGCTGCGGCCGGCACGGCCAACAAGAAACGCTCTTCGCAGACGCAGGCGGAGTTGGCCGCCAACTTGCCGAAGCCGCAAGCAGATCCGTCGTTCAAGTTGCCGACCATCCAACGGCGCAAACTCTCGAACGGTCTCGAAGTGCTCATCGTCGAACAGCACGAGTTGCCGGTCGTCAACATGAATCTCGTCATCAAGTCGGGCGCGGGCGTTGATCCGGCGAACGCGCCGGGGCTGGCGAGCTTCACGGCCGACTTGTTGGATCAAGGCACGAAGACGCGCAGCGCCCTCGACATCTCAAATCAACTCGCCGCCATCGGCGCGCGTTTGCAGATCGGGGCCGGTTGGGACGCGACCTCAGCCAACCTGCTCACGCTCACGCGCCAGCTTGATCGCGCGCTCGACCTCTACGCCGACACGATCACCAACCCTGCGTTCGCCACAGACGAGTTCAAACGCCTGCGCGCGCGCCGGCTCGTCGCCCTGCAACAGCAACGCGATAATGCCAACGCCATCGCCAACATCGTCTATGCGTCGCTGCTCTACGGGCACGAACATCCTTACGGTCATCCGCCCGTCGGCAATGAAGCATCGCTCACGGCCATGAGCGAACAGGATGTGCGCCGTTTCTATGAAACTTACTACCGGCCAAACAACGCTGCGCTCATTGTCGTCGGCGACGTGAAGCCCGCGACGCTCATGCCGAAGCTTGAGCGCGCGTTCGCCAGTTGGAAGCGCGCGGACGTGCCGCCGCCTGTGAACGTCAGCGCGCCGCCGCGCGATCACGCGACGCTCTACATCGTGGACAAACCCGGCGCGGCGCAGTCCGTCATACAGATCGGGCAGGTCGGCGTGGCGCGTTCGACGCCCGACTATTTCCCTCTGCTCGTCTTGAACTCGATGCTCGGCGGCGCGTTCGTCTCGCGCATCAATCTGAATTTGCGCGAAGACAAAGGCTACACTTACGGCGCGCGCACCTCGTTCGATTACCGGCGTGGCCCCGGCCCATTCACTGCGAGCGCGGGCGTCTTTACGAATGTGACGAAGGAATCGGTCGTCGAATTCATGCGTGAGTTGCGCGGCATACGCGGCGAGCGCCCGGTGACGGAGAAGGAGTTGAACTACTTCAAGCAGTCGCTCATCCGCAGCTACCCGCGCGGCTTTGAGACGCCCGAACAGATCGCGGGGCGTCTGACTGATGTCGTGCTCTACAATCTGCCCGACGATTACTTCAACAATTACATCGCGCACGTCCGCGCCGTCACGCTCGCAGACGTAACGCGCGCCGCCACACGCTATCTCGATCCGGCGCGCATGGCCATTCTCGTCGTCGGCGACCGCAAAGTGATCGAACCCGGCTTGCGCTCGCTCACAGACGTGGGCGCAACCATTACGCTGCTCGACACCGAAGGCCGTCCCGTCGGCAGCAGCGCCGGTCAAGGCGGAAGCAGTCGGCCGTGAGCGTTGGACTGAGGTCAGTACCGCCCGCTATCGCAGGCGGTACTGACCTGTTGCTTTAACGTCGGATCAAGTTGATCGTGCCGCGACAGCCGGGCACGCCGCAGCGACAGCGTTTGGTGTCCGGGTGATATGAGTTGACGTAGTCCATCGTGATCTCTTCGCCGGGGGCGATGTCGCGCCGGGCGAAGAAGATGATGTGGCCGCGAACGATTTTGACGAAGCAGTTGGGCTGGCACGAGTGGTTAATGAACTGCGAGCCGTTGCCGCCGCGCGAGCCGTCAATGCCCCAATAAGAATCAATCGCGCAGATATGCAGCCGCTCGCGCCCGCGCATCCGTCGCGCCGCTTCGACGCGCGACACGCGCTCGCCCACAAGCTCCGCGATCTTCTGCCACTTGCGAAACGGCACGACCGCAAAACAACCGCGCCCGTCAATCTTTGATCCGCCGACCGCGATGCCCGGCGCGAGTTGCGCATCTTGCGCGCGCCTACCGTCCGTTGTTTCTGCGTTCCCGCGCGGCGTGCGCCGCTTACCCGACTTCATCGCTTCGGTCTGCCCTCATTCAAATTGTCGCTTGAACTCCGTGAACTGTTGTCGCAACTCCGTCAACTCTTGTCGCAGCGCCGCCACTTCGCTCTCAAGTTGCGCCAACCTATCATCATCGGCGCGTGCGCGCGTGGCGTCAGACGGCTGCGCTTGCGCCTGTTCCACGAGTTCGATGGGGCCGGACAAGAGATGTGCGTAGCGCGATTCTTTCTGCCCCGTCTGTCGCGGCAGCTTGACGACCAGCGGCCCGTCGGCACGCTCGCTTAATGCTTGCAGCGTCGCTTCGACGTAAGCGATGTCGGAGAACGAGTAGAGTCGCTCGGTGCGCCCGCGCAACTCGCCGACGGTCTGCGGCCCGCGCAGCAGCAGCGCACACAACAACGCCACCTCTGCCGCACGCAACTCGATCACTTCATTCAATACGTGCCGGTATTTCGGCACACGCCCTTCGGCCGTCGAGACCATGCGCACCAGTTTCTGCTCGCGCAGGCTCTCCAGCGCGCCTGTGACCGTCTGTTCGTCGTAAGCGACTACGGGATCGCGGTTGGAAATCTGATTACAGGCGTGTATGAGCGCGTTCAAAGTCAGCGGGTAGTATTCCGGCGTCGTCAACTGCTTCTCGACGAGCGCGCCGAGTACGCGCACTTCCACGTCGTTTAGTTTGATCTCTAGGCTCAAGCTGGCAATCGCGGGCTGCTCTGCGCGTCCGTTTCCTTCCTCGCTCAATTTCGCTGTGTGCTAAGCCACGCGCCGAGCGTGCGCAACTCCGCGTAATGCTCTTCATCATGCGCGCGCATCATCTCAAGCAACTGCGCCAGCGTCACGCGCCCGACGCTCTCAAGCGTACCGCCTAACTGCAACTGATCGGGCGATAGAGTTTTGATGAGCGTCATGTTCTCACTTCGCGCTTGGGCGAACGCTTCAAGCGCCGCCGCAAAATCTTGGCTTTGATAATCGCGCTCACGCGCCAGATGCGCCCCATCAATGTCCGGCAACACAGGCTCGTCTGCGCCGAGCAAGCGGTGCAGCCGCACCGCGTAGCCGTCCCGCTCGATGTCGCGCAGATGGCAAGCCTGTTCGAGCGCGGAGAACTCATTCGCCGCCGGTCGCTGGCGCGCTTCGTCCGCGCTTAACTCACCAATCAACTGTCGCACAACCGTCGGTGTCTCCGCGAGAAACGCGATCAAGTTTTGCAGTTCCGCCTCTGCCATAACGTTACACTCAAACTCGTTTGCGGTCATCAATGAGCATCTTAGTCCAGCCGCTCGCGTCCACACGTGCCGCAGCGATAGGGTCGGCCCAACAAGAGATTCTGCACCGGATTCAGATCGTTCAGCTTGCCGACGACGCGCGAGACCAGACGCATTGTGCCCGGCTCGTGCCGGTTGATGCGCGCGAGGCTCGCCGCATGACTGATCGAGATGTGATCCGTGATACGCCGGCAGTGCTCGCAATAAAAATCCCTGTGCTGCCCGCTTAGATTCAGCGCGCGGTCAACAAATTGCTTCTCCAAGATACTCGTTAAACTATCCCAGAAACCCATGGCCGTTGACCGAATCTTCGGGTCTCACGAGATCAGAGAAGATTCTTTCTCTGCTGTCTCTGTTTCTCTGCTTATGTTTGCGCAATGTTATGGCCTAGCATGTAACCCTGCTGTCCATCAGATAACTTGACGCGCACCCATAATACATCATTCGTCTCTGCGGCTGCGACGACCGCTACCCTACTTCCGGCCCCAAGCTTTGTGAGCGGCTGGGAGTGTGAGTCCTGAGCTGTATATACAACTGCTTCTTGCCGCACGACTGCTTGATTGCCTATTTTTATCTTCGGGCGTTGCGCCGACCCACCACCTTTCGCTATTTTGATCACGCCCAAAACGATCAGGCCCACGCCAACCACAGCCAGCAACTCGCCACTGTTAGTACCTATCAAGACGAGTTGGCCTGAAAGACCTCCGATGATGAACACAATGCCGACGATGATGTTGCCTATGCCTCTCATTTGTCTTGTCCTCCTTGGGGCGGCGAAGAGTTTTTGGTGATAGAGCGCATGTCCTGCGCCGGACTACTGACTATGCGGCGCAGCATATCATGATCCTGAAGAATGCCATCCGACCATTTACAACCTAACGCCGCACTCGCTTGCGCCCTAAGACAGTCGCGGCTGTATGCGGCGCAGGTCGCGGGTGTTAAAATGCTGAGGCAATGAGCAAGGCAGTACAGAGTAAGCAGGTGCATCTGACGGGGCTGACGCCCGACGAGTTGACGGAGTTGATCGCTGATTTGGGTGAACCGGCGTATCGCGCGCGGCAGATTTTCGCGGCGTTGCATCGGCGGCGGCTGCGTTCGTTCGAGGAGATGACGGACTTGTCGAAGGAGTTGCGCGCGGCGCTAGCTGAGCGCGCGACGGCGGCGACGCTCACGGTCGAATCGCGCTACATCTCCGAAGATGGCACGCGCCGTTATCTGATGAAGACGCACGATGGGTTGCCGGTTGAGACCGTCTTCATCCCGGAAGAACGACGCGACACGATCTGTTTCTCGTCGCAGTCGGGCTGCCCTTTGCAATGCAGTTTTTGTCTGACCGCGAAGTTGGGTCTGCTACGCACGCTCACGGCGGGCGAGATCGTCGAGCAGATCATCATCGCGTTGAACGACGCTTACGGCGTCGGCGCAAAGACGCCGCGCGGCACGAATCTCGTGGCGATGGGCGCGGGCGAACCGTTCCTTGCGTTTGAGCCGCTGATGAAGGCGCTGCGGATCATGGCCGAGCCGACGGGTCTCTACATCGTGCCGAACCGCGTGACGGTTTCGACTGCCGGCATCGTGCCGCGCATCCGCGAACTGGCGACGATTGCCGCACGCCCGCACCTCGCCGTCTCGCTCGCCGCGCCGACTGATGAACTGCGCGACGAGTTGATGCCGATCAATAAGAAGTGGCCGCTCGATGAACTATTGGATGCCTGCAAAGAGTTTGAGCAATCGTTGAAACCCGGCGAGCGATTCACGTTTGAGTATGTGCTGCTCGACGGCGTGAACGACCGGGACGAGCACGCGCGGCAACTGGCGAACCTGCTCAACCGGCATCAACTGCGGGCGAAGGTCAACTTGATCCCGCACAATCCGGCCGAAGGGTTGCCTTATCGGCCTTCGTCGCCGGAGCGCATCGAAAGTTTCAAACGGATTCTTGCAGCCAAAGGCGTGCGCGCCTTCGTGCGTCGCCCGCGCGGGCGCGACATCTACGCCGCTTGCGGTCAACTCGCCGCGCGGCGCAACGTGAACAACTTGAACGCGCCTGCGCTGCATCAGACAGGCTGACTCTCTTCAAGCTAAAATCTAAGCGACAGGTTCAAGACACAAGCTATGATCCGACACAAACTTTTCCGCCGCACACTCTTGCTCTGCTGCGCGCTCGCGCTGCTCGTCGGGCCATCCATTCGCGCCGCCGCGCCGTCAGCCATGTCGCAAGCCGACATCGGTGTGAACGGCTACTACGCCACTGACCGCGCGCAACAAGGACGCACGATTCAAGCCGCCGTCGTGCTCGATATCCCGAGCGGCTTTCACGTCAACGCTAATCGCTTGACCAACAAATTTCTGATCCCGACCGATCTCAAGATCGAAGCGCCGAAGGGCTGGCGCGTCGGCCCCGTCATCTATCCGCGCGCGGTCGTGCGGCGCTTGAGTTTCAGCAAAGAGCCGGTGCAACTCTACGAGGGGCGCGCCGTCATGCGCTTTACGGCCACCGTGCCGACGAACTTCCAGAAGGGCGACGCGCAGTTGCGCGCGCGCGTGCACTATCAAAGTTGCAACAATGAAGTCTGCTTCCCGCCGACCACGCGCGAGGTGACGCTCTCCATCAACGTCGTCGGCGCGAACGAGTCGGTCAAGCGGATCAACGGCGAATATTTCGGCGGGAGAAGAAGATAATGATGAATGATGAACTGAAAAGCAGTTGTCTTTCAATCATCATTCATCATTCTGCATTCATCATTCCGACGACTGCGAGCAGCCGGCCCGTGCGCCCGTAGAGTCTCTTTTCGCGGCGATAGGAGAAGAAGAGTTCGGGGCGACAGATGGTGCAGAGCGGCGCGGTGTGAATCTGCGCGGCGGGCACACCGGCGGCACGGAGTTGGGCGCGATTGGCTCGGTGCAGATCAATGCGCGCATGATTGGGGCGCGTGGGCGTGAGCAACTCGTCGGCAGATTGAAAATGCGCGCGGAACGCTTCGATGACTTCGCGCCCGACTTCGTAACAACAAGCGAGCGCGGCAGGGCCGATGGCGGCGTGGACATCAGCCGCCGCCGTGCCATACTCTGCGCGCATGCGTGCGAGCGCGTGCGCGACGATTGACGAGGCTGTGCCGCGCCAACCCGCGTGGACGGCAGCACAAGCACGCGTGCGCGCATCGCCCAACAGCACCGGCACGCAGTCGGCCGTTTTGACGCCGAGGAGAATGTGGGGCGCGTACGTCGTCAGCGCATCGCAGTGCTGTTGTTCAGTCTGCGCCGCGTCTGCTTGCTCGCGCACGACGCAAACGTCTGTGCCGTGTACTTGCCAAGTGGCGGCGAGCGTCCATGTGCCATTGAAGAGTTGCAGGAAGCGACGACGGTTCTCGTGGATGTTTTCGGCCGCGTCGTCGCTGAAGCCCGCGAGATTGAGCGCGTCGTGCGGCATCGGACTGACGCCGCCCATGCGCGTCGAGAAGGCGTTGACGAAACCTGCTTGTTCGAGCGGCGCACACACAAGCGCGCGCACACCGTCGCGCACGCGCCAGTGAAAGCCCGTGCGTGCGAGTGCTTCCGTCTCTGTGATCGTTTCCATCGGCATTGACATCGTTGAAGTCCGGCGCGTGCGCGTCGCGTGTGCGCGCACGCCGCGTTTTGTCGCGCGTGTGTTCACCGCAGCCGAACGCGCTTACTGCGACAGTCGCGGCGCAGCCGCCGCGCAACATTATGCCGCGCGCTTCGCCGCAAAAGAAGCCGCGCTCAAGGCTCTGGGCACAGGTTGGCGCGGCGGCCTCAAGTGGCAAGACGTTGAAGTCGTCGCCAACGAAGCGGGCGCGCCCGCGCTCCGTTTTCACAATCAAGCGCACACGCTCTTCCAAAGCTCCGGCGCAGACACCGCGCACCTCACGCTCACACACACAACCGAACACGCCGTTGCTCAAGTCATACTCGAACGACGCGCTGGCTGACAACCGACGAAGCAGCGCGTTTACCTGTGCAGCTTTAACGCTTGCGGCGCGCTCGTCACACGTACGTCGTTCGACAAGCGCGGTCGGCCTTGCTCGTTGAATTCAACTTGCGTCGGCGTGGCGCGGCGCGCCTTGTCGTCGGCGGGACTGTGTGGTGTGTGCGACTGTCGTGTGTTCGTCGTAGGTGAGTCGGGCGGGTTGATTATTTTCTCCTGCGAGATTGATTGTGCGCTGGCACTATTTGTCGTGTTGCCGAGCGCGGCCAACGCAAGCGGCAGTTGATGCGTGAAGCATTCACTCGTTGGTGCGAGCGCGGGCGTGACGGCGATGCGTTCATGGTGTGGGCAGTCGGGCGTGGCGATGAGACCTGTATCTGGATCGATCTCGACGGTCGTGATGCCGTCGGGGCGTGTGAATTGTGCGCCGCCGAGTTCGGGCCGGAGCGCGATTGCTTGCTGCACGAACTCTTGCCAGATGGGCAGCGCCGACTGCGCGCCGGTCAAACCCAACTGTGTGTTGTCGTCGAAGCCGACCCAGACGACGCAGACCAAGTTTGGCGTGTAGCCGGCGAACCAACCATCGCGCGATGTGCCGGTCTTGCCGGCGACGGCCGTCTGTCGTTCAAGTCCGCGCGCAGCCCGCGCCGTGCCTTCGTCAATCACGTCTGCGAGCGCGTCTGTGATCATGTAGGCAGTTGAAGGGCGGATGACTTGCTGTGCGACGGGCGCGAGTTCGGGCAAGAGATTCGCGCCGTCAACGTCAACAGCGCGTGTGACGACGGATGCGTTGGCCTGTGCGCCGTTGTGGGCGAAGGCTGTGTAGGCGCTGGCAAGCTCAAGCGGCGTCGCTTCGGTCGTGCCGAGCGCGAGCGCGGGATACGGTTCGGGTTTCGGCAGACCGAACCGTTCGGCGTAAGTGGCCACGCGCTGCAAGCCTGTGCGCAAGGCGAGATCAACTGTGACGACGTTGAGCGAATGAACCAGTCCGGTGCGCATCGGCACTTCGCGCATCGTGTATGCGCCGCCGTAGTTCGCGGGACGATAGACGGCGTGCTCAGCGTAAGCGAACTCGCGCGGCGCATCGAGGATCATCGTCGCGGGCGAGATGCCGCTTTCAAGCGCGGCCGCATAGACGAACGGCTTGAAGACCGAGCCGGGTTGACGGCGCGCGTCGGTCGCGCGATTGAGTTGCGACAGCGCGTAGTTGCTCCCGCCGACCATCGCCAACACACGGCCGGTCTGCGGGTCGAGCGCGACGAGTGCGGCTTGCGGCGTGGCTTTGCCTCTGTAAATTTTTTCGAGTCGTTCGAGTTGATGATTGATCGTAGCTTCTGCAAGTTGTTGCAGATCGAGATCGAGTGTCGTATAGACGCGCAAGCTGCGCGCATCCGCATCACTGCGCGTTTGCAGTTGCGCATCAACGAGCCGGTTCACGTAATCAACGAAGTAAGGCGCGACAGCATTCGTGTCGCCGGCTAAAGGCGCAACGGCGACCGGCTCGTTGCTCGCCGCCTGCGCTTGCTCGTGGCTGATCGCGCCGTCGCGCAGCATCGCGGCGAGCACGACGTTGCGCCGCGCCTGCGCTTGTGCTGCATGCCGGTCGGGCGCGTAGCGCGCGGGACTCTGGATCATGCCGGCGATGGTCGCGGCTTCCGCGAGCGTCAGGTCTGCGACATCCTTGCCGAAATAGATGCGCGCCGCTTGTGCGACGCCGCGCACGGCGACTGCGCCGCGTTGGCCCAAATAAATCTCGTTACAGTAGAGCGCGAAGATGTCTTGTTTGGAGAGGCGACGTTCGAGCGCGGTGGCGATGAGCGCCTCGTTGAATTTGCGTTGGAGCGTGCGCTCCGGCGTGAGGTATGTGTTCTTGACGAGCTGTTGCGTGATGGTCGAACCGCCCTGTCGTTGCAACTCATCTTCGCTGTTGAGGCCCGTCCAACTCAAGAGCGCGCGGCCCAATCCGGTGTAGTCGAGACCGCGATGCGCGAAGAAGCGCCGGTCTTCGATGGCGAGGATCGCGTTCGTTAGCACAGGCGGAATCGCAGTAAATGAGAGCGGCGCGCGCCGGCTGCTCTTGACGCCCGCGTCGTTCGTCAGCGTCTCCGGTTCAAGCGTGAACTCGTCGAGCGCCGCGCCGTCGCCTCTGATCTCGCTGATACGCCCGTGACGGTCAAAGTTGATCTCGACCACTTCCGGCGTGTCGTTGCTGGCGCGACGCGGCCAAATCTCAAGGCCGTCCTCTGTGATCGCAAACGCGCCGTTCCACACGTTGCTTGCCGCGTTCTCGACGTAGCCTGCGCGGCGCAAGGTTTCGATCAGACGCTCACGCGAAAAACCTTGCCCAGCGCGCAAGACGCGCGGCGCGGCGTAGATGCCCGCGCGGCTCGTCAAATAACCTTTGGCCAGTCGCGCGTCAACAAGCCGGGCCGCTGATTGATAGCAATGGATGAGCGTGCCAACAACTGACGCGCATAAAACAAGTGTGATGACGAGACTCACACGCAGCAACAGCGTGCGCCGGTATCTGCGCTCGTGCTGCGCGCGCACTTCGCGGCTTCGTCGCCGGTGCGGCCGGCGCGCGGTTGTGATCTTAATCACCATCAAACTTCGTCCGTTCGACTCAAGCCCTTGAGTCTGCTATCTGCCGTTTGTGTCGGCGCACTCGTCAGCGCGGCCGAGACACACGACAACGCACACGAGGTCGCGCCTCGTCGTTGCATGCCGCGCGAGATGTCTATGCGTTTAGTAAATGATTAATCGGCCGCGAATTCTCTTTTCGCGCCCGCCCGTTAGTGGCTGGCGTGGGCTACGTCGAGAGTCTGCGCGGGCGGCGATTGCTCTGGCGCGGCCGCGCCCGCATTCGCCCACAGGGAGAGCGCCGCCGTGCAGATGGCGAGCGCGATCATGAGCATGATGACGGCGACTAACTGCGCGAGGCTACCAGTTATCTCTCTCATCTCTCAAAGCCCCCTTCATTCGCTTGGCTCACTTGATGCAGACGGCAATGACCATGCCAGCCGCGTACACAATGAAGCGGCGAGCTACGCGCACGCGCGACAATGCCCCGCTCTGCTGAAAGTTACGCCGCGCCGTTGGGGCGAAGACGCGGCGCGCGAGTCGTTCACGACCGCACAGGCACGCGTTTAATTTCGGTACAGGCGGGCGCATGAGTTGCGCCAAGAGCGGACGGGCGGCGCGGCGCAAGCAAGATGAATAGCAGATGAATTTTCTGAGTTGCGTTAGCTCAAGCGCGGCGCGGTTGGGCGGGGCGACGCAAGAGGCGTTGCAGCCATGTCGGCTCTACTTCAGTTGGCGGCGGCGCGAGCAGTGCCTTGATCTGTTCGAGCGCTTCGAGCGCGGCCTGTTCGCCTGCGGCGAGCAGTTCGTCGGCGCGCGCCATCTCGTCCCAACGTATGTGCCCGACGCTTGGCGCGATAATACAATCGGCTTCGCGCAACTGCTGTGCGGTGGCGGTGCGCTGCACGACAAGAAACGATTGCAATAGCACGCCGATGGCCGATTGCGACGAGCCGAGAAACTTCGCGCCCTCTGCATTCACGTCAATTGCGATGACCACGTCTGCGCCGAGCGCACGCGCCGCCACCGTCGGCACGTTGGCGACCAAGCCGCCGTCAACCAACTGCCGCCCGCGCTCGTCCACGACCGGCACGTACCAACCGGGGACCGCGCAACTCGCGCGAATGGCGAAAGCCAAGTCGCCTTTATCTCTCAAGACGACGGCCGTGCCCGTATGCAGATCAGTGGCGACGGCGGCAAAAGGGATCGGCAACTCCTCGAAGCGCGTCACAGGAAAGCGCGCGCGCACGTACTCCTCCATGCGCGCGTTCGACTGCACGCCGAGCCGCGAGAAGGTCAGCCTGCCAAAGTCGCGCCAACGCATCGTGCGACTGAACTCTGCGATCTCCGCGACCGGCACGCCGGCCGCGAACGCGCCGCCGACGAGCGCACCGGCGGACGTGCCCGCCACACAATCAACCGGCACGCCGTGCTCCGCCAAAACCTTCAACACGCCGACGTGCGCCACGCCGCGCGCCGCGCCGCCCGATAGCGCCAGCCCGACGCGCGGGCGCACCCAATGTTTCATCTCACCGCGTCGCATACTCTTCAGATGTCTAACAGACGAGTGCCGTTTGCGAGGGAATTTTCGATTGAGAGTTTAAGGCCAATAGTGGTTGAGATGAAGTCTTAAAGTTAGCGTCGCAAGTGGTATTGACTTCATCTTTGCTCTGGTGTCGGCACGACGAGCGGGCAGTCGAGCGCGGGATGGCGTGTGACGAGGACGGGCATGTCGAAGGTCGCGCGGATGGCGGCCTGCGTCAATACTTCGGCGGGCGTGCCCGCAGCGACGACGCGGCCGTCCTTCAACATCACGATCCGGTCGGCGTACTGCGCGGCGAGATTCAGATCGTGCACGATGACGAGCACGCCGACGCCTGCGCGGGCAAAGCGGCGCGCGCTGGCGAGCGTGCTGTGTTGATGCGCGAGATCGAGATTTGAAGTCGGCTCATCAAGCAGCAGGTAGCGCGCACCCGTCGCGGGCGGCTCCCAGATTTGCGCGAGCACGCGCGCCAGTTGCACGCGCTGTCGTTCGCCGCCGGAGAGGGTCGGATACAGACGCTCCGTCAGATGCTCGGCTTCGGTGGCGGCAAGTGCGGCGCGCGCGATCTCGTAATCATGCGCGCTTTCAGCGCCGCGCACATGCGGTGTGCGGCCCATCAAGACAACCTCGAAGGCCGTGAACGGAAAGTTGAGCGTCGAATCCTGCGGCAGCACGGCGCGGACGCGCGCACGCTCGATGAGCGACCAAGCGGCGAGCGGCCGTTCGTTCATCCACACCTCGCCGCTGGTCGGCTGCGTGTCGCCGCAGAGCACGCGCCGCAGAGTTGATTTGCCCGCGCCGTTCGGCCCGACGACGGCGACCAGTTCGCCCGCGCGCAACTCAAGCGAGACGCCCGCCAGTAACTCTTTCGCGCCGATCCGCATGTGCAACTCGCGTGCTTCGATCAGAGCGCAGCCTCCGTGTTTCGTCCGTCCATTTATCCGTCAATGAATCACGCGCCACTTGCGGTCGTGCAAGAGCAGCCACAAAAAAAACGGCGCGCCGATGAGCGCGGTCAACACACCGATGGGCAATTCGGCCGGCGCGACGATGGTGCGCGCCACAAGGTCTGCGCCGAGCAACAGGCTCGCGCCCAAGAGCGCTGCGTCCGGCAACAAGCGGCGATGATCGGGCCCCACGAGCAGACGCAACAGATGCGGCACTACAAGGCCGACAAACGCGATGATGCCGGTTACGGCGACAGCCGCACCGACGGTCAGGGCAACTAAAAAGATCGTTACGCGCTTCACGCGCTCGATGTCTATGCCGAGGTGGCCCGCTTCGGCTTCGCCCAACAGCAGCGCGTTCAGGCCGCGCGCGAGACGCGGAAACAGCAGGACGGGCGCGAGGATGAACGGCGCGGCGACCATGACTGAAGGCCACGTCGCGCCGCCGAGACTGCCGAGTTTCCAGAAGGTGATGCTGCGAATCTGCGTGTCGGTCGCGTAGAAAGTGATGAGACCTGAGAACGATTGCGCGAGCGCGTTGATGGCGATGCCCGCGAGCAGGAGCGTGGCCACGACCGTCTGCCCTGCGATGGTCGCCAGCCGATAGACGAGCACAGTCGTGAGGAGTCCGCCCGCGAACGCGGCGATGGGCAGCGCGCAGAGTTGGACGAGCGGCGGCAGATGAAATGAGACGACATCGCCGACGATGATGACCAACGTTGCTGCGAGCGCTGCGCCCGCAGAGATGCCGACGAGACTCGGATCGGCGAGCGGGTTTCTGAATAGGCCCTGCATCGCCGCGCCTGATACACCAAGCCCTGCGCCGACCAGCACGCCGAGCAAGACGCGCGGCAGACGTATATCAATGAGCGTCGCAGCTTGCTGCGCTGTGAATGGCCAAGGCAACGTGAGGCCGAGTTTATGTCCGATGATCGCTAGACACTGCGCGAGTGAAATCTCGACCGCGCCTTTATCAACCGCGAGGAGGACGAGCACGCCGAGCAACACGACCAAGCCGACGAGCACGAGCCGCGCGCGCGCGTGGCTCGATTTAATTTTCAGTCCGGGAAAGATGCGCGCTGTCGCCGAAACCATGTTCAGTTCTTCGGCGCGCCGGGCCGCGCCGCCGCGTTTGTGTTGTCGCCGCCCGCCCGGTGGCTGCCGGCCTTTTTGTTCTCGTCAGGACGCACCATGTAGCCGCGCTCCGCTTCCATCTCGGGCGACGCCACCTCCGGGTGCAGCGCGAACGTCAGGCTGGCGATGGCATGGCCCACGCCGGGGCCGAAGCCTTGAAAGTACATGTCGCTCACGTGGACGATGCGCCGGTCGCGCCCCGCAGGCGTCAAGGCGACGCCGGGAAATTTCAAGACGCCCTCAATGCCGCCGCTCCGCTCGAAGCTTTTGTCGGTCATCAGGAGCACATCGGGCGCGGCGGCGACGACTGCTTCATCGGTCATCTCGCGGAAGCCCTGAAAGCTGTTCATTGGATTCACACCGCCGGCCAAGCGGATCATCTCGTCAATCGTCGTGCCCGTGCCCGACATCGTCGCGTTCGGCATGTTCGGCCCGCGCCCGACGAACATGACCTTCGGCTGCGACTTCACTTGCCTTTGCAGTTCCGCCACCTCCGCCATATCCAGATCGATCCCGTGCGCCAGCGTCTCGCCTTGCGCATCGAGTTTGAGCGCGCGCGCGATGGTGCGCACTTTTTCTTTGACCGCATCAACGTTGTAGTTCGCGGAGAGCGCGAGCACAGTCACACCCGCACCGCGCAATTGCTCAATGACCTGCGGCGGGCCGGTGTCGTTCGTCATGATGACGAGCGTGGGCTTCAAGGACAGTATGCCTTCGGCCGAGAGCGTCGTGCGCGGGCCGACTTTTGGCAGTTCGGCCACTTCGGGCAGATACTCGCTGCTCGAATCATCCACACCGACCAAACGGTCGCGCGCGCCGAGCGAGATGATTGTCTCGGTAACGCTCGTGCCGATGGAGACAATGCGCGAACTGTCTGTGACCGTCACCATCTGCCCGGTCGCATCGGTCACGCGCGCGCCTGCGTTCTGTGTTGACGGCGCGCGTTGACAGGCGAGTGACAGCAGGCAAGGTAAACTTAGTAGTAACGCGGTGAGTTTTATTTTCATCATTGATTGTTATTCAGACGAAACTCGCCGCCGCAGACGCAGAGACCGCAGAGATCAGACAGAGAGCAGATCAACTCTCCGCGCCACCTCTGCGGTCTCTGCGTCTGCGGCGGTGAAAATCCGCTCTGATTCTCTTAAGTATAGCCGGAATCAGTAACGCAGTCGCAACTCGAACTGGAACTCGCGTCCCGGATCGACGCCGTTGATGCCGCCGATGCCCTGCCCGAACGTGGCCGAGTTGAGCACACCGTTGCGCGCAACGATGTTCGGATGGTTGAAGACGTTGAAGACTTCGCCGCGCAGACTGAACCGCGCCTGCTCGCCAAACTTGAACACGCGCTCAAGGAATAGATCGGTTTGATAGACGGGAAAGCCGCGCCCCGTGTTGCGTCCCAAGAATGTGCCGGTGGCCAAGTCGAACGGGCGATCCACGTTCGCGCCGTCGCCGTTCACGTCGTTGCCGACCGTGACGTTGAAAGGCCGACCGGAAGCCAACGCGGTGACGCCGCCGACGGTGAAAGCAAATGGCAATTGATACCAACTACTGACGACGGCGCGGTGGCGCCCGTCGAGCAGACTGTTGGCGCGCTCGGCCGCGTCAGGCAGATTCACGTCGAGCGGGTCGCCGCCCGGCGCGTCCGGCTCGACCGTGTTAATCGTGTGCGACCAAGTGTAGCTCGCCAGCATTGAAAAGTTGTGACTGAAACGCTTGTTCAGATTCACCTGCATGCCGTTGTAGATGCTTGTGCCGTTGTTGACGACGACGAGGATGCGACGATAGCCGTTCGCTACGGGTCGAATGGGGCGCAACGCATCGGCCTCTGTGGCCGAGCGCGTCGGCTTCGCAGCCGTCGGGATGAAGAGCGGCGGCGCGTTCAAGTCTTCCGTGCGATCAATGCCGATGGTGTGTGCATAGACGTAATCAACGTTGAGGAAAAACTTCCACGGCAACTCGCGCTCGCCGCCGAAGGTCGCTTGCTGTGTGTAAGGGTTCAAGAGTTTGTCTGGATAACCGCGCAGGAGCGCCGTGTTGATGCCGAACTGATTGTAGAAGGCGGCGCGACCGGGCCGGATCGTGATGTCGCGCGCGGGCAGCACAGCGCCCGGCGGAAACGCAGGGAGCGGCGCGAACGAAGTCGGGAAGCCCAACTGACCGGGCGCGGCACTGAAGGTGAAGACGCCCGTGGGGCCTGCGAGCGCGAACTGCGCGCCGAGATTCGCGCGCAACTCCGAATAGTAAATACCGTAGCTGCCGCGCAGGATCGTGCGCCCGTCGCCGCGCAGATTGTAGGCGAAGCCGACGCGCGGCGCGAAGTTGTTCTTGTCGTCGGTGAAGGTCTGCCGCTCATAACGGAGACCGAGATTCAAAGTCAGGTCACGATGCACACGCACGTTGTCTTGCGCGAAGGCAGACCAGAGCCACTCGCGCACGTTGTAGTTCGCGTTGCCGAACGATTGCGTGAAGCGTGCGACGTCTGCGAGCGTCAAATCGGAAGTTGGCCGGCAGATGCCGTTGGTGCAGCCGGCGTTCGCGCGAAACGTGAACTGCCCCTGCACGAAGCCCGTGCCGAACTCCTGCCCGTTGCCGCCCGACGTGGAGAAGATGCCGCCGCCGCCGAACTTCAAGTATTGCCGCCCGCGCGTCAGCGACAACGTGTCGGCGAACTCGTATTGGTGATTGATCAACTCGGCCGAGCGCGACTCGCCTTCGGTCGAGACGCCGGGACGAGAGAATTGCGGCGACGGGTTGAGCGGATCGAACTCTGTGATCGGCGACGCGACCATGAAATGAAACCGCGCCTCGTTGATCATTACGGGACTGAGCGTCGCCGTCTCTGCAACTTGCGCGGCGTAGGTGCGGCGATGGAATTTGCGCGCGGCACTGGGCAGATTCAAGCCGCCGACGGCATCGGCCGGATTCGTGTCGGTGAACCGATCCATGTTCGCGCGCGCCGTCAGCGTGTTGCGCGCATTGAGTTGATGATCGATGCGCGCGAAGAAGAGCGCTTGATGGTAGTCGCCCGCGTAGGTCGTGCCGGGCGCGAGCAGCGAGGTGATGATCGCGTCGCGCCGTTGGATGTTGACCTCGCCGCCGACGAGAAAATGCGTGCGGTCGCGCACGACGGGGCCGGAGAGGATGCCGCTGAACTGACCGAGCCGATCAATCGTGCGACGCGGCGCGAGCGGCACGCGCGCTTGCAGGCCGCCGGGGCGCGCGAGCGCGATCAGATCGGTATGATAATCGTTCGTGCCCGACTTGGTCACGATGTTGACGGCCGCGCCGGCCGTGCGCCCATACTCGGCCGAGACGCCGTTTGTGATGACGGTGAACTCTTGGAGGGCGGCGAGCGGGATGTTGGTAAAGAGCGTCTGCCGGCCCCAAGCGTCGTCGTCCGTGCTGCCGTCGAGCGTGATGGTCGTCTGTCGCCGGCCGCTGCCGTTGACGACAAAGAGAAAGTTGTTCATGAACAGATCGCCCGTGCCGCGCGCCGGGCGCACGGCCGAGTTGAGTTGCACGAGGTTCGTGATCTTGCGCCCAAAGACCGGCGTCTCTTCGATCTTCTGCAAGTCGAGCCGCGTGCCGAGTTGCGCCGTGTCGCCCTGCACTGTGTCGGTCGTGCCAAGCACCGTAACGTTCTCGATGCTCACGTCCGCAGGCGCGAGCGTCACGTCGAGCGTAGCGACGACGCCCGCGCGCAACTCAACGTCTTGCAACTCGCGCGGCGCAAAGCCGGACTGCGTGACGGTGACGTGATACTTGCCGGTCAGCGGCAGCCCGGCCAGCGTATAGTTGCCGCCCTCGTCCGTGCGCGCCTCGCGCTTGAAGCCGGTCACGTCGTTTGTCGCAGACACATCAGCGCCGACGATGGCCGCGCCGTTCTGATCCGTCACGCGCCCGCGCACCGTGCCCGCGTCATTCGTCTGCGCGAGGCCGGCTTGCGCCGCACACGCCAAGACGAGCGCGCACAACGCCAGCCCGCACCGCCGACGCGACGCACGAAGAGACGACACACAAAGATTAAGCTTTGTCATAAACACGTCTAGCACCTCAGATGCGAAACAGTTATTCAGTAGTAAACTCGAAACATTAAGTTAACGGCAAAACATCATCTACTACCAGCCGTCGTAGTTAATTGAAGCACCTGCCAAAGCAGTCTGAACCTGCTTTAAGAGACCGGCGCGGTTGAGAATTTTGCCGGCGCACATTAAACTGTCCGGCGGCGCGGCGGCTTCACCCGCTGCCGCCCACGCTGGTTGCACGAGGTCGCATTCCGACGGGAGTTTATTCCAACACATATAACGGGTGCTGAAGTCGTTCACAGGGTCAGCTTGTGCGCGCGCGCCGGTTCGGCGCGAATCGCCTACCGCTCGCACTCAAAGCACACAAACATTTTTGGAGGCAGTAAATTGTTTAGCATTAATGGCCGCAAACTCGCGCTGCTCTTAACAGCGGCGCTCATTACGACTCTCACCTTCACGCTACGCGCGTCAGCGCAAACGCCTGAGCGCGACATGAAGAAAGAGGCGCAGCTTTGGCAGGAGTTGGATGCGCTCGCGCCCGGCTCGGTCGAGACTTTCAAACAGGCGACCGTAGCCTTAGACAAAGGCGATCAGGCCGAGGCCGTGCGCCTCTACCGCGAAGTGCTCAAGCGCGCGCCCGAATGGGACGCGGTCAATCGCCGGCTCGGCTACGCGCTCGCAGCGACGGGCCAAAAGGAAGAGGGCTTCAAGCTCTTGCGCAAAGCCGTCGCGCTCAATCATTCGCCCGAAAACCTTGCCGGCCTCGCGCAGACGCTCGCCTATCCGGGCGCGAACGCGCAGGGCAACGCCGCCGAGAAGCAAGAGGCGTTCGCGTTGGCGAAAGAAGCGCAGGCACTCAACCAAGACGAGCACGACGCGAGCTACACTTTGCTCGTCGCGCAACTCGCGCTCGACCTGCAAGACGAACCGGAGTTCCGCGCCGCCACGCGCACGCTCGTCAACAAATATCCGCAAGAGGTTGGCACGCACTACTTCAACGCGATCCGCGCCGCAATGGATGAAGAGTGGCCAACCGCCGAAGCCGAGATCAAGCGCGCCGGCCAGTTAGGTCTGCCCGCAGAGGAAGTGCAACGATTCCTCGACTCAGGCATACACACGCGCGTGCTCGCATGGCGCGCGCTCTACGTGGCGCTCGGCGTCGTGGTGCTCTGGGCTTTGGGCATCGTGCTCATGTTCGGCTTGGGCAAGCTGCTCTCGAAGCACACGCTGCGCCAACTTGAGACGGCCGATCCGAACGTCCCCGTCGGCCCAAACGAGCAACGCTTGCGCAGCATCTATCGCACAGTGATCAATCTCGCCGGCCTCTACTATTATATCTCTCTGCCAGTCGTGATCTTTCTGCTCCTCGGCCTCACGGGTGCGCTCATCTATGCCTCTTTCATGGCCGGACATATTCCGATCAAGCTGGTCTTAGTGGTCGGTCTCGGCGCGATCATGACTGTCTATCACATGATCCGCTCGCTCTTTGTGCGCCATAAGCAGGAAGACCCGGGGCGCTTGCTCCGACCGGAAGAAGCGCCGGGCTTGTGGGCGCTCGCGCGCGAAGTGGCGGGCACGGTCGGCACCCGCCCCGTCAATGAAATTCGCGTGACGACCGGCACGGAGGTCGCGGTCTATGAGCGCGGGAACTTGCGCGCACGCATGCGCGACGAAGCCGAGCGCGTGCTGCTTGTCGGCGCGGGCGTCTTGAACGGGTTTCGGCAGAATGCCTTTCGCGCTGTGCTCGCGCACGAGTATGGCCACTTCTTGAACCGCGATACGGCGGGCGGCGACATCGCGCTGCGCGTCAAGACCGACATGCTCAACTTCGCGCGCGGCATAATCGCCAGCCGGCAAAATACCTATTGGAATCTCGGCTTCCACTTCCTGCGCCTCTACTTCAAAATCTTTACCATCATCAGTCACGGCGCAGGGCGCTTGCAGGAAGTGCTCGCCGACCGCTTGGCCGCGCATCATTACGGCGCGGCCGCCTTCAAGGAAGGCTTGAGTCATGTCGTGCGCCGGCAGATCGAATTTGAACTATTGGCGCAGCAGGAGATCACGTCGGCGGTCAAAGCCAGACGCGCGCTCGTGAATCTGTATGAACTGCCCGACCCCACAGAGGCGCAACAGCAACGAACTATCGAAGAAGAGTTCAATCAAGCGATCAATCGCGTGACCGCAGAGACCGACACACATCCAAGCCCGGCCGAGCGCTTCCATCTGATCAGTCGCATGGTCGCGCGCAACGCGCCGGCCGCAACCGGCGAGGTCTGGGCGCTCTTCGCAGATCGCGCCGCGCTGACCGCCGAACTAAGCGCCTCGGTGGAAAAAGCGGTAGGCAGTAGGTGGTAGGCAGTTAAGGACAAGCGAAAGGCCGTCGGTTGATGCGCGGCTCGTCAAATCACGAAGCGCATTTAACCGACGGCCTTCTCTTTGTCTGCAACTGCCTACCGCCTACCGCCTTCTGTGCTCTCATACCGGACTGAGGATGACGATCTCGGCGCGGGCGCGGGCGTCTTCGAGGAAGGCATCGGTGTCGGATTCGATCTTGCTTTCGGTCAGGATTTTTTCGATCTGTGGCGTGGCCTCTGCGAGCGTCGGCACGATCCGGCCGGGCGAAGCTTTGCGCCAACGCGGGACGAAGGTGTCGCGGTAGTAATCGCTGATCTCTTTGGGCGAGACGACGACGAAGGAGCGAAAGCGAAAGGTCAAATAGTTTTCGATCTCGACGCGCTGCCGCACGATCTCGCGCAACTGTTCGGGCGTCAGGCCGACGCGCTGCATGCGCTCCTGAAGCCCCTGCTGCGACGGGAAGCGTTTGATCAGATCGTTCGTCGCCTTCACAACGTCCTCGTCCTTCGCCGTAATCGCGGGCAGCTTGCCCGCTTCTTCAGCGATGAGTCGTTGATCTACGAGCAGGTTCAAAGCGCGCTGCAAATCTTCCGAGCGCGGATTGTCGAGCGGCGTGTTTGGTTCGAGCGCCAACTGCCACAGCAGATCGGTGTAAGTGATCAACTCGTGCCCGTTGACGGTCGCCATCATCTTGTCCACTACTTCCTGCGCATGCACAGAGTAGGCAGTAGGCAGTAGGCAGTAGGCAGCAATTATGCACAGCACGCGCGCGCTCAAGATTTTGATTTTAGCCTGCTGCCATTGCATCGCTATGCTCTCCTCGTTTCTGTCTTTCACCTGCTCCTTTCGCCCTGCGCCTTGCCACTTTGCTTAAAACGTCTGCCCGAAGCGGAAGTGTATCTGCGCGTGTTTGAGCCGGAGGATCGCGGGCGGCCCTGTGAACTGTGGTATCTCGAACGACGGCGGGTTGAGCAGGAAGCCGTAATCAACCGCGAGCGGGCCGAAGGGCGTGCGGAAGCGTACGCCCATGCCGACGGTGTGCGTCCACTGCGCGCGCAGGTTGCGTGCGTCGAGCGTGTCGGTGGGCTGCGACTTTTTGCCACCAAAGATGTCGCCCGCGCGCCGGAAGACGTTGCCGCCATCGTAGAACGGCACGACTTGAAAGAGGCGCGTCAGAGGCACGCGCGCTTCTAAGTTCACGACCGCGAGGGCGTTGCCGCCGACGGGCACGGTGAACGGATTGAGGCGGACGGGCTTGCCTTGCAGGTCGCGGAAGATGCTCGGCTTGCAGACTGGGAAACCGTTCTCGATGAGTGATGTGCCCGGACAGATGACTTGGCGCGGCCCCGCCTCTTCAAAGTTGAAGCCGCGAATCGTGGTCGAGCCGCCGGAGAAGAAACGTTCGCTAATGGGCAGCGTGCGATCCGTCTCGTCAATCACGCCGTTGCTGTCGCGGTCTGATGGATTGAAGAGGTTGGCTATGCCGAGCGTGACGCTGGCGGCGAAGACCGTATCCTTGATGCCCTGCGGTTCGTTCTTGCGCTCGAAGAGCACGGGCGTCTGCGCGCGCGTCTTGCTGCTGCCGAAGCGATAATAGCGCCGGTAGTTGAGCAGCAACTTGCCGAACGAGATGTTGCCGCCGAGTTGTTTGAGCGCAAGCGCATAGTCGGTGGTTAGGTATTCGCCGCGCGTCGGATCGAACTGGCGGTCGCGCGTGTCGCGCGTGATGGTTGCGCCGAAGCGCGACAGACGCACGGCTCTATCGGGTTGCAGGATCGGCTGCACTAAGAGACTCCCGATCTTGATCAGACGCACGTCCTCATAGTTGTAACGCACAAAGAGGATCGTGCGTGCGCGCGGGTTCAAGACGCGCTGCGACTCGATGTTGAAGGTGAAGCGATTGATCGTCGGTTCGCCCGTCCTGTTGCCGAAGATGTCGATCGGATTGCCCTTCTCGTCCAAGCGTTGGACGATGCCGAAGCTGCCGCGATCAATCGTCGAGCGGAAGAAGCGCGTCACGCTCACGTCGCGCGAATACTGGAGCGAGGCCGAGAGCGGCGAGAACTTCGCTCTGCCGTACTGCCGGAAGCGCGGATCGAAGAACTCGAAGCGGATCAACTGGTGCACGCGGTTCGCGCGAAAGCGGAGCGCGCCCTGCTGCAACTCGCCGCGCAGGTCGTTGTTCTGCAACTCGTAGCCGCCGAGCGGGCCGCCGTCGGTCGAGTAGCCGAAGATGTAGTCCTGCCGGCGTGGTTTTAACTCTTCGAGGTCTATGATTACATCGCTCAGCTTAAAGCCTGAAGCATTCTCGCCGGCCGGCTGCGTGCGAATGATGACCTGACGGAAAGCGTTCGTCTCATAAAGTATGCGCTCGCTTTCGGCGATGTCGTCGGCGCGCAGGACTTGGCCTTCTTTGAGCGGGATCGCTTTGCGGATTGCGGCCGGTTTGGTACGCATGCGCGCGTCGGGCGTCGTGCCTTCGTTGCCGTTGATGATGAGCTTGTGGATGAAGACCTTGCCGCCTTCGGTCACGTTATAGACGAGCCGCACTTGCTCGTCGCCGTTCGCGTTCTTTGGTAGTTCGACCACGTCCACGCGCACGTCTGCGTCGGCGTAACCGTTGCGTGAGTAGAGCGCGCGGATGCGGTCGGCATCGTTACGCGCGAGCGTGCGCGCGTAGGGCGCGCCGATGATCGTGCAACCTTCGCCGCGCAAACCGGCCGCGCGGCACGGCTCATCGCGCAGACGCTTGGCCGTATAAATCTGATTGCCGCGCACGTCCACACCCGCGACGCGCGTCAGCGGCCCTTCGTGGACGGCGAAGGTGATGACCAAATCTTCGCTGCCCAGAGCGACGCCCTGCCGGACTTCAGCCTTTGCGCCCCGATAACCGAGATCACGATAGCGCGCTTCGACCGTGCGCCGATCCTGTTCGAGTATGTCGCGGCTCGTGTAGCCGCGTCCCGCCTTGCCGATGAACGGGATGAAGCCGAGCAGGCCCGAGGTCTCGGAGCGCAGATCGTCTGCGAGATCGTCGTAGGTGAGTTTAGCGGGGCCGCCTGTGTCGGCATTGATGACGCGTATGTCGGTCAGGCGGAAGCGGCGGCCAAGCTCGACCGTGTATTTGATGTCAACGGTGCGCCCGCTCAAGGTTTCGGGATCGAGCAGCGCGCACGTGTCGTTGGTGCTGAGCACGTCCTGCGGCGCGAGCGCGTTCGTGATGTCTGTCTGCACCGAGTTCTTGTCGCTCTGCATCGCAGGCGTGACGTTCGCCGCAGGCGACGCAGGCGCGCCCGCGCTCGCCGTGTTTGGATTGGTCGCTGTGTTGGCGCTACTGCTCGGCGGTGCGGGCGTCGAGGTCACAGTCGAGCCGGGCGCGGCGGTCGTGTTGATGGCCGGCGTGACCGAACAACTCGGCGTGACTTCGGCGAAGAAGTAACCCTGCTCCTGCAAACGATTGCGCAGCCGCCGCGCGCCTTCGACGATGGCCGACTCGTCAATGCTGCCCTCGCGCTTGACAGGCAGCACATCGCGCGCGGTCTTGGCGCTCAGCTTGTAACCCTCAATGTTAATGTTCACGCGCGGGCCGATGCTGCCTTTTAAGTTGATCGTGATCGCGTCGCGCGCCGCATCGCGTTCGACCACAGGCTCGTTCAACTGCGGCGCGAGAAAACCTTGCGCGATGATCGCTTGGCGAATGCGCCCGAGGTCTTCGCCGAGCGCGGTGCGCGTGAACGGCGCATTGGGTTGCAGCTTGAGCGTCGAGCGCACCTGCGCGAGTTGCGCGGCGTCGAAGCCCGTGATGTTAATGTCGAACGTGTCGACGTGGGCTTGCGGCCCCAAGGCGATGTTATAGGTGACGGTCGCCAACGTGCCGCTCGGATCGAGCGTCTGCGCATAAGTCACATCGGCTTGATAGAAACCGTGATCGCGCAGATAAGATTGGATTAGATCGGCGTTGTTACGCAGCGCCTGCTCCGTCACACGCGCGCCGGGTTGGAGCAGATTCAGCCGCGCGCGCAATTCGTCGTTCGAGACGGGCGCGGCGGGCGGCGCGCCCGTCACGTTCAAGACCACTTGATTGACGCGCACCGCCGGACGCACCACAAAGCGCAGACGCAAGCCCCCGCCCACATCGTTAACGGCCTCGACCCGCGCGTTCGCCACGCGCCCCGAATCAAAGAGCGCCTGCAAGGATTCACGCACACGCGCGGCGGCAAAGCGCGCCTGCGGTGCGACCGTCAACAACGCCGCCAACTCGGCCTCCGCACGCGCATCGCGCGGCACGCCCTCCAACACAACCTCAACGGCCGTGACCGTCCGTCCTTCATAACGGCTCAGGTCAAACACAGACGCGCCGCCTGCGCGTACGCCGCACGCGACGAGCAAAAGAGCAACGACAATGCAACCCCAATGACGACTCACCAACAACTCACCCGCCCAATGAATACTGACTACTGGCTACTGCGCTTCAGAATCTCTTCCTGAAGCGAATCTCAAAACTGAAATTGTCGTTCTTCGTCTGCAACGTGTTGACCGACCCTTGCTCGTATTGCGCAACGAACGAGAGCCGATCCGAAACGCGATATTCGACGGCGAGCACTTGGTTCTGATCGCTCGTCAGATTTGTCGAATAGGTCAGCGTCAGGTTGCGATTGATCTGGCGGCCGACGGTGAGCCGCGCCGTCGGGCTTGCGCCGCCGCGCCCCGCGATGAGCGGATCGATCTCAAAGCGGTTCAAGCCAAACAGCTTGTCGGTCGCGCGCTGCACCGGCGCATTGATGATCGCGTCAGTCAACAGACTCGTCGCCGTCCCTAATCCGGTCTGCGCGAGCGTTGATGTGCCCGTGTCTGTGTTCGACAGATTGCCGGTTGTGATCAAAGAGACGACATCGGCTTGCGGCAACGACGGATCGGAACTCACGGCAGCCGTCGGTGCAGAGAGCGGCCCCGTCAGGTTGACGAGGACGCGATAGCCTTTGATCTCCGACTCCGCTTGAATGTTCAAAATGGGATCGGCTTCGCGGCGCATCGGCAGATCGATGTAGGCGCGCGTCAGTTCATAACGGTCATTGCGAAAACTGAGCGTGCCGCGCGTGGCGGTGATGCGCCCGCCGATGATGGGATCGTCAATCGTGCCGCGAATCTGCAACGCAACCGAACCGATGGCGTCCGCGATGTTGTTGCGCACGACGAGCGCATCGCGCCCCTCGACCGTCAGATCGAGTTGCGTATTCGCCGTGAGCGCGCTTTCGCCGCCGCCCTCGCTGATGGTCGTCTCGGGCCGGCGATTGATCAGATCGGCCAGTTCAATATCTTTCGTGTATTCGGTGCGGCGCAGGTTGACCGTGCCGCGAATCAGTTGCGTCTGCAAATCGCCTTGCACGATGAGGTCTGCATCGGCGGTCGAACGGAAGTCCTGCGGGAACGGCACGGTGATCTGTTCGCCGTGCACGTTCAACTGAAACTTAGCGAGCGAGAAGCCCGCGAGCGACGCGCCGCCGGTGACGGAAATTTTGCCGCCGCCGAGCCGCCCCGTGAGCGCATCAACCTGTGCGCGGTCGGCCGTAAAACGCACATCGCCGTTGATCTGCGTGACAGCCAAGCTCTCGTTCCCGACAAGCATGGTAAAGTTCGCGCCCGTGACTGTGGCCGTGCCCGTGATGTTCGGTTGCGCGAACGTGCCAGCGACGCGCACGTTCACACGCGCCGCGCCCGCCAAGAAGATGTTGCGCGAGAGACTGTTCAAGACGCGCAGGTTAAGATCGCCGTCCATCGTGAAGTTCTGCCGGCCGCCTGCGCCGAGCGCGGCCGTGCCGCCGAAAGTAACGTTCGTGCCGGGGCCGACGAATTGAGTTTTATCGAATGTGATCTCGTTCGGCGTGAAGGTGACAAGCAACGGATCAACCGCCGAGAGTTGCACGTCCTGCACCTGCACGGTCAATTGGCTGAAGCGCGCCGTGCCGCGCATCTGCCCGATGGAAAACCCCTGCTCGCCCTCGGCGTTCTCGCCGAAGAGCGGGCCTTCGGCGTGCAGCGTGCCCGTCGCACGCCCTGTGATCTTCACATCGGAGTTCGGCACGAGCGCGGCGAAGAGTTGCGTCAGGTCTGCGTTCGTCAACGTCGTCTCAATCGTCGTCGGCAACTCTTCTTTACTCAGATCAACCGTCGCCGCGATGACCTGCGGCTGACCCAACAAGCCCGTCGTCAGTTGCAACTTGAACTGCTGCCCTTCCGTGTGCCCGACGATGGCGAGCGTGCCCGCCGGTTGTCCGTTGATGGCCACGTTCTGCCCTGTGCCGTTCAACTCGATCTTGTAGCTGCGCGGCTCGTCGTAGTCGCCTGATGCGTTCGCGGTGAAATCGGCCGTGCCCGCGAGATTCGGCACGCCCGCTGCACCGACGAGACCCGTCAACAGATCGAGCCGCACGCCTTGACCTTGTGCGCGCAGGTCGAAGCGTTTGCTCTCGATGTCGAACGTGCCATTGGCACTGAGCGTGCCGCCACTAAAGCGCGCGTTCAGATTTTCGAGATTGACGGTCTTGCCGCTGAACGTGGCCTTCAAAGCGATCTCATCGAACGGCGTGTCCTTGATGCTGCCGGGGCCGGCGCGCAAGTCTGCACTGCCACTCATCGCACCGGGAATGCCTGTGATGTGTACGCTGCCGGAGGTCGGCCCGGCGGCGGCCAATTGAGTAGTGACGCTGCTCTGCTGCGTGGTCGGCAGGGCAGCAATGAGGCTGCCAATATCAATGCGGTCGAGCGTCGCGTCGAGCGTGACGTTATCTGTGCCTGTGCGCGGGATGTTGAGCGCGAACTGTGCGTTGCCGCCGTTGGCTTGCGTCAAGCGACCATCGGGGATGCGTGTGGCGTTCGCGTCGGATTCAATCGAAGCGGTCAACGCGCCGAGGTTGCGGCCGTTGACCATGAGCGAGCCGAGCGAGACGCGCCCACTGACGAGCGGATCATCGAGACGCCCGCGCACCGTGCCGTTAAAATCGAGATTGCCCGCGAGGTCTATGCCGTAGTCCGTCAGCTTATCTTCGAGCGCAGGCGCGAGACCTGAGGTAATGACGACGCGCTGCAACTCACTCGCGTCGGTCGAAGCGAGATGCACTTGGAGGTTTGAATCGTTCTCAAACGAGAACTGACCTGTAGCAGTCAACTGTGATGCACCGGCGCGCAAATCTGCGCGACTGATCTGGAAGTTGCCGCGATCAGCCGTGAGCGCGAGCGTGCCGGTGACGGGCGTGCGCCCGCTCGTCTCGTTGCCCGCTTCGCCCGTCAGTTGCGCGTTCAGATTGCCGCTTGCGAGTTTGAAATCTGTACCCGGAAAGCGCAGACCAACCGTGCCGGTCGTCGCGCCCGTTAAAGGCACGGCGCGGCCGGTGATGAGTTGAAGTAAATTGCCGATGTCTAAGCCTTCAAATGAAGCGTTCACGTGTGAAGGGCCGCGCGCCATGTTAATTGTAGCGTTGCCGCGCGCGTGGCCGTTCAAGGCGTCGGCGGTGAAGTTGTTCAGTTGAATCTCGTCGTTCGTGGCGACGACTGCGCTGCGGGCTGCGCCGAGTTGAAAATCGCCGAGCACGCCGCCGCCGAGACTCAAGTCGGCCGTGACGCGATAACGGCTCGACGGTTCGAGCACGAAGACGGGATGCGCGAGCCGGACGTTTTGCGCTTGACCTTTCATGCCGTCGCGCGTGAAGGCGACCGTGCCGACGTTGAGATCGCTCGTCGAGCCTTCGACGCGCCCGTTGTCGTGAATCGCCAAGCGCACGCCCGCGATGTTGAGGCTGCCCACTTGCGCGCCCGCGATTGTGCCGCCACTCACGCGCACGTTGTTCGTCGCCACGTCGGTCACACCATTGCGTCCTGTGGCCGTGACGTTGCCCGCGCTCACGCCGTTTACGCGCGTGTCCTTGCCGTTCGTGATCGCGCCGGTTGTGACGCTCGAAATGGAGGCGTTGAAGTTGTTTGTGTCCTTGCCGTTGAAGCGAAGGCCGTTCGCTTGTATGCCGATGATGCGCGTTGCGCCGTTTGTGAATGTGCCGGCAGTCGCGCGGCTGGCACTCGCGCTCAACTCGCCGTCGCGCGATTCTGCGACCGCATCCGCAAGCATCAGACTCGCAATGCTCGTCTCGCCGCTCCGCGCGGCGGCTGCGCGCAACTCGCCGATGAAACGAAAGTCTGTGCCCGTGC
>QHXQ01000063.1 GCA_003223935.1 Acidobacteriota bacterium | reverse complement strand
GCGCATGATTGGCGCACGCGGCTCGTCGGGCTGGAATTGAACGAGCGTTCGGCGCGGGCGATCCTTGAAGAGTCGCGCGGCTTTGAAGAGATCGCGGCGGTGCGCGGCGATGCTTTTCGTTTGCCGTTCGCGTCGGATGCGTTCGATTTTGTGCTCTGTTCGCTCTTTACGCATCACTTCCGCGACGAAGATATTGTTCGCGTCTTGCGCGAGTTCGCGCGCGTGGCCCGGCGGCGCATCTTCGTGATCGATCTGCATCGTCATCCGGTGGCCTATTATTTTTACACGACCATCGGCAGACTGTTTCTGCACAACCGGCTGATCCGCGAAGACGGCGCGCTCTCGATCCGGCGCAGCTTTCGGCCACGCGAGTTGCAACGCTTGGCCGAGCAAGCGGGCCTGAAACGGATCGAGGTGCGGCGGCATTTTCCGTATCGGTTGGTGCTGAGCGGCAGCAAGGCGTAACGATCCGGTAGTAAACTTGGCGCGCATGAACAAGCGGGACGACAATACGAATGATTACGACGTGCTCATCGTCGGTGGCGGGCCGGCGGGCGCGAGCGCGGCGATCCGTTTGGCTGTGGCGGGCGCGCGTGTGCTCGTCGCGGAGCAGAAGAAGTTTCCGCGCGCGAAGTTGTGCGGCGAGTTCATCTCGCCCGAGTGCCTCGCGCACTTCGCAGAGTTGGGCGTGCTCGAACAGATGAGCGCGGCCGGCGGCGCGCGCGTCTCGACGACGGACTTCTACACGCGCGGCGGGCGCAAGGTCTCCGTGCCGAGCGCTTGGTTCGGACAGGGCGCGAGAATGGTCAATGCACAAGCCGATGGCAACGCTACCGGCGCGCAGCCAGATGCGCTGGGCTTGAGTCGCGCAGAGATGGATCAACGCTTGTTGCTGCGCGCGCGCGCGGTTGGCGTCGAGGTGTTGGAAGAGGCGCAAGGCTGCGGCCTCATCATCGAGGACAAGCGCGTGCGCGGCGTCGAGTTGCAGCGCGACGGCGCGACGATTTCGTTGCGCGCGCCTGTGACGATTGACGCGACGGGGCGGGCGCGTGCGTTGGCGCGGCGCGTCGAGCGGGCGCGCCGAGACGAGGACGCACACGCAAATGGGCACGCGGTCAGAGGGCGCGCGCCGCTCGTCGCTTTCAAAGCGCACTTGAGTGACGTGCAACTGGCGGCGGGCGCGTGCGAAATCTATTTTTATCGCGGCGGCTATGGCGGCTTGAGTCGCGTCGAAAATGGTTTGAGTAATCTCTGCTTCATCGTGTCGGCGCGAGACGTGCGCGCGCGCCATAGCGATGCCGAGCGCGTGCTGCGCGAAGTTGTGCTGACGAACCGGCGCGCGGCTGAGACGCTCGTTGCTGCGCGCGTCCGCTCCGAATGGCTCGCGGTCGCGTTGGAGAGTTTCGGCCGCTGGCGACTCGTGCCGGCTAAAGGTTTATTGACCGTCGGCGACAGCGCCGCCTTTATCGATCCGTTCACCGGCAGCGGCATGTTGATGGCTTTAGAGAGCGGCGCGCTCGCCGCCGAAGTCATTACGCGCGCTTGGCCAACCTTGCGCGCCACGAGCGACTTCAACGCGCTCGCCGCCGACTATCGCGCACATTATCGCGCGCGCTTCGCCGCACGCCTGCGCGTCTGCTCGCTGCTGCGCCGCGCCGCCTTCGCCCCCGCGCCACTCATGACTGCCGCCGCGCTCGCGCTCAACGCGAGCACGCGCGTGCGCCGGGCTATGGCGCGCGCCACGCGGTCTGTCGTTAAGCCAACGGAGTTAGGTGAGCATTGAGGGCGCTGGCGGCGTGGGTTGCGTCCGTCAACCCGACGCGCCGCAGGATGTCTGTGAACTGCGGTTCGGTGCGCAGGCTATCGAGCATCGGATCGAGCGCGGCCCAGACCAAGCCTTCGGATTGATTGGCGCAGGCGCGTTCGAGCCAACGAGCCAAGCGAAGGCTTGCGCCCGGTCGCCGAGCGCCGTGTAGATGACGGCGATGTAATAGGGCGAGACATAACGCTGCTGCGCGAGTTGATGTAATTCAGACAAGACTTGTTGCGCGCGCTCAACCTGCCCCAACTTCGCATAGACGTACCCCATCCCTGCAAGCATCGGCGGACTACCGCCGACCAGTTCGTTGGCGCGCTGATATTCGACGAGCGCCGCGTCGTACATCGAGACTTGCACATAAGCCATAGCGAGCAGGAAGCGCGCGAGATAAAAGTTCTGCTCCATGTCGAGCGTCTGACGATATTCGTTGATGGCCTCGTCGTAGCGGCGCGTGAGATAGTAATGCCAGCCCAAGCCCGCTTTGATCGGGAGCGAGAGCGGCTCAAGGTTTTGCGCGTGTGTGATGCTGCGCCCTTTGTAATGAAAGACCGTGCTGCGCGCCATGACGCGCAGTTGCGGCAACTGCGACAGGCTATTGATGATGCTTCCGGTGATGCCATCCGATGTGAGAAGTTGAGCATGCGCAAACGGAAGAACGCCGGCCCCGCTTTCGTTGTCGTCTCGGTGACGGCGCTGTTGTCGGCTTATCTGTTGCCCGCGCAACCGGCGGCGGCGGCGGTGCGCCCGCTCACCGCCGCCCGCACTACGACGAGATCACAGCCGACATGCACTCGGTCGCGGGCCAAACCGCGCAGGAGGCTTACGACAAGCGCGCCGCCTTCACTCGCAATTGGGCGCTGCGCCCTGAGTTCAGAACCAGCTACGATCCTCTGACGAACGATGGGTATGTCCACACGTTGATGAATCGCTACAGTCTGAACTCGATCACGACGCCCGATCCGGCCAACCCTGAAGGCGCGAGCATGGTGACGCTCACAAGCAGCGAGCTAATCAACCGCTTGAATGCGAGCGGGGCACAACATCTGACGCGCGCATAGGTCTTGCGCGCCATCGTCGAGAGCCGCGAGGTTGATGCGCGCGCGTCTAACGGCGCGTTCGTCGGGATGCAGTATTACGGTTACTTGCGCCGCGAGCCGGAAGAGAGCGGTTATCAAAACTGGTTGAGCTACTTGAACGCACACCCGACCGATGCCCGCACGATGATCAACGGTTTTATGAACTCCGTCGAGTACCGGCTCAGATTCGGGCCGGGTGCCTGAACCGCCCGCAACTGCCGCGCCCTGTCGCGCAGCAGCGCCCGCCGATAATTGAAATGTTCTTGCCACGCGCGCGTGTTTTAGGGTACAACGTCGGCGCGGTTTTTGAATTACTTCCGGCGCATGCGGTCGTCGCGCGCCCGCCCATCAGTGGTTTCAACGATGCGCGGGACAGCCCCGCGCCCGCGCCCGCCTGCGCCGCAGCTCCTTTGGACGAATAATTCTCTCGCGTCCGCTGTCACAGTTTGACTCTGAAAATTCTAGCTTCGAGGAGAAGAGGAATCATGTGTGCATCTCGTCTGCGCTTGCGCGCCGTCGTAACCCGATTGGCGCTCGTCTTGTCGTTCATCGCCTGCTGCGCCACGCTTGCACTCCCACAGGCACAGTCGAACGCTTCAGACTTGCAAGGTTACGTGCGCGACCCCAACGGCGCGGTCGTGCAGAACGCGACCGTCACGGCGACCAACAAGGCCACGGGTGCGACGAAGTCTGCGAATACGAACGATGATGGTTACTATCGCCTCACGGCCTTGCCACCCGGCGAGTATGAAGTCACGGTCGAAGCGCCAGCCGCCGCCAATTTCAAAAAGGCGAGCGTCCCATCGGTGACGCTCACAGTCGGCCAGACCGCCGACTTACCGGTGGCGCTTGAGGTCGGCACGATCAACGACGTGGTCACGGTCTCGGACGCGACCACGCAGATCGTCGAAACGTCGCGCACCAACGTCTCGACCACCATTGATCAACGGCGCATCGAGAACCTGCCGATCAACGAACGCAACTACATCAACTTCGCCTTGACCACTTCAGAGGTCACGCGCGACAACGGGCGGCCGGTCGGCCCTGCGCCGACGACCGGCCTCAACTTCGGCGGTCAACGCGGGCGCTCAAATCTCGTGCAAGTTGACGGCGCGGACAACACAGACAACTCTGTGAACGCTTCGCGCAGCACGGTCTCGCAAGAAGCGGTGCAAGAGTTTCAGGTCGTGACCAACTCTTACGCGCCGGAGTTCGGGCGCACGTCGGGCGGCGTCGTGAACGTCGTCACCAAGTCAGGCACGAAGGATTTACGCGGCGACATCTTCGGGTTTGTCCGGCACAAGAGTTTTCAGTCGCGCAATGCGTTTGCGCCGATCATTGATAACGATCCGAACAAGAAACCGCCGTTCACCCGCGCACAATACGGCGCGACCTTGGGCGGGCCGCTCGACGGCGAACGCACGCGCTTCTTCCTCGCTTTCGAGCAGCACCGCCGCCAAGAGACCGGCTTCTTCACGAGCAACGTGCGCGCCGGCCTCAACGGCAGCGTCACCATCGGCGCGCCCTTCTTGCCCTTCACGCAGACGTTCAGCAACATCACTCCGGCGCAGAGCACATACGTGAGCGGCTTGCTCACGCAAGCCGCCACGCTCATCGGCGCGGGACAAGTCGCGCAAGGGCAGGCGCTCGCTAACGCGGCCGTGCAGTATGCGTATCTTGCGGCGAGCGGCGGCAACACGGCGCTCACGGGCGCGAACTCGCTCATCAGTGCGGGCGGCGCGATCCCTGCGGGTCAGGTCGTCGGCTCGCGCTTCTTCCTGTCAGGCGCGCCCGTGCCGATCACTTTCAACTCGGCCGGGCAGCCCATCGCTTTCCGGCCGCTGCTGCAACTCGCGCCGGTCTTTCCGATCTCAGAGTCCACGACCTTCAATTCGGCGCGCCTCGATCATCAGATCACGGACAAGCACCAACTGACGCTACGCTTCAGCTACAACCCTTCGACTATAAGCGGCATTCAGGTTGAATCGCAGAATCAATCGCTCGGCCAAAACGACTTCTCGCGGCTCGGCATCCAGACCTTACGCGATGCTACGTTCGTCGCCACGCTCAACTCAACTCTGTCGAGCACGGTGGTCAACGAAGGGCGCTTCAACTTCGGGCAACGACGCGCGACCTTCCGTTCCGAGAACGGCGACGCGGTGGCCGCCAACATCTCCGGCACGGCCTTCTTCGGGCGCGAACTCTTCTCGCCCGTCATCCGCACGGAGAATCGCTACCAGTTCACCGACAACGTCACTTGGGTGCGCGGCACGCACACCTTCAAGTTCGGCGGCGACGCGAACTTCATCAGTGTGAGCGCGCTCTTCCAATTGAACTTTGCCGGTCTCTACAACTTCGGCGGCCTGACCGCCACGACCCTCGCCGCGTTCCCGACCGTCGGCCCGCTCGCGCCGCCCGACTTCACGCCGGTGCAACAGTACGGGCTGGGCTTTCCCGGCAACTTCATTCAAGGCTTCGGCAATCCCGGCAGTTCGATCAACAATCGCCCGCTCGCTTGGTTCGCGCAGGACTCTTGGAAGCTGCGTAAGAACGTGACGCTCAACTACGGCATCCGCTACGATGTCGAGTTGACGAAACAGGTCACGCCCGTCGGCTTCACCGATCCGCTCTCCGGCATCGCGCTCTCGGCCGCAGACATTCAAGCGGCGCAGGACGCGGTCGGCGTGCAGCAGGGCTTCCCGCGCGATAAGAACAACTTTGCGCCGCGCCTCGGCGTCGCGTATGACTTACGCGGCGACGGCAAGACGGTCTTCCGCGCCTCTTACGGTCTGTTCTACGATCATCCGCTCCTTGCTATCGCCTTCAACTCTGACATTGCCGATGCCGCGCAGCAACAACAGGACGTGCTCATCTCCGGCAGCCCTGCGCCGACCGCGCTCCTGAATGCCGTGCAGGCTTTTCAAGGCACGGTCTGCACCGGGCAAGGCTCGCCCGTCTGCCCGCCGGGCTTCCGCACGCCGGGTGTGGCCGCTGGCGCTGACTATCAATTCGGCCGGCAGCGTTTCAACGATCAAACCTTCCCCGGCTTCGGCCCCGTGCTGCCGTTCACGCTGCCGGTGACGAAAAATTTTGAGTACGCCTACGCGAATCAGGCGAACGTGACCGTCGAGCATCAGTTAACTAGGGACATGTCGTTCACGGCAAGTTACCTGTTCGTCGGCGCGCACCACTTGCCGCATCCGCTCGACATCAACGCGCCGCAGACCGAGTTACAGATTGCGAACTTCATCCGCTACGCCAACCGCGCGCCGACGAACACGACAGAAGCTCTGCTCGTTAGCTCTGGCTTATTCCCGACGACCGCGCCCGGCTCGACCTTTGCTAATCCGATCACGGGCGAGACCTTCATCGTCATTCTGCCCGGCATCATCGTGCAGGGGCCGCGCGGGCGCGTCATCTCGCCCGCGATTGCTAACTTCTTCCGTCCGAACGCGCCAAACTATTTCCTTGCGCAAGCTGCCTCGGGCGGACTGGTCACGCCCGCCGTCTTGAATTCGCAACTCGTGGGCACGCTGCGCACGCCCGGCGTCATCTCGCCCTTCGGCTCGATTGACGCGCAGGTCTCGGACGGCAACTCAAACTACAACGCCGCTAACTTCGAGGTGCGCAAACGCTTTTCGCACAACTTCCTGTTCTTAGCCAGTTACACTTGGTCGCATGCGATTGACGATTCGTCAGACTTGCAGACGCTCTTGCTCCCGCAAGACAACCGCAACTTCCGCGCCGAGCGCGCCAACTCGCTGTTTGATCAGCGCCACCGCTTCGTCTTCAGTGGCGTGCTCGCCGCGCCCGACGATTGGCACAAGGGCGATGGCCTCCATCGCTTCCTGTCCGACTTCGTCGTCGCGCCGATCTTTGAAATCTCTTCGGGGCGGCCCTTCAACATTCTGACCAACCTCGACACGAACAACGATCAGTCGAACCAGACCGACCGGCCGAGCGTCTTGCCCGACGGGACGCTGTGCGCCCCCGGCGCGCCCGGTTGCACGCCGCTCATCGTCAACGGTCAATTCGCCACCGGCTCTTTGGGGCGCAACAGTGGCATCACGCACCGCTACACCTCGCTCGACCTGCGCGTCACACGCCGTGTGCGCTTCGGCGAGCATCTGAACCTCGACGTGATCGCCGAAGGCTTCAATCTCTTCAACCGCTTCAACGAAGCGGCCGCCAATCCGTTCTTCGACGTCGTCAACACCTTTCACCAGCGCGCCGGTTCAGGTCGCTTCTTCAGCCAACCGACCGCCGCCTTCGATCCACGCCAGTTCCAATTCGGGCTACGTCTAAACTTTTAGGGGAGGCTACTTCGACGTGGGCACCCAAATTGGTTCTAAGCTTGAGGGTGCCGTTTGAGTGAGCGAAAACTTTGACACGCACCGCCGAGAGCATCTGCACCTTGCGTTCGAACGGAATGTCAACGGTGTCGAATGCGTCGCTGACTTTGCGGCAGTAGCCCGCGAATTCACGCGCTATCTCGGCGGTGCGTTCCTTTGCCGCGAGTTTCGCCTCTAGCTGACCCGTTACGTTCTGGTAAGCTTTGATCTCCTCAGCCAGTCGTTTGCAATCCGCCTCGAGGCGGGTGGCGAGCATGTCGTCATCGTCCGCCAACGCCCGCATCAGCTTCGCGTACATTTTCCTTTGCTTTTCCGGCGCTGGGAACAGATGCGGTGGTGTATTAGCCGGATCGCTGTTGCTCGAAGACGTAGCGTGCGATCTCGACGCGGTTGCCGAACCTCTTCTTGGCGAGGATGTGACTGATGTGGTTCTCCACTGTCCTGACACTGATCTTCAGTTCGGCGGCGATCTGCTTATTGCTGAAGCCGCGCGCCACCGCCGCCGCGACGCGCTCCTCGGCATCGGTCAACTCCTCATCTTGGAACGACGACTCGTCAACAATAGCGCGCTCGCCGACGAGTTGTGCGATCTCGGCATGAGTCCGCTCGACGCGATTGAGGATGTTAGCGACGACGGCGAGCAGTTCATCCGGCTCGAAGGGTTTTGTCAGGTAGGCATCCACGCCGGAGCGGAAGCCCTCGATGCGGTCGGATGTTTTATCTTTCGCCGTCAGGAAGATAATCGGAATGAGGTCGGCGCGCGGGGACGCGCGAAGGTGGCGCGCCAGTGTAAATCCGTCCATGCCGGGCATGCGGATGTCGCTAATCACCAAGTCGGGGAGTGTTTCAGCCACTCGGACAAGCGCCTCCGCGCCGCTCTGTGCCGTCGTTACCTCGTAGCCCTCGGCGCGCAGACAGACTGTCACCGCATGCAGCAGGTCCGATTCGTCATCCACAACAAGCAGCCGTTTGGACATGCTGACTTACGCCCTCCCTTCCTCGCCTTGCTATCCCGCTGTATTAGCTCTTTATGTTTTACACCCAACTCGACGCGCCGTCGCGGTTGGCGATTGCATTTTCTACACTAAATGAGTGGACAGACGCATTCAAGCGTATGATTACCTAATCGTGATAAGTAATTACACTTACATCCAACGCCCGCAGAAAATCAATTTCGGGCGTGCGTTCAGAGTTCGCCGGTTCGTCCCGTAAGGCTCGCGACGACTACGACCAACTCGGTCGGCTCGGCCGGCTTAGATATGTAGGCTTGAAAGCCTGCCGAGAGGGCGCGCACGCGATCACCGATATTGGCGTGCGCCGTCAGCGCCACGGCGGGAATCTTTCCCCCGCGGTGTGAATCAAGTGCCCGCACCTTTCGGATCAGCGCGTAGCCGTCTTCGCCCGGCATCCCGATGTCGGCCACGAGCACGTCCGGCTGCCTGTCAGAACCATCTCCCCCGATCACATCAAGCGCCTCAGCGCAGGAGGCAGCTTGCGTCACCCGAGCGCCGCAGTGTTCCAATACCACAGCGACGACCTCCCGCGCAGGAGCCTTGTCATCAACGACGAGGACCCGTAGACCTTCGAGGCTCACGGGGCAAGCGAATGATACCTCTTCCTCAACAGTCGGCTCCATGCGTTCCAAATCGTCCTCATTCAACCGGACGGCTATGAACGGGAGTCTTACGATGAAGGTCGCCCCTTGCCCTTCGCCGGGGCTTTGGGCACTCACAGTCCCGCCGTGCATCTCCACCAGATGGCGCACTATTGCCAGCCCGAGACCCAGCCCGCCATAAGCCCTTGCGTCCGAACTGTCGGCCTGGCGGAAGTGGTCGAAGACGTAGGGCAGGAAATCCGGGCTGATCCCTTGACCCATGTCGCTCACGGTAATTTGCGCGTCCGAAACTGCTTCCTCCAGCCTGACCTCAACGCGTCCTCCCACGGGGCTGAATTTGATGGCGTTTGAAAGAAGATTCCATAGCACCTGCTGCAAGCGGTCGGGGTCGCCTAAGATGGGCCGCACCAAAGGATCAAGCGCCGGCTTGATCTCTATCTTTTTAGCGTCGGCAGCCGGGCGTATCGTATCTATCGCCGCTTCAATGATGGGGATGAGTTTAACCGGGCGGGCGTCGATGCGGAGCTTGCCGGTGATAACACGAGAGACGTCCAGCAGATCGTTGATGAGTTGTGTGAGTGACTTCACGTTGCCCGCGAGAGTTTTGAGCGCGTGGGTGGAGGTCTCTTCGTCGAGCTTGCCGGATGCCAACATTCGTATCCAGATGAGCATCGACGTGAGCGGCGTGCGGAGTTCGTGTGAGACCGTGGCGAGGAACTCGTCCTTGTCACGGTTCGCCCCCTGTGCCTGTTCATAGAGCCGCGCATTGTCGACGGCGAGAGCGGCACGCCCCGCTAATTCCTCGATGAGGGCCAAGTCCGCCGGGCCGTAGTGGCGGTCCGACTCGGCTAAAGTGAAACTGATCGTGCCAAGGGTGCGCCCGCGCGCGACGAGCGGCGCTACGACGTGTGACTTTGGACCGAGCGCCCGGAGAATCCTGAGGTGCTCCGCGTCCCACGCGCCGGCGACTAACAGCGAGTCGGGCACCGCCGGATAAAATGCGAGTTTGCCCGTGTGCAGCACTTTCGTCACAGGGATTTCAAGGTTGTTGAAGTCAGGAGGATATTTCTGCAACGCGTGCGCCAGTTCGCTCTTCTGAGGGTCGGCGCAGGCCACCTCAACCCGGTGAATCGCCCCGTCCTCGTCAAGAATATCTACTGTGCAATAGTCGGTGAGGGTGGGCACCGCGAATCGCGCCACGCTTTTGAGCGTGGCCCGGTAGTCGAGCGAGGCGGTGAGTAAGTTGCTCGCCTCGGCGAGGAACGCCATACGCCGCCGCGCCTCTTCAGCCTCGGCGCGCGCGGCCTGTTCATGGATGAACCGGACGTGCTCTTCCTCGGCCTGCCTACGCTGTATCGCCTCGGCAAGTACGTTGGCGACCGCCTGAAGAAAATTAACATCGTCCCGGGTGAATCGTCGCCGTTTGGTCGTGTGCGCGCCGAGGACGCCGAAGGGCCGGTGATGATCGTTGATGATGACGCTCATGCCGCTGACCACTTCGTGCTCGTGAAGCAGCGGCGGCCCGTTAAATCGTGTCTCCGCGCTAAGGTCTTCGACGACGACCGGCTCACTTGAGAGCAGCGTATAGCCCGCCTGTGAGTTGAGGCCCGCGCCGACTGTCGCCCGCCCCACGTAACCGTCTTTCCAGCCTACCCCCGCCCGCAGCAGCAAAGCGTCGCCCTCGGGAAGAAGCTCTAGAATCTTACAGTACTTCACCCCCAGCATTCGGGTGACGAGCGAGGCGGCTTCGTCCATCAGCGCGTCAAGGTCAGTACCGGAGAGCGCGCGTTGACCGAGTTCGGCGACCGCCGCTTGCTGGCGCGCACGCGCTTTGAGTTCTTCTTCCGCGCGCTTGCGTTCGGTGACGTCCATCGCCAAGACAAGTTCGGCGCTCCTCCCGGCAAAGGTCAACGTGTGTGAGACGATCTCCACATCTATAAACGTGCCGTCCTTCTTCCTGTGTCTCCCCGCCGCGATATTGATGCCGGGGGTCACTTGGGATACCTTTTCGAGAAGCGCGGGGACATCTTCCGGTGGACGTATATCCTTAATAGTTATGGCAAGAAACTCTTCCCGCGAATATCTGTAGTAGCGAATAGCCGCCTCATTGACTGCCAGAAACGATAAGGTTTCGCGGTCATAGACCCACATGGGATGCGGGTTACTCTCAAACAAGAGGCGATAGCTTTGCTCACTCTCCCGCAGAACCTTCTCGGCCCGCTCGCGCTCGTCGGTTTCCGCCTGCAAAAGTAGATTGGCTTCTGAAAGCTCGGCAGTGCGTTCCCGCACCCGCGTTTCCAGTTCGTCATGCGCTTTTCTTAAAGCCTCTTCTGCACGCCTGCGCTCCGTAATGTCTACCGCGTAACCGATCATCCCGACCGTAGCATGTTCTTTGTCCCGGAGCAGCGAAAGCGAGAGCTGGACGTAAACATCTTCACCCGACTTTTTTCGCGCGCGTACTTCGACCTCGTGTTCCCCTTTCTCCATCAGGGGCGCAATGACATCGCGCCGGAGGAAATCGAGGTCTTCTGCCGGATAGATGATCGAGACGTGCTTGCCGAGCGCTTCCTCCGCCGTATAGCCGTATGCCCTTTCCGCGCCCCTGTTCCAACTCGTCACGTAGCCGTCGAGGTCCGTAGAAATGACTGCGTCATGCCCTTGGTTGATGAACCCCGCCCGTTGCTTCAGCACGTCCTCGGCCCGCTTGCGCCTGCTGCTCTGTAACCCGATCAGCAGCGACATCAGCATGAACAATCCCAGCCGCAAGCTGTTATCGAAAAAACCGATTGACGGAGACAGATCTAGAAAGAACAGATCACTAAGCACGGCCAAGAAGGCGGCTAAAAGACCCGGCCCCAAACCGCCACGCCAGGAACTGAGGATCACGGCGGCCAGCAGGAGCAATAAGCGGTTCGGCTCCATTAAACGCCACAACAACAAAGTAAGCAGCAGCGCTAATGCAGTGGACGATACGGCGACTGCGTAGCGTAGCACCGTAGAGTTCGTCCCCTTGACCATGCTCGACCCCCTCGGTGCGCGCACGTCAAATCCTTCGCGATGTGCGCGCACAATTTGTAGTGACAGTGCTCAACTGAGGCGTCCCGCACGGCTTGTATCGATATGTCGCGGCCCCGAGCTGCGTTAGCGCCAATTACCATGCCGCTAGGCCGAAACACAAAGCTCGTATTGACTCGCCCGTCCCTTGCTACAAGCCCGCGTGGCCGTTAGACGAGCGAGACGGCGACGCCCCAACCCCGGCGTTAGCAATCGCCTGCGGAAGCCTCTATATCGCCTTTTGTCTATTAAAGGTAAAAGTATAGCAGGCAACAGCACACTGTATATAAGTGAAAACACTCATGCCGCATGCGTGTAATTGCTGTTTCGCCCGCCCCCTAAAACTCACTATCATCCTTTGTTCCCCCTAAAAAAACAGACGTTCAGAAAACAACGATTTTGGGCACCGATTTGTCTCCGCCATAGTTTCCGATCAAAGGAGGTAGAGAGAGATGAACAAAGAAACCGGGCGAGCAAACACGCCTTCTCAAGAGCAGGCCCCGGCGCACTCGGTCACAGCGGAGGGCGGAAGAACTGACTGTGGCACCAATGCGTTTACAGTCAAGCTCTCCGTGAACCACATCAAAGTGATCACGCTGCTCGTCTTTATCGCTCTCGGCCTGCTTTACGTTGCCGGGCTGGTTCGGGCGCAGTCTGACAGGGGCGGAAGCCGAGCGGGCGGTACCCCAACGGTTAGCGGGTTCGATAGTCGCATTGATGGAAACGCGCAGCAGATGTTGGAGCAGGGGCGGCAAATCTTCCGCTTCGAGACTTTCGGCGACGAAGCCTACTGGAGCGATAAGCTCAAACTCCATCGCGCAATCGAAGGCGCAAAGCTCGGAGGCGTTGGGGCGGGCGTTAGTCCGAAGGCCGCGCTCGCCGTCGGCTTGAAAGTTGACATGGACGCGCTGCCTGCCGACCTCGTGGAGAAGATCAAGCGCGGCGAGGTCAACTTGGACGATCCGGCGACCACGCTTGCTCTCATAAAGCTCAATGCGGTCTTGGGCGTGAAGGGCACGTTCAACGCGGACGGCAGTTTGAAGGCCGTGGGCCTTAGCTGCGCCGTCTGCCACTCGACGGTTGACGACGCGTTCATGCCCGGCATCGGTCACCGCCTGGACGGCTGGCCCAACCGCGACCTCAACGTCGGCCAAGTCATCTCGCTCGCGCCTGACACGAGCGCGCTCACGCAACTTCTGGGCGTTGACGAGGCGACCTTAAAGAAAGTGCTCGCCAGTTGGGGGCCGGGGAAGTTCGACGCGGAGTTGAACCTCGACGGGAAAGCTTTCCGGCCCGACGGCAAACCTGCCGCCACCTTGATCCCGCCCGCCTTCGGAATGGCGGGCGTCAACAATCACACGTGGACGGGCGGCTGGGGCACCGTGACGTACTGGAACGCCTACGTCGCCAACCTAGAACTGCAAGGTCAGGGGACGTTCTTCGACGAGCGTTTTAACGACGCGAAGAAATACCCGATTGCGGCGAAGGCTGGCTTCGGCAACAAGCGGAGCGGCACTGACATGGCGACCGCGAAACTCGCCGCCCTACAGTTCTATCAGCTCGCTATCCCACCGCCGACGCCGCCCGCGGGCAGCTTCGACGGCGCGGCAGCCGCCCGCGGCGAAGCGCTCTTCCGTGGGAAAGCTACCTGCGCGCAGTGCCACGTGCCGCCGCTCTTCACAGAGCCGGGCTGGAACACGCACAAGCCTTCAGACATCGGCATAGACGATTTCCAGGCGAACCGTTCGCCGGACAAAACATATCGCACGGCCCCCTTGCGCGGACTATTCGCGCACATGAAGGGCGGGTTCTACCACGACGGGCGCTTCGCGACTCTGCTCGATGTGGTCAACCACTACAACAGCTTCAAGAAATTGAACCTGACTGAGCAGGAGAAAAACGATCTCGTCGAATACTTGAAGTCGTTGTAATGCAGGCTCGAATGACCTGGCGGTTATCACATGCTGAAGTTTACGTTTGGGAAACGCGTAAACCTTTAGCCACCCTTTCGGGCGGGGGCACGACTCTGGCGGTGACCTCCTGCCCGAAGGGTTGAATCCGGGGCATGAGCAATAGAAGGAGGTAATTATGAGTCTTCGAATCAAGTCGTCTCTGTTCGTTATGCTTCTGGCTTCATTTATCCTGCTTGTCGGAGCGGCGGGCCACAACCGGGCAGCGCCGGCGGTCTCAGCTTCGTCTGCGTTGGATAAGCCGGATACAGCGAAACAAGCCGCCTTCCAAGCTGCCATGCGCAAGCTCTGGGAGGATCACATCACGTGGACGCGCGTCTTCATCATCAGCGCCGCGGCCGACCTGCCCGACAAGGACGCGGCCACCCAGCGCCTCTTGCAGAATCAGGTTGACACCGGCAACGCAATTAAGCCGTACTACGGCGCAGCGGCGGGCGACCAACTGACCGCGCTGTTGAGAGACCACATCCTGATCTCAGCGGACGTTGTCTCGGCGGCCAAAGCGAATGACAAACCGAAGCTCGACGACGCGAACAGACGCTGGTCTGCCAACGCCGATCAGATCGCGGACTTCTTGAGCAAGGCGAACCCGCAAAACTGGCCCGCCGGTGAGATGAGACAGATGATGCACGACCATCTGAAACTCACTACCAACGAGGCTGTAGCGCGGCTGCACGGAGATTGGGCGGGTGACGTCAGGGCTTACGACGCCGTGCACGAGCAAATCTTACGCATGGCCGACATGCTCAGCGCGGGAATCATCAATCAGTTCCCGAACAAGTTCAAATAGCGGACGCGCAAGTTCTATTCGGCGCGAGATGCGGCAATTAACAAGGAGATAGTTATGGCAAGTCCTGCAAGTGTCGGAGGGCATCCGATTCATCCGATGATCATTCCGTTTCCGATTGCTCTCTGGGCCTTTTCGCTCATCGCGGACGTGATCTACCTGTGGCGCGGTAACCCTGTGTGGCGGGATTGGATTGCTTTTTACACGCTTCTCGGCGGCATCATCGGTGCTGCGTTGGCAGCCGTCTTCGGCATTATTGACTGGCTCTCGATCAAAGACCGTGCGGTGAAAAAGGTCGCTGACTGGCACGCGCGCCTCAACGTCATCGCGCTACTGGTCTTCGCGGCCAGCTTCTATCTGCGCACGACGGGCGGTTCACGCATGATCGGCGGAAGCTACACCATCCCGCTCCTACTCTCCGTGTTGGGCGTCATCTTGATCACGATCTCTGGCTATCTGGGAGGCGAGTTGGTCTTCAGGTACGGCGTGGCGGTCAATCCGCAACACGACACAGGAGCGGAAGCAACCGGCAAGGCGCGCGTGGCGTGACGTGTGGAGGTTCGTGGATTCGGCACGTGATGGCTACCCCGGCAGAATTACGTTTAATAGTTTTTCGGCACTAAGCTTGCGGTTTCTTAGGCAATCGCCGATTGGTGCGCGAATAACGAGGAGGTGAAAAGAATGGCAGAGAAGGATGACAAAGAGGCGAAAAGGCAAGAGCAGCCGCAGCCGTTAGACTTGGAAACGAGCGAGCGCTTGGGCAGCACGGCGCGCGCGGTCGGCCAAGGGATCGCTCACAAGCTGCAAGGAGAGCACGAGACCCAGAGAGGTGCGCGCGCGACCGTGGCTGCCGCCGATGTCGAGAAGATCATCGAGAGCTGGCCTGCCGCCCAGAAGCATATCGCCGAGCAGATGATTGCCAAGTACGGTTATCCGAACGAGGCGATGCCGACGAAACTCTTCTGGTATGGGAACGGCCCGTGGAAGCGCACCGAACTATCGGGCGACGCTGTGGTCCACAACTGGCCGACGGTGCACTCAGACTTTCTCACGCAGGTTATTGACTACCGCGTGCCGCCGGAGATGTTCCACCTCATCGCGATGTTCGACGGCAGCATCCTGTGCGACCGAACGAGGGGTGAGGTGGCGGCGCGTTGCGACACGGAATCGGCAAACGTCCTCGGCCTGAACATGGTGCACGAGATCGTGACGGGCAAGCGAACCGTCGAAGATGCGAGAAAAACGTCCGTCGAAAGCACCGTCGCTTACAACTTGGGCCGCTCCGCCCCGTATGCCGAACGCCTCTTATTCGAGGTGCCACAGGGCGGCACCGAAGACCTCGACAAGAGCGAGATCAGTGGTGCAATCCTCCGGCAGACCGCCGGGAAGATCAAGGACGCGGTCACCGGGCGCGAAGAGGAAGCGACGGATCGCCTCACGGGAAAACCTGATGCACAGGGCGGTTAGGCAAACGCGATGCGGACGGCACTGCGAAACTCGTGGGGAGCATGGCCGGTCGTGGCGTCGCATGTCATGCGGACACTATCTTTGGGTTGACCGCTGTGCCCGACTTCATTGACCGGCTCTCGATCAAAGACCATGAGGTGAAAAAGTCGCCAACCGGCACGCACGCCTCAGCGTCATCGCGCTCATTGTCTTCGCGGTCAGTTTTTACCTGTGCACGAAGAGCGGCGTGGGGATGGTGGGCGGAAGTTACACTCTCCCTGTCCTGCTCTCCGTGTTAGGGGTTATCCTGATCACAATCTCCGGCTGGCATGTTGATGAGATGGTCTTCAAGCTCGCCGTGGCGGTCAATCAGCAGTCCGGCACGAGGACAGAAATGTGAGCGGATGCACGTTGCTTAATATGCACGTCTGAGATAAGGGGACGAAGAAGATCGGCTTCAGGAATAGACTGGCAAACAGCACAGACGAAACGGTGGCGGCCTGTTATCGCTTAACGCGGAAGGCAGCGCTATAAAAGATGGAGGATGACGTTTATGAGCAATCATCGTGAAGTTGCCTATGCCTTGTTGCGCGTGACGCTGGGCGTGGTGTTCCTGTTCAACGGGGTCGGGAAGTTCATGGGCGGGATCGGCAACTTCGTCGGCGGGATGAATCAGCGGTTCGCCGGCCACTTGCCGGCCGCGCTCGTCATGCCGTTTGCTTATGCGCTGCCCTTCATGGAAGTGCTCTGCGGCACGCTTCTCCTGCTTGGTCTATTCAGCACTGTCGCGCTCGCGCTGTCGGGCTTGCTCCTCGTCGCGCTCACCTTCGGGACAGTCATGCTCAACGATTTCCCCACGGTCGCGCACAACACTCAGTACGCGCTGGTCAACTTCGTGCTGCTCTGGTTCATCGAGCACAACGGCTATTCGGTTGACCGGCTGCGCCGCAGTGGGCTACCTGTTAATAAACCCTGACGGCGCACGCGCGCGAGGGTAGTGTTTATTATTACATGGCGGGGGATGGGCAAGTTGCACCCGAAGGTGACTCAAGACATTCGCACGGGAGGTCTCAAAGATGAAACGATTTTTATCATCCACACTCGTTTTGTGGAGTGTGCTTGCGCTGGGACCAGTCGGTTATCACTCAACAAACATCAGCGGTTCTAGCTCAACGAAAGCCCAAGCATTTCAAGCAGTCGAGCGGCTAGCTAATTCTATGTACGAGGTGCCCACGCCTGACGGGGCAAAAACTGAGACGAGCAGCATTGACATCGCTCGCTACAGACTGGATGCTAGCCAGAGCCGATTCATGGTGCGGGCCTTCGCTGGTGGACTGCTCTTCTTTAAAGGGCACGACCACTTCATCGCGGTGCGCGACTTCTCAGGTGAGGCACAACTGACGCCGGGCGCGACCAGCCCGGCCTCGCTCCAGATGACGATTCGCGCCGACTCGCTGGTCGAGACCCGCGACGCATTTACGGAGCAGCAGAAGCAGGTCATCAACAAAGAGCTGCGCGAGATAGTCCTTGAGACGGCCAAGTACCCGGAGATCATATTCAAGAGTACGGATGTGACGGGCAACCTGACAGGCGGGCAATTCGAGGCGAAGATCGGCGGCGACCTGACGCTGCACGGCGTGACGCATCACATCCGTATCCCCGCGCAAGTGACGTTGAGCGGCACCACGCTCAGAGCGCGTGGCGAGTTCACGGTCAATCGCGGCGACTACAACGTCAAAGCAACATCTGCCGTGCATGGCTTGGTACGCGTGAGAGACAAGCTGAAGTTCACATTCGACATTGCAGCTCATCAATATTAGTCCTTTGGATTTGTGACGAACATGAAGTGAGGAGGAGAGCGATGGCAGACACAGCCGCCGACGTGCTCGTCGAGGGCATCATTGCTTGGGGCGTGAACACGGTCTTCGGGCTGCCGGGCGACGGCATCAACGGCATCATGGAGGCGCTCCGCCAGCGCCAAGACCGCGTGCGCTTCATACAAGTGCGGCACGAAGAGGCGGCGGCCTTCATGGCCTGCGCGTATGCGAAATACACCGGACGCTTGGGCTGCTGTCTCGCTACGTCAGGCCCCGGCGGCATACATCTCTTAAACGGCCTCTACGATGCTAAGCTCGATCAAGCACCTGTGCTCGCCATCACGGGGCAGACCTACTCCGATCTAAAGGGCAGCAACTTCCAGCAGGAGATCAACATGACGCTCCTGTTTCAAGACGTGGCCGTTTACAACCAAGAGGTCATCAACCCTGATCAGGTCGAGCTGCTGGTTAACGAAGCGTGTCGCCACGCGCTCAACAACCGCGGCGTGGCGCACATCACCTTCCCGGTTGACTATCAAGAGAAAGAGCCTTCCGATAAGGGTTCGATGCACAAGGTCGAAGGTTCCACGACGAGCCGCTGGTCGCCGCACGTCACCATACCGCCTGAAGATGAGTTGAAGCTCGCCGCCTTCATTCTTAACGAAGCAAAGAAACCGGTGATCCTCGTCGGGCAGGGCGCGCTCGGGGCCGGGGACGAGGTGATCGAGGTCGCAGACCTTCTCGGCGCACCCATCGTCAAGGCTTTGCTCGGTAAAGCGGTCGTGCCGGACGATCACCCGTTGACGACGGGCGGACTCGGACTCTTAGGTACGACGCCCTCGCAGGAGGCGATGGAGCAGGCGGACGCCCTGCTCATCATCGGCTCATCTTTCCCGTATATGGAATACCTGCCCAAGCCCGGTCAGGCCAAGGGCGTGCAGATAGATGACAAGCCGGATCGAATCGGCCTGCGCTTCCCCATCGAGGTCGGTCTCGTCGGCGATGCGAAACCGACCCTCATTGCACTCTCAAGATTCATCACGCGCAAAGAGGATCGAAGCTTTCTCGAACAGGCGCAGGCCGGGATGAAAGATTGGTGGGAGTTAATGGAAAAATGTGCCGTGCGCGACGACGTTCCCATCAAGCCGCAACGCGTCGCCTGGGAGTTGTCGGAGTTGGCCGCAGACGACGCGATCATCTCGACCGACTCGGGCACGATCACGACTTGGATAGCGCGCCAGTTCAAGATCAGAAAGAATCAGAAGTTCAGTTGTTCCGGCACGCTGGCGACGATGGCACCAGGGCTGCCTTATAGCATTGCCGCCAAGGTCGCGTACCCCGACAGACAATCAATTGCCTTCGTTGGAGACGGCGGCTTCACGATGCTAATGGGCGAGTTCCTCACTGCCGTCAAATACAATCTGCCCATCACCGTCGTGATCATCAAAAACAACACATTGGGACAGATCAAGTGGGAGCAGATCGTCTTCCTGGGCAATCCCGAATACGGCTGCGAACTGCATAACCCGAACTTTGCTAAGTACGCCGAAGCTTGCGGCGGCATCGGTTTCACGGTTGACAGGCCGGAAGAGATACGGCCTGCTTTGGAGCGCGCGCTTCAATCAGGCAAGCCTGCAATCGTCGAAGTGTTGGTTGACCCGTTCGAGCCGCCGATGCCACCGAAGGTGAGCGTCGAGCAGGCGCTCCATTTCGCCGAAGCGCTCATGAAGGGGCAGCCTGAGGGTAAGAAGATTGCCCTGACGCTCTTCCGCGACAAGCTAAATGAGTTGCTGTGAGCGCGGAGCCTTAACGGGAGGCAAACGTGAAGACAAAGCTGATCCACGACGACGGAGAGAAAACGTTTGCAATCATCTTCGACAAGGGCGATGAGGTTGCGAGCGGCCTGCTGGCCTTTGCTAAAGAGAACAAACTCTCCGCCAGTCACTTCACGGCCATCGGCGCTTTCGAGCGGGTCACGCTGGGCTTCTTCGAGCGGGAGCGGAAGGACTACAAAAGGATTTCTATCGATGCGCAGGTCGAGGTGCTTTCCCTCGTCGGTGACATCGCCTCGGACGGCGGCGAGCCGAAGGTACACGCTCACGTCGTGGTCGGTAAGGCGGACGGCACGGCGCACGGCGGGCATCTTCTGGAGGCGCGCGTATGGCCCACATTGGAAGTGATCCTCGTCGAATCACCGGAGCACCTTAGACGCAAAGTGGATAAGAAGACGGGACTCGCGCTAATCAGCTTAACGGGGTAAAGCGTCACACTTGGAGTACATGAAAATAGATTTTCCATATCCCGGTTACGAGCGGGTCGCGCCGGTCGAAGTGCCGGACGCGAATCTGATGGGAGTCTACGCGCCGCGCGCCGTAGGACAAGTGAACGAAGAGGATGTGCTCGCGCGCGGTTTCAGTGAGCCGATTGGCGCGCCGCGCCTGCGTGAAGCGGTGAAACCAACGGATCGCGTGCTCATCTTGGTTGACGACGGGACGCGCGGCACCCCCGTCCCGCGCCTCCTGAAGCGTGTCGCCGGGGAGTTGTGGGCGGCGGGAGTTTTGGACAAGCAGATCGCACTCCTGACGGCGCAAGGCACGCATCGCGAGATGAGGGAAGCGGAACTGCAACAGAAACTCGGCGATTTTTACGGACGCTTTGAGGTTCATCAGCACCACTGGCTGGATGAGTCAAATCTGCGTGAGTTCGGTCACACCAAGGATGGCACCCGCGTGACGGCGCACCGCCTGCTCGCCGAGGCAAATTTCGTCATCGGCCTCGGCTCAATCGTGCCGCACCGGGTCAAAGGTTTTTCGGGCGGCGCGAAGATCGCCTTCCCCGGTGTGGCGGGGCGCGAGATGCAGGGACGCAACCAGTGGGAAGCGTCCTTGCGCATGTCGGAAACGGTGATGGGCGTGGCCGACAACCCAATGCGCCTCAGGATGGAAGAGGCGGCGCGAATCGTAGGGCTTATCTACATCGCCAATCTCGTCTCTGATTACGAGGGCAAGATCGTCGGCTGCTTCGTCGGCGATCCGGTCGAGGCGCACCGTGCGGGCTGCAAACTGTCGCGTGAAATAAATGCTGTGACCATGCCCCGGCGCGCGGACATCGTACTCATTGATTCATACCCGGCGGATCGTGATTTCTGGCAGTCGGCGAAAGGGTTCTATTCCGGCACGATGGCGGTGCGCGACGGAGGCTCGCTCATCGTCGTCGCGCCGAACCCGGAAGGTGTCGCGGACAATCACCCGAACGTGCTGGAGATCGGCTACCGCCCGCACGCCGAGATCGTGCGCATGGTCGAAGCGGGCGAGGTGGAAGACGTAGTGGGCGCGGCTATCCTCGCGGACGTGGCGCAGATCGTTGACCGCGCCGACTGCGTTATGGTCTCGCCGGGCGTGACGCGCGAGGAGACCGAACGACTCGGCTTCCGTTATGCGGCGACGGCAGAGGAAGCGCTTAGGATGGCGTCCGAGAAACAGGGCGATAGGGCGATGCTCGCCGTGCTGCGCCACGGCGGACACATCCTTCCGCTCATCGCAGGGAAGGCTGCGTGATGAAGAGACCGACGGAGCGCGGCGGAACGGTCAAGAGCCTGAGACAGGCGATAGGCCTTATCAAGATGGGTGCGCCGATGCACCCGATCTTCGTCCACTTCACCATCGCGCTCACGTCCGCTTCATTGGTTTTCGATGCGCTCGGTTTCTTCTTCAATAAACGGTCGCTCACGGCTGCCGGCGGGTGGACGCTCGTCGGCGCGGCTCTCATGACCCTCGCCACTCTGTCAACGGGTCTGACTTCTGCTACGCGCGCGCCGGTGGAAGAGGGCGAAGCGAGATCATTCTTGCGTGCGCACATGGCGCTGGGTTTCATCTTCTACGGATTGCTTGTGGCGATAACGTTCTGGCGCATGTCGCTGTGGCAGAGTGGGCAGAGTGTCTCTTGGGTATACTTGGCGGCGCTCGCGGTCGTGTCGCTCGTGATGACGGTGCAGGGGTACTTGGGCGGTGAACTCGTCTACCGCTACGGCCTAGAGGTCGAGCAGGCATACCGCGAGTTACCCGAGCATGACGCCGGGTCTCCGCCGCCACAACTCGTTTCGTCGAAGGCCACACCGCCGCCTGCCCGCACGAAGAAGCACGGAGAGGCGGCTTGACGGGGACTTCGTTCATCGGTCTCTATGCTTTTCAATGGATCGCGCTGCTAACAGCGGGACTGACATCACTGTTGCTGGCAGATGCTTTGGCCGGACATTACCGGTCGGGCTTCACTTTCCGAGTTCAGTACGCGCCTTTCATCAGCGGTGGTTTGTTGATTATCGCTGCTGTGGCCGCGGCAGTAGCGCCAAACGTCGCATGGCTGAATACAGCGTTGCGCGGGGCGAGTTGGCTCGCAGTCGCGTCAGGCTTAGTCGGCTTCGGTTTTCATCACTACTACGGCATCGTGAAGAAGCCGGGCGGCTACAAGTGGCTGCTGCACTATCTCATGTACGGCGCGCCGCAGCTTGCGCCGCTCGCGCTCGCCATCGTAGGCGTGCTCGCCGTCGTGGCGGCACGGGGCTTGGCGGGCGAAGTGAGCTTTGCCGGATTGAATATGCGTGCGGCGCTGCTGGCTCTGGTTGCAGTCGCGCTCGCGGGCGCGGTCTTGCAGGCCACGATCCTGCACTATCGCGGCGCTTTCAATAACCCGGCGATGTACGCGCCGCTAACCGCGCCACTTCTTGCCGTCGTCGCCAGCATTTGGATGGTGGTCGCTCCGAATAGCCTGATACTTTTCGCGCTCACGATCCTTTTGTGGCTGACATTTCTGCTCGGCTTTATTGGCTTGGGGATGCACCTGCGCGGCTTCGAGCGGCAGATGGGCGGGCTTTATGTTTCACTCTTCAACTTGCTGGAGGGGCCGCCGGCGTGGGCGCCCGCGCTCTTCGCAGGGTTCGCCACGGTTGGGTTAGTGACGGTGCGCTTGTTATGAGTGAAATCAGATTGAAAAAGGGGAAGAAATAGGATCATGCGAACTGAGGAACGGACAAGCGGTCGTCGCGAGAGCGACGTATGGAAGGGGCTAACGGCTGGTCTCATCGGCGGGCTGGTCGCGTCTTGGACGATGAATCGTTTTCAAGATGTGTGGAGCAAGCTGGCTGAGAACGGCGAGCAGGCACAGGGCGCGCGAAGCTCGCAGCAAAAGGGCGAGCGACAAGAGCAGCAATCGAGTGATGAAGCGCAGGATGACACGACGGTGAGAGCTGCCTCCGCCATCTCAGAAGGAATCTTTCAGCACAAGTTGACTGAGCGCGAAAAGAAGATCGCCGGCCCAGTGGTCCACTACTCTTTCGGCACGAGCGTGGGTGGGTTGTACGGCACCGCCGCCGAACTCGCGCCGGAAGTCACCGCAGGGATCGGGCTGCCATTCGGAGCGGTCTTCTGGCTCGTCGCGGACGAAGGCGCAGTACCACTGCTCGGCCTCTCGAAAGGGCCGACTGAGTATCCACTCTCGACGCACGTTTATGCGCTCGCGTCGCACCTCGTTTACGGGCTGACGGCTGAGATTGTACGGGGCGTGGTGCGCAACGCACTGTGATGAGAGGGCGCAACTTGAATGTGGGCTGTATTGATGTGGAGAGACGCGATTCATACATCCTTGAGAAGGAGACAGTGAAGAGTCGTCAAACGATGCCGGATTTTACGTGCCATCTTTCTGAAATCACGACGCCGCTCACGCATTTCTGGGAGCACACGGTCGGGAGCGATCACGCGCCGGTTGCGCTCCGCGCCGACTGGCAAAAACAGTTACGGCGCTGTCACGAAGAGCTGGGCTTTCGCCACGTGCGCTTTCACGGCCTGCTCTCGGACGACATGAGCACGCTCGTCAATCAACAGGACAAGTTCCTCTACTCGTTCTTCAATGTCGACCAAATTTTTGATTTTCTTCTGTCAATCGGGATGCGGCCTTTCGTAGAGCTGAGCTTCATGCCGACCGCGCTCGCCTCCGGCCATAAGACCGTCTTTCACTATCAAGCAAACGTCACGCCGCCGAAGGATTACAAACAGTGGGCCGCGCTCATTCGTAAACTGGTCTCTCATTGGGTCGAACGCTATGGCATCAGTGAAGTGAGCGAGTGGTTCTTCGAGGTCTGGAATGAGCCGAACCTCAAAGAGTTCTGGACGGGCACGCAAGGGGATTACTTCGAACTCTATCGGCACACCGTCCGTGCCATCAAGGAGGTGGACGCATCGCTTCGGGTCGGTGGCCCGGCGACCGCCAAGAATGAGTGGATCGAAGAGTTCCTGGACTTCTGCGAGAAGAAGCGACTGCCCGCAGATTTCGTCAGCACACATCATTACCCGACCGATGCGTTTGGCGAAGAGAGTCAAGACACGTTGACGCAGTTGGCTTTCGCCTCGCGCAGCATCCTGCGCGAACAGGCACAAGACACATACGCGCGGGCGCGCGGGCGACCCGTTTATTACACGGAGTGGAACGCTTCATCTAACCCGCGCGACTCGCTGCACGACGAACCCTACGCGGCTGCGTTCGTCACGAAGACCGTGATGGAAGCTAATGGTCTGGTAGAAGGCTACAGCTTCTGGACGTTCTCAGACATCTTTGAAGAGAACTACTTCCCTTCGCGGCCGTTTCATGGCGGGTTTGGCCTCATAAACCTGCACGGTATTCCGAAGCCTACTTATCGAGCCTTCGAGCTGCTTCAGGCTCTCGGCACTGAGCAGTTGCTCGTTGACGGTCTGCATGAAACGGTGGATGCGTGGGCTATTCGTAGCGAGAGTAATGTCACCGTCTTGCTCACCAATCATGCCCTGCCGCGCCGGCAGATCAAGACCGAGCCTGTTTCCGTCCGTCTCTGCAACGCGCCTGAGGAGCCGCGCTCAGCGTATCTCGTGCGCATTGATGAGACCCACGCGAATCCACAAAGGATGTGGCGCGAGATGGGCGAGCCTGAATACCTCAGCCCGCTGGACGTGGAGCAGTTGGAAGCGGCCTCTCGCCTCGCGCCTGAGCCGCACGCCTGGAAGTACAAAGATCAAACCGTCCATCTTGACCTCGCTCTGCCTCCTCAAAGCGTAGCGGCTATCACCTTGGAATTTGCGCCAGCACAGGTCAGCGGAGGTGCTCACATATGAGAGCGGCCCCGCCATCTTTAAGTGAAAAGGAGTTGGACAAGCTCCAACAGACTACCTTCGGCTACTTCTTAAAGGAAACCAACACGGCGAACGGTCTTGTGCCGGACAATACGCGAGAGGGCGTGCCCGCCAGCATCGCCCCCACCGGCTTCGCTCTCGCTGCGTATCCAATCGCCGTTGAGCGCTCGCTCATCAGCCGCTCCGAAGCAGTAAAACGGACGCTCACGACGCTGCGGTTTTTTTGGCATAGCCCGCAGGGAACGGAAGAGGATGCGACGGGTTACAGAGGATTCTACTATCACTTCCTAGATATGCAGACTGGGCGGCGCGCATGGTCGTCTGAGCTATCAACCATAGATACGACCTACTTGCTCGCAGGAGCGCTGACAGCCGCCGCCTATTTTGATCGCGAGACGGAGAAAGAGCGAGAGATACGCGCGTTAGCCGACGCCCTCTACCGGCGCGCCGACTGGCAGTGGGCGCAGAACGGCGCCTTGAAAGTCGCGCACGGGTGGAAGCCGGAGAGAAGATTTCTGAAGCACCGTTGGGAAGGCTACAGCGAAGCGCTCCTATTATACGTGCTCGGCTTGGGGTCGCCAACGTACCCGCTGCCCCGTGAGAGCTACACGGCGTGGACCAAAACCTACCGGTGGCGGAAACTCTACGGCCACGAATTTTTGTACGCTGGCCCGCTCTTTGTACATCAGCTTTCCCATCTATGGATAGACTTTCGCGGCATTCAAGATGAGTTTATGCGCGCGCGGGGGATTGACTACTTCGAGAACAGCCGGCGTGCAACCTACGTGCAACAGCAGTACGCGATCCGTAATCCGCGAGGGTTCAAAGGCTACGGTGAATACATCTGGGGCATTACGGCGAGCGACGGCCCCGGCCCGGCGACGCGCAAGGTTGATGGCATTGTGCGGCGCTTCTATGACTACAAGGCGCGCAGCATCCCTTACGGCCCGGACGACGGTACGCTCGCGCCCTGGGCCGTCATCGCCTCGCTCCCGTTTGCGCCTGAGATAGTGCTGCCGACGATCAAGTGTTTCGATAAGTCCTACCCAGAGATGACGAGTGAGTACGGCTTTAAGTGCAGCTACAACCCGACCTTCTCGGACAGAGCAAAGGGTTGGATTTCGAAAGGCTATTACGGTCTCGATCAGGGGCCAATTATGTTGATGATTGAGAACTACCGTTCGGGCTTTCTCTGGCGGCTTATGCGGCGCTGCCCTTACATCATCACCGGATTGCGCCGCGCGGGATTTACTAACGGTTGGTTACGAGCACACGAGTGAGCCCGTAACGCCTGAGCGATTGAAGAGGCACCAGATGGAACAGGAATTTCGCACGCGCTATCCGGGCTACAACGTGCTCGATAAATGGTCATCTCCCGACTGGGACGACCAGACGCGTGAGGTCGTGCGCAAACGTCTGGAAGAAGTGCCGGAGATTCGTTTCTTCACTGACGCAGAGGCGCGCACGCTCGCGGCCGTCGCCGAGCAGATCGTGCCGCAACCTGACCGTGATAAATCTGCGAAGATACCTATCGTGCCGTGGATAGACGAAAAGCTTTATGAAGACAGCCGCGACGGTTACCGCTACGAGGAACTGCCGCCGCAGCGTGAGGCGTGGCGGCTGGGCTTGGCTGGGATTGATGAGGCGGCGCGTGCGCTCTTCGACGGTAAGCCGTTCGTTGAACTTGATCCACTCTCGCAGAACGTCGTGCTCAGACACGTTGAGCGCGGGAGTCCGCCCGGCGCGTCGTGGGAAAAACTGCCCGCCGCGCGCTTCTTCAAAAGTGTGCTCTCGATCACGATTGTCAAGATATATTACGCGCATCCTCTAGCTTGGAATGAGATCGGCTACAACGGGTCGTCGTCGCCGCGCGGCCACGTCCGCAAATGGGAAGGCGGCGTTGACCCTTGGGAAGCGCAGGATGGAGGTTGATTCTTCGCTGATGTCGAACGGTTAGGGAGACCACAATGATCGTCAGACCGCAGGACTACCTTGTGAGACTGCGTCCGCGGGCCGATACGCTCTACGCCAGCCAGAGCCGCACCGTGCTCGCCACCGACCGCGACGGCTTCGTCCGCGACGGGGCGGATCACGGCCTTTTTGTGCGCCAGACGCGGCTGCTCTCTCTCTACCGTTATCTGGTTAACGGCGAGCCGCCGCGACCCGTTGCGCTCTCGAACGTCGAGCAGCACACGTGGCTCGGCTATTACATCGCGCTGCCGCCGGGCGTCAAGGAGGAGCGCGACCCCGGAAGCGGGCAGATGGAGACCATCTCGGAGCAGACGCTTGAACTGCGCCTTTCACGTTACATCGGCGACGGCCTCCATGAGGATGTTGACCTCACGAATTTCACGCAACAGCGGACGGCCTTCACGCTCACGCTCGAAGTGGACGCGGACTTCGCCGACATTGACGAGACCAAAGGGGAGCGCCAGCAGACAGGTGAGACGAAGCGCGAGTGGCGCGAGGCGGACGGGACATGTGAACTACAGTTCGACTACACGGTCGAGCACACCTATAACAATCAGGAAGGGACGGGAACAAAACATCTCCATCGCGGCCTGATGTTGCGCGTCGAAAACGCTGCGAACGTGCCGTCTTATAAAGATAAACAAATCTCCTTCGATATTGAACTTGAGCCGCTCGGCACTTGGCACGCTTGCATCAACCTAATTCCTTTCATTGATGGTCAATGGCTCAAGCCGCTCTACGGCTGTCGCTCATTCGCCGGCACGCACAACGAGTATGACCGCCGACGCCATATCTTCCTGAACGAGGCGACGCACTTCACGGCACCACAAGGCAACACCCTTACGAACGTGGTCGTGGGCGCGCTGGAACAGGCCAAGCGCGATCTAGCGGCGCTCCGACTTTACGACCTTGATCAAGGTGAGCGTGCGTGGACGATGGCCGCGGGGCTTCCGGTTTACGTCGCGCTCTTCGGTCGTGATTCGCTGACCGCCGCGTGGCAGGCCGCGCTCGTGAGCACAGACATGATGAAGGGCACGCTCCCCGAACTGGCGCGCTGGCAGGGTCGTGAAGTGAACGACTGGCGCGACGAGCAGCCCGGGAAGATGCTCCACGAGGCTCACGACGGGCCCGTGAAGATGCTCAACATCAGCTCGCGCCTCCGCTACTACGGCTCCATCACCACGTCGGGTTTTTACCCTGTAGTGGCGTCGGAATTATGGCACTGGACGGGCAGCAAGTATCTGGCCCGCGCGCTCGTCGAACCGGCGATGAAGGCTCTGAAGTGGCTCGACGATTACGGCGATCTGGACGGGGACGGCTTCTACGAGTACCAGACGCGCTCCGAGCAAGGAGTAAGGAATCAGGCGTGGAAGGATTCGGCGGACGCGATAGTTTACGAAGACGGAGCGTCGGTCGAGCCGCCCATCGCGACGTGCGAGGAGCAGGGCTTCGCATACCTTGCGAAACTACACATGTCGGAAGTCCTCTGGTGGTTGGATGAGAAGGACGAAGCGAAACGGCTCTATCACGAGGCTGAAGAACTGAAGAAGCGTTTCAACGAAGCCTTCTGGATGGAAGACGAGGGCTACTTCGCGCTGGGACTTGATGCGCAGAAACGACAGATCAAATCCATCACCTCGAACCCCGGCCACTGCCTCGCCACGGCCATCGCTGACGAGGCGCTGGTTCCGCGCACGGCACTCAGGTTCATTGAAGACGATCTCTTCTCCGGCTGGGGCGTGCGTACTCTCTCATCAAAACATCCGGCCTATAACCCATACAGCTACCATCGCGGCTCCGTGTGGCCGGTCGAGCACGGGACTTTCGCCATCGCCTTCGCGCGCTACGGCTACCACCGCGTCGTCGAGTTGATCGCGCAAACGCAGTTCGAGGCCGCCGCGCTCTTCGATTTTTACCGCCTGCCGGAACTCTTCAGCGGCCACCAGCGCGACGTGGATCACCCTTTCCCGGCGTTCTACCCGCAGGCATGCTCACCGCAGGCGTGGTCGGCTTCCGCCGTCTTCTGTCTCTTACAAGCGATGCTCGGCCTCTACCCTTACGCGCCGCTCAACATGCTTCTGGTTGACCCGTACATGCCGGAGTGGCTGCCTGAGATTACGCTACAGAATCTGCGCGTCGGGGATGCGGTCGTAACAATACGCTTCTATCGTACAAAGGGCGGCGCAGGCAGCTACGAGGTGCTCGACAAACGCGGCTCGCTTCATGTGGTCAGGCAGCCCAGCCCATGGTCTCTGACGGCGGGCTTCGCCGAGCGGCTGAAGGATGCGCTGACGAGCCTGCTGCCGGGTAAGTGAATTGGAGTTAAAGAGGGCGATCACATGAAGGGGAATAATAGCGTGAAACGATTGGCCAAGCCTGAAGTCGTCGTCATTACGGGTGCTTCGGCTGGGCTGGGGCGCGTGACCGCGCGAGCCTTTGCGAGAGAGGGGGCATACGTCGGACTGCTGGCGCGCGGTCGTGATGGTCTGGAAGGGGCGAGGCGTGATGTCGAAGGTTTAGGCGGTCGCGCTCTGGCTCTTCCGACGGATGTGGCCGACGCTGAGCAAGTTGAGCGGGCGGCGGAGGTGATTGAACGCGAATTTGGGCCGATTGACGTCTGGATCAACAACGCGATGGTCTCGGTCTTCTCGCCCGTCAAGGAAATGAAGCCGGAAGAGTACAGGCGTGTGACAGAGGTGACCTACCTCGGCGTCGTGTACGGCACATTGGCGGCGCTTAAACGGATGCTGCCGCGCGACCGGGGAGTGATCGTGCAAGTCGGCTCTGCACTCGCCTATCGCGGCATCCCGCTGCAATCGGCTTATTGCGCCGCGAAGCACGCCATTCAAGGGTTCGTGGATTCGTTGCGCTGCGAGCTGCTGCACGACAAATCGAATGTGCGCGTGACGATGGTGCAACTGCCCGCGATGAACACGCCGCAATTCTCTCGGATCAAGTCTCGTCTCCCGCGCAAGCCCCAACCCGTGCCGCCCATCTACCAGCCCGAAGTCGGCGCCGAAGCGATCCTCTTTGCGGCGCACAACGACCGGCGCGAGATGTACGTCGGCTACCCGACTGTTGAAGCAATCGTGGGCGACAAGATCGCGTCTGGGTTTGCGGATAAATATCTGGCGAAAAACGGTTACGACTCACAACAGACTGACGAGTTGGTCGAACCGGACCGCCGCGACAATCTTTGGGAGCCTGTGCCGGGAGACCGCGGCGCACACGGTGAGTTCGATGACCGCGCTAGTGCGACGAGCCCGCAGCTCTGGGCGAACGTGAACCGCAACTGGCTAGCAATCGCCGGGGCCGGTCTTGCCGGTCTGGCGGCGGGATTGTTCTTTAGGCGTGACGATAAGCCCACGGCGAGAAGAGGATGAGCGAGGCAAATAAAGATCGGACGCTCTCTGCGCCCGGCATCCACGGCGAGTATGTGCCGATGCGCGATCTAGCGCGCGAGGAGGTTGACTTCTGCATCGTCGGCGCGGGCGCAGGTGGCGGTGTGCTCGGCGCGAAGCTCGCCGAAGCGGGGTTTTCGGTCGTCATCTTTGATGCCGGTCCGCATTGGAGTCCGGTCAAGGATTTCGTCTCGGACGAAATGGCTTCGCGCAAGCTCTTCTGGACGGACGAGCGAATCACAGGTGGTGACGACCCTGTGGAACTCGGCTCAAATAATTCAGGTCAGGGCGTCGGCGGCAGCACCGTCCACTACTCAATGATAGCCATGCGCGCCCACCCGGAGGACTTCAGGAGGCTGTCGCTCGAAGGCGAGGTGGCGGGAGCGGACATGCGCGATTGGCCACTCACGTTCGATGAGCTAGAGCCGTACTATGAAGAGGTCGAAGAGGCATTGCAAATCGCCGGGCCGACCCATTATCCGTGGGGAAAACAGCGACGACGCTATCCGCAACGTGAGCATGAGTTGAACGCTTCGGCCAACATGCTCGTCCGCGGCTGCACACGACTCGGCATTCCGGTCGCGCCCGCGCCGATTGCAACCTTGAGCGCGCCACACAAAGATCGCCCGCCGTGCGTCTACCGTGGTTTTTGCAATTACGGCTGCACTACCAACGCCAAGAGTTCGATCCTCGTGACCTACATCCCGCGCGCTATCGCAGCCGGAGCAGAGGTGCGCCCGAACGCGATGGTCGCTCAGATCGAACATAATGATCGCGGTCGCGTCACCGGCATACTCTACTTCCGCAAGCGTAGCCGCGAACTCTTCCGGCAGCGCGCTAAAACGGTCGTCGTCGCAGGCTACGCGGTCGAAACGCCGCGGCTGCTTCTCAACTCCGCCAGTTCACTCTTTCCAGACGGCCTCGCCAACTCTTCGGGAATGGTCGGCAGGTGTTTCATGGTCCATTCCGGCCACCAGGTCTTCGCCAAATTCCCGCGGCGCATCAACCAGTACAAGGCACCGCCTCCGGGAGGCGCTCTTACAGAACACTTCAACCGCACGATGCCGGAGGCAGGATTCATCTGCGGCTACACCATCGAAGTCGTCGGGCCACACCCAGTAGACTTCGCCTCGCGCATCGCGACGGCACGCGGGCTCTGGGGCGCGGATTTGCGCCGCGCGATGCTCAACTATAACTATTACTCAGGCGTCGGCATCGTCGGCGAAATCCTGCCGCAGAAGAAGAACATAGTGAAGCTACACGAATCGGAACGAGACCAATACGGTTTACCGGTCCCGCACATCGTCTTCGGCTATCATGAGAATGACAGGCGGATCATCGAGCACTCCGTCGCGAAGATGAAAGAAATTCTGGAGGCTGCCGGAGGTGAAGATCTTTGGTCGGCTGACCGCACCGCCCACTTGCTCGGCACGTGTCGCATGGGGAGCGACTCTTCAGACTCGGTCGTGAATGCGGACTGCCGCGCGCATGGCGTGCCGAATCTTTTCATCTGCGACGGCTCAGTCTTTCCGACCTCCACGGCGGTCAATCCCTCTTTGACTATTCAAGCCGTTGCCGCACGCACCGCTGATCGCATAGTTGATCTGGTGAGCCGCACTGAATTGAGGGTATAACGCGAGGGTAAGAAATATAGTGCTGTGGCAGATGACTCTGTATTTCAGCTTGGGATTGGAGTGGTTATTGAATGAAAAGAGCGCGTCACTTCAAAGTGATGCGCTCTTTTCCATCTGAAATGAATGTGAAGATTATGCAGTCTAAAGGAGCCTTCTCCGGGCGTTGTTCGTGGCCTAAAGTTCAGTGGCTACTTACTGACTGACCTGTTGCCGAAAATTTTTTACCAACTGCATCAGCCCCAGACCGATCTCCCAACTAAGCCCTTCATCAGCAAGCTGGCACTTAAGTAGCTCCGTCAGGGCTGGCAAAGCGGCCACTGGCTCATCGCACAGCAGAACAATGCGGCGCTCATAGAGAGCGAGCGCAACGCTAAGTTCGGCTTGCGCTTGCTGGCTGAGTTGCGGCGCGGCCTCGGTCGCGGCCAACTGTTCAGCCCCGCGCAGAACGATGACCGCAGCCTGACACTCGCGCATTGCCGCCAAGAATTTTAACGGCAAGAGCGCAACGTCTGTCTGCTCTCTGACTGCCATGCGGTAAGGCACATCGGCCAGCGCAAACAGGGCACGCAGAGGTGCGGTGATGCTTTCATCGCTATTGCCCACGATGAGCACTTGCATCACCGGCGCGCGATGCGCAGACATCATTTCGGCCGCCGATCTCGAACCGGCATTGGCGACAAGCAACTCACCATCCGGTGCGGCCACTTCGCCTATGGTCTGCCGCTCTTCGATCTTAATGTGGGCGTGTGCTCTGGCGACATAGGCCGCTAAGGTTTCGCGGTCGAAGCGCAGGCGCGTGGGCTGGCCCTTCTTGCCGATGATGTTTGTGCCGAGTGCCGCCGCCTGACACAGTTGGAAGAAGCAACCGACGTTCGCTTCGATCATCTTGGGCGTATTGATGCCGAGCACCTGCGGATGATGTTCGCGCCAATAGGCGGCTACGTCTGGATGGATCAGATAATCGAGTTGACGGCGTTGCGCCCAGACCAACGCACTGTGATATGGCTCGATACGGCCGAGGATGGCGCAGAAGGCGCGCGTCTCCGGTTCGAGGCTGCGCGCCAAATCCCAACCGAGTGGTGTGAGCTTGAGCAGGTTGCCCTCCTGCTCGATCAAGTTCAGCGCTTCGTAAGCCGCAATCTTCGCCGGCTCAAAGACCTGTTTTTTGATCGCGTCAATGGCTTCACTCAACGTCACGCCTTCGGGTCGCTTGCGCAGGTACTGGACAACTCCGCGCACATCGTTCGCCGTAGCCAAGAGCGGCAACAAAGGTTGCGCGCTGCTGTGCTCGACTTCTGGCTCGATGCCCTTTAAGACTTGCAGTGTGTGTCTCATCATCGCCTCCTTACGCGCCGCTTGAGCCGCTCGCCTCAGTCGTCGTTAGTCAGTCATTTGGCTATAACTGCGGGCACAGATGCCGTAGTGTTTAAGTTTCGCATTGAGTGTGGTTGCTTTCACGCCGAGCAGGCGCGCGGCTTTTAGCTGATGGCCCATGGTGTGTGTGAGCGCGGCGCAGATCAGTTCGCGCTCGTACCGGCGCACCTCGTCATACAGGCTGATGCCTTGCACTACGTCCGACGCGCGCACCTGAAGCTCCGACTCGCGGGCCTGCTCCAAACGCCGGGTCGCGGCCATGACCTCGGCCGTTGACTCCTCCAAACGCTTGACCTTGAATTTCAGCAGCGCCGCAATCTGGCCCAGCAACAGACCTTCATGCGCGCCCCGTACGGCTTGACGTTGCATCATCTCTCGTCTGACAGTTCCTGCTCTTCGGCTCATCGCTTTTCACCTTATGTTGGTTGTTCAGTAGGTCGCGCCGAGCGCGCGCCGCAAAGATGCTGAACAGATCAGCAACTCGTCATCAGTCTCCGTGAAATGCAGTCGGCCTGCTTCGAGCAACTGATAGATGCGGCGCTGGCTCTCATGCATCAAGCGGGCGGCTTCGACGGGCGTCAGCATCGGCCCTTGCGCCGCGCAAGTCTGGCACTCCGTCCGGCGCGTGTGGCCGGCCGGGCAGATGATCAAGACTCGTTCGGTCGCGGCCACAATCGAGATTCTGCGGTGGATTG
>QHXQ01000062.1 GCA_003223935.1 Acidobacteriota bacterium | reverse complement strand
GTTGCCGATGACGATGCGGATGTGATTACCGACCTGCTTCCAAGTACCTTTGGTGGCGAACATCGTTTGCTTGCCGTTCTCGATGCCGTTGACCAAATAAGTCAGTTGCCCGCCTGCGAGAAACTTGATGGTGAACTCGCCGCTCTGCGGATTGTCGCCCGTCCAGATCGTGCCCACCAGTCCGGCATCTCTTGAAATGCCCGACGATGACGTCTGCTCCTCCGGCGGCTCCGACGGCTTAGCTCTGCGACTATTCAACGGCACTTGCGCCACCGCCTTCGGGTCTTTGACTGACAGCACCAACTCATCTGCGCGATAGCCTTCGACGACGGCGAACGGGCGCTGCACTTTGCCCTGACCGAGATCGAGCAGGACGCGGCGCGGCACGTTGTCTTGCAGGTATTTGACCAGACTCGCGAGCGTCACCTCGCCTTTAGCATTCGCCGCTTGCCCGCGCAGAGCTTCGACCAAAGCCAAAGTGAAATAACCGTGACGCTGTTCCTTCAACTCGTAGGCGCGGCGGCCGATCTCGGTCGCATAGATGGTGGCAAAGGCTTGCACTTCGCGGTTGCGCACGTCGAAGTCGAAACCGCGCATGTAATTTTTCGTGAGCGGATTGTCGGCTGCGGCGCGTCCCGCCGATGGATCGTTGCGGCAAGCATCCAAGAGCAAGAGCACTTGGCTGACGCCCGTCTTACGAATCCAGTCTTTGATCGTCACGACGTTGATCGCGGTCTGCTCCAACAGGTTCACGTCGTCGCTCACTTGCGCATCCGAAGGCAGCAGGAACGCTTGACTGTTGCGTTCGATGCCGTGCCCGGCGAAAGAGAAGAGCAGCAAGCCGTCTTTAGGGACGACCGCCGCAAGGTTCGACAAACGGCGCAGGATGTTGCCGCGCGTCGGCTTCCGCTCCTCCGGTTGATCGGACGCAAGCAGTACGACCTGATCGGCGGGGAAGCCAGCATTGCGCACAAGTGAGTCGGCAAGCAGGCGCGCGTCGTTGGCTGCGCCGCCAAGTCCGACCACCTGCGGATCGCTGTACTGGTCAACGCCGATAATGAGCGCGAACCGCTTGGTCTGACCCGGCAATGTCTGCACCAAACTGAGTGCGCGCGCAGCATCTTGTGCGCTCAACTCTTTGCTAATGCCGCGATCCGGTGCCGGTTTTTGCGTCTGCGGTTTGGGCTGCGCCGCGACCGGCAGCGACCAAAGCGTCAGCACGATCAGCGACAACGCGGCCAACAGCACGGCCGCGACGGGGCGTGGAGCGTCGGTGCGAAAGTTTGGCTTCATCATGCGCTAACTTTAGCGCGCTTCGGGGCGCGAGGGAAGAGTTTTTCCGCGCTTCCTAGCCAACGCCTCGGAACTGCCCTGACCAACGCGCTCAGCCGCCCACTGTAATCAGGTATTTTCGAGCCGCCAGCAAGTGGCTCAATGACGACGAAGGCCGGCCTGCGTAACAGGCCGGCCTTCGCTTGATCCAGACAGCGATTCGTCAAACACGTCGTCCGACCGCGTAACGCTAGACGCTCGTGTGCGGATCGGCTGCCCGTTGGAAGTCGTCTGAAGCGACATAGCTTTCCGTCACCACCTGCGGGCAGCGCAGGCAGGCCGCCTTGCCCTCCTGTTGCCACCAACGACAGTCGGGGCGCAGCAGACACGGCGGCAGGTCGTTCGTCACCGCCGGTAGAATCTGAACGATGCGCGTCGCCAGCCGACAGTCTGTGCCGTCGAAGTGCTGGCAAGCGTGACCCGCGCAGGGTGCGGCGAAGCGAAAGACCTCGGCCGGACTGACAGGAGCAGAGAGCGCGAGCAGTTCGTCCGTAACAGGCAACGTGCGTTCGAGGTGCTCCATGCGCGGCGCATTGGGCGTGCCGCCGACGACGCCGAACGCAACGCTGCCGGCCATTTCCGGCTGCGCGCTGGGACACAGAGGTTCAACCTCAGCCCGATCTTTTTTCATCGCTCACGCTCCCGCAGTGAAATAGCCTCCGGCCGGGTCCACACCGGCGTGGCTAAAATTGCTCTTGCGGCTGCACCACTGGCTGGAAGGACTTCGTTTTCAGGTCGTAGATGATGCCGCAGATGATCTTGCCGCGCAGGAAAGGGTTCGATGGCCCCTGCGCCGCGAGCGCACGGGTGACAGCCTCGCCGACCTTTTTGCCCAAGTCATCAATCTTAGCCGCCGACCTGAGTCGTCTGACATCGCCCGCACTGATCTGCGTGCCTGCTCTGCTGGTCTGCGCGCCAGCTTTCTTGCCCGCTTTCTTCGTGGCTGCTTTTTTCGTTGCCATGCTTCGTTGCTCCTTTAGTTAGATTGAAATCGCACTTGCTGGTCTAGGTGTTTGACGAACGACACGCGCGCACGTCGTCTGCGTTCAACTGAACCTTCAAAGGGATTGCTTGCAAGCGGCCGGTACAGGGAAGGTTGGGCCTGTGCGCAGCCCGCGGTACACCTCGATTAAAGTGAGGAGGCGCGCACAAACTATAGAAGTTACGAAGGACTGTCAAGCATTTTCTGCTCTCAGAGTCCGACAAGATGGCGCGTGTCGTTTAAGGCGAGGACACGCAAGAAGCCATCAGCGCGCATGTCGAAGCGATTGATGCCGCAGTTCGAGGTCCTGAGCCAGACGGGGCGTAATTCCGGCGCATCGAGCGCACCGAGCAGGTGCAAGGTGAGAATGCAGGCTGTGCCCGTGTGCGTGAAGACGGCGATTGTGCCGCCGCGATTGTCGTTGATAGCTTCGTCGAGGGCCTGCGCGGCCCGTTCGAGCAGTTGCCGGTAGCTTTCGCCGCCGAGCAGTACGTGCTCGAAGTCGCGGCGCAAGAGCGCGGCGTATTCTTCCGGGTATTTTTCGGCCGCTTCTTCAAACGTGAAACCTTCCATCTGCCCGACGCTGCGCTCACGAAACGCGCTCGTCTGTTTGATCGCAAGCCCCGTCGCACGCGCCAGCGGCTCGGCCGTCTCGACCGCGCGCCGCAGGTCGCTCGCATAGATCGCCGTCACACACTCAGTCGCCAGCGCCCGCGCCGTCGCCTCAGCCTGTCTGCGCCCAAGCTCCGAGAGCGGCGTCGCCGTGTGCCCGCCGAAACGCTGCTCGGCGTTGCCTTGCGACTGCCCGTGCCGGATGAGCAAGATGCGCGTGCTTTCCATAAAGCAGGGACAAGCGACGAGTGGCAAGTGATCAGTTAAGACAAGGCTTTAGCTCGTCACTCGTCACTTGTTACTCATCACTGCTTTTAAGCTGCGACCGTTTCAGCTTTCAGTTTCTCCGCCTGATAATGCGTGATGAGTGCGTTGATGATCGGGTCGAGCGCGCCGTCCATGACGAGATCAAGCTGATGGATGGTCAAGCCGATGCGGTGGTCTGAGACGCGGTTCTCTTTGAAGTTGTAGGTGCGAATTTTTTCGGAGCGGTCGCCGCTGCCGACCATCGAACGGCGTTCACTCGCCAGCGCTTCGTGCTGCTTCTGTTCTTCCATCTCCTGCAAGCGCGCGCGCAAGACGCGCATCGCCTTGTCGCGGTTCTTGATCTGCGACTTCTCATCCTGCATCGAGACGACCGTGCCGGTCGGCAGGTGTGTGATGCGCACGGCGGAATAAGTTGTGTTGACCGATTGACCGCCGGGGCCGGATGAGCAGAACGTGTCAATGCGCAGATCGTTCGGGTTGATCTTCACGTCAACCTCTTCGGCTTCGGGGAGCACGGCGACTGTGATCGCTGAGGTGTGGATGCGCCCGCTCGCTTCCGTCTGCGGCACGCGCTGGACGCGATGCACGCCCGATTCGTGCTTGAGCCGCGAATAAACCTTGTCGCCTTCGATCAAAGCGACAGCTTCTTTCACGCCGCCTATCCCTGACTCGGAAATGTCCAACACCTCGAAGCGCCAACGATGGCGCTCCGCATAGCGCCCGTACATACGCAGGACTTCGGCCGCAAACAACGTCGCCTCGTCGCCGCCCGTGCCGGCACGGATTTCGAGGATGACGTTCTTCTCGTCGTTCGGGTCGCGCGGCAGCAAGAGCAGGCGCAACTCTTCCTGCGCCGCTTCGATTCGCGCTTGCAATGAATCCATCTCGACGCGCGCAAGTTCGCGCATCTCTTCGTCGTCGCTCAACTCGAACAGTTCGCGCGCGCCCGCGAGTTCGTGCTTCAAAGTCTTCCACTCGCGGTACTGCTCGACGATCTCGCCGAGACTGCGATGCTGCTTCGCAGCTTTCGTGTAAGCCGCTTGATCCGCCAGCAACTCTGGCGCAGATAATTGCGCGGTCAACTCTTCGTAGCGCGCTTCGATCTGATCCAGCTTTTCTTCCAACATAACTTTTATGAGAGCGGCGTCATGACCACTTCCTGTGGTTGCGGCTCAAGTTTCAGAGATTCCTTCAACGCATAGATCGCGACTTCAAGTTGTTGCTCGTCCGGCTCTTTGGTCGTGATGTTTTGCAGCCAGAGACCGGGCAGCGTGATCAGTCTGAACACAAGACTGCCTTCGCGCTTCGCCGACATGCGAATGATTTCATATGAGAGGCCCGCGATGACCGGCACGAGCGCAATGCGCGTGAGCATGTTGAGCAAGAGCGAATCAAACTTGACGATGGAGAAGAGCACGATTGAGACGAGCATGACGACCATCAGAAAACTCGTGCCGCAACGCGGGTGCTGGCGCGGTTGCAGTTTCGCGTGCGCGACTTCGAGCGGCAAGCCCTTCTCCCAAGTGAACACGGTCTTGTGCTCTGCGCCGTGATACTCGAAGACGCGGCGGATGTCTTTCAACAGCGAGAAGCTGAAGATCATGATCAAGAAGAACGACATGCGGATCATGCCGTCAATCAGATTAAAGCCGACCGACGGGCGCACTGGATGCAAGTAGTAACGCGCGCCCGCCCAAGCGCGTCTGTACCAAGCCGTCTGTTCGGGCGCTTGATTCGGCGCGTTCGTTGTTGCTTGCGTAGTCGCGCTCGAACTGTTCGGTGTTGCGCTTGTTTGTGCGCTGCTTGTAGTAGGCACAGACCAACCAGCGGCGATGAACAGCGCGTTTGTTAAGACGAGCGGTGCAACGATGAAGAGGAGCACGTTGAAGATGAGCGCGAAGATGATCGAACCGGCAGCCGAGGCAGTTGCGCCGCGCTTGAGTTCATCTTTCGGTTGCTTCTTCGTCGGGATCGGAATCAGACCCGGCACGCCGCCCGTGATGCCTGCGAAGTCGCCTTCGCCTTCAACGACTGCGGGCGTCAAGACAACCTGCACCGCTTCCTGTTCCTGCTCTTGCGCGCCCGCGAACGCTTCGCCCGCAGAATAGTTGAGCGCCTTGACGCCGAGCGCCATTGATTGCACGAGCACGGCTGCGCCGCGCAGGACGGGCAGACGCAGAATCTTGTAACGGTCGCTCCACTTTGGTAGTTGTGCGCCCGTGTGCACAATCTGGCCGTCGGGCCGGCGCACGGCGACGGCGAAAGCGTTCGGCGTCCGCATCATCACGCCTTCGACGACCGCTTGGCCGCCGACGATCAAATCTTTTTCGTTCGCGCTCACGTTTGTTTCGCTCGCTTGGTTGAGATTCAAAATTAACGAGTGGTTAAGCTCGTCTCCAGAATACAACAACGCCGACGTTTCTTGTGCGCGTTGGTTGCCGGCCTCTTTTAGATGCACGAAGGCAACCGCCGCGAAAACGTCGGCGTGTCGGATTCAGGAACGCTAATACTGGCGCTGTCGGTCTGTCTGTCGCATGGGCGTCGGTCTGATCAGAGTTAAATCTCGATCAAGCCCTCGCTTGAAATTACTGCGCGGTTGTCTCTGCCGGCGCTTCGGTCTTCTTGCCGTAACGCCGGTTGAAACGGTCAACGCGCCCTGCCGTGTCCACAAGCTTCTGCTTGCCTGTAAAGAACGGGTGACAGGCGGAACAGATTTCGACGTGCAGGTCGTCCTTGCGTGTCGAGTGTGTCTTGAAGGTCTCGCCGCAGGCGCAGGAGACTGTGATTTCGTGGTACTGTGGATGGATTCCTTGCTTCATAAGTTCCTTTCCGCTCACAGGCGCGAAACGTGTGCGCCCGGCAAAAGTTCATGATACGGGCACTGGTATTTATCGTCAAGTTAGATGAGGACTTAACCGATTCGGCTGCTTTGGCGCGCGTGCAGGTCGGGTTAATTGACAAGGCGCAGAACGCATGTTAAAAATCATTCGTTACCGTCCTTTTTGCATCTTTGGTCAGTTGCTCCTGACGAAGCACTTTTATAAGCAATGCGCGGCGTGCCCTCGACGCTACTGCTGCGCGAGTCTTACTGCATGATGCGATGACCGACGAGCCGAACAAACCAGATTCGCCAGATGCGGGCGAGCCGCCCGCCACCCCAACTCAAAACGCACCGCCGGCCGCAGAGACGCCGGACGAGCGTAAAGCACGCCTCATCGCCGAAGCCAAAACGCGCGTCGCCGCGACCAAAGCGGCTGCGACCGCGAAAGGCGCAGCAACACCTACGCCGGCTGGCACGCCGAAAGCGCCCGTCAAGAAAAAAGAAGAGGGGCCAAAGCCGACCGATGCTGCCGCGCATCCGCTCGTCAAAAAGCTGCGCGCGAAATTCAATGAGGACATCATCGAGGCGTCGGAATTTCTCGGCCAGTTGTCCGTCCGCATCGCAACGGCAAGCATCGGCGCGGTCTGCGATTTCCTTAAACACGGCGCGGAGACGCCGTTTGATCTGCTCTGCGACGTGACCTGCGTGCATTGGCCTGAGCGCGCGGACACGCCGTTCGAGGTCGTGTACAATTTGTATTCGATCAAAGCGAACGCGCGCGTGCGGTTGAAGGTTTGGACGAGCGAAGCGGAAGGCGTCGAGAGTGTGACCGGCGTGTGGCCGACAGCGAACTGGCTGGAGCGCGAAGTCTATGATCTGTTCGGCGTGCGATTCAAAAATCATCCAGACTTGCGGCGGCTGCTTCTGCCGCCTGATTGGCAAGGGCATCCGCTCAGAAAAGAGTATCCATTGAAGCCGGTCGAGAACGAATGGACGCGCAAGCACCTGCCGCCCTTCGACGCGGTGCAGCAGGAGCAACTCGAACAGCGCCGCGCCTACGGTCTTGAAATTCTCTCGCACCCGGACGAGCGCCGCATCCGCGAAATTTTCATCGCGGGCCGGGAAGTGATGCCGCTCGACAGGAAATGATGAATGCAGAAGGATGAATGAAAGACGATCTGTTTTTAATACATCATACATCATTCATCGTTTAATTTTATGCACCAGATCGAAGTCGCCACAACGCAGGAGACGCTCTACGACAGCCCCGAAATGGTGCTGAACATGGGGCCGCAGCACCCTTCGACGCATGGCGTCTTGCGCGTCATTCTCAAACTCGACGGCGAGACCGTGATTGATCTCGACTGCGACATTGGCTACTTGCATCGCGGCATGGAGAAGATTTGCGAGAACCGCCTCTACCCGCAGATCGCGCCTTATTGGGACCGGCTCGACTACATCGCCGCAGTCTCGAACGGTCTCCTTTGGGTCGAGACAGTCGAACAGATGTTAGCGTTAGCCGTGCCGCCGCGCGCCCACTACATCCGCACCGTCCTGACCGAACTCAATCGCATCGCCTCGCATCTGCTCTGGCTCGCCACGCACGCGCTCGACATCGGCGCGTTCACAGTCTTGCTCTGGGCTTTGCGCGAGCGCGAAGAGATTCTGAAAATTTTTGAACGACAGTTTGGCGCGCGGCTCACCTGTCACGCTTGGCGCATCGGCGGCATGCCGAACGATGCTTACGAAGGTTTCACGGAAGACGTGCAACGGTTCATTGATAATTTTCCAAAGCGGCTTGCAGAGTATGAGACGATGCTGTCGGAGAATCGCATCTGGCTCGGTCGCACCGTCGGCATCGGCGTCATCTCGGCCGCAGATGCCGTCGCCATCGGTTTGACGGGGCCGCCCCTGCGCGGCTCAGGCGTCGCCTACGACGTGCGCAAGGCGCGTCCTTATGCCGCTTACGCCGACATGGAGTTTGACATCCCTTTGGGCGAGAACGGCGACACGTATGATCGTTACCTCGTGCGCCTCGAAGAGATGCGCCAGTCGCGCCGCATCATTCAACAAGCGTTGACGAAAATGCCGGATGGGCCGGTCAACGCGAAAGTGCCGAAGATCATCAAGCCGCCGGTGGGCGACTACTATCATTCGATTGAAGGGCCGAAGGGCGAGTTGGGCTGCTACGTCGTCTCAGATGGTTCAAGCCGACCGTACCGCGTCCGCGTTCGGCCGCCATGCTTGATCAACTTGCAGGCGCTCCGGCAGATGTGCGTCGGCCACCTCGTCGCCGATGTGGTCGCGATCATCGGCACGCTCGATATTGTGCTTGGGGAGATTGACAGGTAAGGATGCACGTCGTCCGTTTGCCCGTGCAAGAGATGACGCGCGAACGGTTCGCGCCTTACGGCATCTTGTTGGACAGGCGCGGGACGGTTGAGCTTGATCTCGGCGGCGGCATACCGGCGATGACCGGCGCGACGAGCGAGCGGCGACCGTTGCGCTTCGAGTTCATGGCGCGGCACAGGCACACGATGCAGGTCTTTTCACCGCTCGTCGAATCGCGTTCGATCATCTGCGTCGCACCGCCGTCGGCGCTACCTGCGCCCGATGAGATCGCAGCGTTTTACGTCAACGGGCGTCTGCCCTATGCTTATCATAAGGGCACTTGGCACACGCCGCCGTTTGCGCTCGGCGAGTGGTCGTCTTATTTAGTCGTGGATCGCAGTGGCACTTTGGACGACGATTATGAGTTGGTTGACTTGCGCGCGCTCTATAATTGCATCTTCGAGATCGAAGAGTAGATGATGGCGAATTTACTGGCGCTGTTTGCGCCGCCGAATGTAATCAACGAACTATTGCAGCGTCTCTCGCTCAGCCCGGAGACGATCAATTACGTCGTCTGGCCGTTCATACAGATCGGTGCGGTCGTCACCGCCATCGCTCTCTGGGCGCTCTATGCGACCTACATGGAGCGCAAGATTTCGGCCTTCATGCAGGCGCGTCTGGGGCCGATGCGCGTCGGCCCTTGGGGCTTGTTGCAACCGATTGCCGACGCGATCAAGCTGCTCACCAAAGAAGACCTGCGTCCTGACAAAGCCGACCCGTACATCTTCTTCTTCGCGCCGTTCATCTCGGTCGCCGCCGCCTTCATCGTCTTCGCCGTCATGCCGTTCGGGCCGGATTGGGGCGTCATCACGGACATCAACATCGGCCTGCTCTTCGTGCTTTCGGTCTCGTCGGTCGGCGTGCTCGCACTGATCCTCGCGGGTTGGTCGTCCAACTCGAAATACGCACTCTTGGGCGGCCTGCGCTCGTCCGCGCAGATGATCTCTTACGAGGTCTCGATGGGCCTCGCGCTCATCGGCGCTTTGATGTTCGCGCGCACGCTCTCTCTGTCCGGCATCGTGCAGGCGCAAGGGTTAGATTCGATCTGGTACATCTTCTATCAGCCGCTCGGTCTCGTCATCTTCCTTGTGAGCGGCATTGCGGAGAACAACCGCGCGCCGTTCGATCTGCCGGAAGCGGAATCGGAACTCGTTGCGGGTTTCCACACGGAATACTCCGGCATGCGTTGGTCGCTCTTCTTCATGGCCGAGTACGCGGCGATGATCGTCGTCTCTGCGATGGCCACGACGCTCTATCTTGGCGGCTGGTACTTTCCGTTTTTGTGGCGGATCGATCATGCCGGCTATCACAGCCTGTTCGTATTGCTGAGTCTCGTTGTCTTCATCGCCAAGATGGTGGTGCTGCTCTACATCTACTTCTGGTTGCGTTGGACGTTCCCGCGCTACCGCTACGATCAGTTGATGGACTTGGGTTGGAAGTGGATGCTGCCTGCGGCGCTCTTGAACATCGCGCTGACTGCGTTCGCCGTCTTCACCGTGCAGGCGCTCGATGGCTGGCACGGTTTGAAGACCATCGAATCGCTCACGCGCGGCGTGAACCTGACTTGGCAGGGCAAGGTGATCATGGTCGCCTTCGGCATCGCCGGCCTCTTCATCGCCGCCGCGATGCTCTCGGCGATCAACTGGCGCTCGCGCGACTTCAATCTGAAGAAGCAACGCCGCCAAGTACGGCTCGTCAGTCCGCCGCAGGGACAACCGGCGGTCGCGCCCGCGCCGAGTGAAAGTTAAGATGTGTTCGTTCGTGGTTTCAACAAAGCGTCCGCAATAGACTGGGTTAGACGCAAAATCTAACTTGCAAGCAGGAAGGCAGAGGTAGCAAGTATGCCGGTAGTACGAGTTCCAGAGTTGACGTGGAAAGAGAAACTGAAACGTTTCTTTCTCGTTGATTTGATTGGCGGCCTCAAGCTGACGCTCAAGTTCAACCTCGGCGCGTTGACTGACAAGGATGCGGTGGCGGGCAAGGGCATCTACACGGAGCAGTATCCGAAGGTGCGCGCCGAAGTCGCGCCGCGTTTTCATGGCGCGCCGCGGCTGAACATGGACCCGGAGACGCACGAGACGCTCTGCATCGCCTGCAACCTCTGCGCGCTCGCCTGTCCTGAAGATTGCATTGACGTGATCCCGATGGACATAGAGATCATGGTCGCCGGCAAGGGGCGCAAGAAGAAGGTACTCGACGAGTTTATCTTCGACACCTCGCGCTGCATGTTCTGCGCGCTCTGTCAAGAGGCTTGCCCGACGGCATGTCTTGAGTTGACGCAAGACTTTGAACTCGCCACCTACTCGCGCGCCGGCTTCGTCTGGAATCGCGAGATGTTGGAACAGGGGCGCGAGACGATCAAGTACGAAGCCTAAGAACAGCTTTCAGTTGTCGGTTTTCAGTTTTCAGCCGGAGCACCAGCGCTGATCTCTGAAACTGAAAACTGAAAACTGAAAACTGAAAACCATGGTTCTTTCCGGCTGGGCAGCGGTCTTCTTCTGGGTGTTCGCGGTGGCGGCGCTCGTGGCGGCGTTGTTGACTATCTTAGCGCGCAACGCCGTGCACTCGGCACTGTTTCTCATCTCGACGCTCGTCTCCGTCGCCGCGCTCTTCATTCTGCTCGGCGCGGAGTTCATCGCAGGCGTGCAGATACTCGTCTATGTGGGCGGCGTGATGGTGCTGTTTCTGTTCGTCATCATGCTGGTGAACGTGAGCGCCGAAGAGCGCGGGCACGAACTTTTGTTCAACCGGCCGGCGCAGGTGGCGGCGAGCGCGATCATTCTGGCGCTCTTGTCGCTCGGTCTGATCTACGCAATCAGGCAAGGTTACGACGGCCTGCTCAAGCGCGATCAAGATCGCATCACGCCGGCCGTCGCTGCGGCGCAACCACCCACGCAGCCGAACGCGACGCGCGTGATGCGTATCTCGCAGGACACGCAGCGCGTCGGCGGCAGTCTCTATCGCTACGGCTCGATCCCGTTCGAGGTCGCCAGCGTGCTCCTGCTCGTCGCCATCGTTGGCTCGGTCATGCTCGCGCGCACGACCAAACAAGAGTTGGCGGCCGACGACGTTGACCTTGAACTGTTACCCGAACTTATTGCGACCGAGCCTGAGTTGGCGCAAGAGATCGAAAAACTCGCAGAGACGCAGACGAAACTATGAGCCAACTCATTACACCTGTGCTCGCGTTGCTGCTGCAAGCGGAGCAGCCGACGACACGCGGCGGCGTGATCTGGCAGGGCATCCAGCATCCAGACCTATCAAAGTTTCTCGTCATTGCCGCGCTGCTGTTCATCATCGGCGTGGCCGGCGTGCTGACGCGGCGCAACATCATCGTCATCTTCATGTCCATCGAGTTGATCTTGAACGCGGCGAATCTGAACTTCATCGCCTTCTCGCGCTACTTGCAAGACGCAGGCTACCCGAACGCCGTCGCCGGGCAAGTGTTCACGGTCTTCATCATCGTCGTCGCCGCCGCCGAAGCCGCCATCGGTCTCGGCATCGTCATCGCGCTCTATCGCAACCGCGAGACGATCTTCGTGGATAAGATCGATCTGTTGAAGTGGTGAGTTCAAAGTTTAAGGTTCAAGGTTCAAAGTTGGTTTTACCTTGAACCTTGAACCTTGAACCTTGAACTTTTAACTCCTATGTCCATTCTTCTCTGGCTCATCCCACTCTTGCCGCTCGCGGGCGCGGCGGTCAACGGCCTCTTGGGGCGGAAGTTTCGCTTCTCCGAGCGTCTGATCGGCACGATTGCGTGTGGGACGGTGGCGCTTGCGTTTGTGTGCGCAGTCGCGGCGGTCGTCAAGTACGCGAATAGCCCGACGTGGCCGACGCCGTATGTGACGAGTCAGGACGGCTGGAGTTTTACTTGGATCGCGGGCGGCGCGACTGAGATCACTGAAGGCCAGAAGGAGCGCGCACAAGCGGGCAACACGACGAGCACAAGAAACAGCGACGGCACGTTGACGGCGAGTAGCACTGTTAAAGTCGCGTCGGCGCGCGGGTCTGTGCTGAACATTGAATGGAGTTATCAACTCGATCCGCTCTCAGCAATCTTCATTCTAATCGTGACGGGCGTCGGGCTTTGCATCTTCGTCTTTGCGACGGGCTATATGCACGGCGACGCGGGCTACTATCGCTTCTTCGCCTACATGGGCCTCTTCATGTTCTCGATGCTCGTGCTCGTCCTTGGCTCGAACTTCCTGTTGATGTTCGTCGGCTGGGAGGGCGTCGGTCTCTGCTCATACTTGCTCATCGGTTACTATTTCGACCGCAAAGAGGCGGGCGACGCTTCGCGCAAGGCGTTCATCACGAACCGCATCGGCGACTTCGGCTTCGCGCTCGCAGTCTTCGCCGTCATCGCCACATTCGGCACGGCGCAGTACACAGACGTGATGCGGCAAGCGAGCGCGTATCCGATTGAAATGCTCGGCACGTTCGGCATCATGTCTTGGATCGCTTTGGGCCTCTTCATCGGCGCGTGCGGCAAGTCTGCGCAGATACCGCTCTACGTCTGGTTGCCGGACGCGATGGCAGGGCCGACGCCCGTCTCCGCTTTGATTCACGCGGCGACGATGGTCACGGCCGGTCTCTACATGGTGACGCGCACGAACGTCATCTTCCAACACTCGCAGACGATGATGCTCATCGTCGCCGTCGTCGGCGCGTTGACCGCGCTCTTTGCCGCGACCATCGGCATCACGCAGAACGACATCAAAAAAGTTCTCGCTTATTCAACCGTCTCGCAACTCGGCTTCATGTTCCTTGCGTGCGGCGTCGGCGCGTTCGTCATCGGCATCTTCCACGTGATGACGCATGCGTTCTTCAAGGCGCTGATGTTTCTCGGCGCAGGCTCGGTCATACACGGCATGCACCACGAGCAGGACATGCGACGCATGGGCGGCTTGAAGCGTTACATGCCGAAAACTTTCTGGACGTTCATCGCGGGCTGGCTCGCTATCTGCGGCATCTTCCCGTTCAGTGGGTTCTGGTCGAAAGATGAAATTCTCTGGCGCGCGGCCGGCACGAACTATTTTTCCGGCGGCTGGATGCTCTGGCTCATCGGCACGATTGCCGCGACCTGCACTGCGTTCTATATGACGCGCCTTGTCGCCATGACCTTCTGGGGGCGCGAACGTTTCCGCGAAGTGCCCGCCGGCGGCGAAGCCGACGAAGCGCACGCACACGGCTACGACGAGATGGGCCTACCACACGACGCGCAACTCGAATCCGCAGGCGACCGTCCGCGCCACGAACCCGGCGAGTATGTCGGCGAGCCGCATGCGCTGCCGCACGATCATCACGAGACGCGCGGCGGCGATGTGACCGACACACATGCCGCACCGCACGGTCACGCCATACACGAGCCGCACGAGTCGCCCGCTTCGATGTGGATTCCGCTCGCCGTGCTCGCCGTGCTCGCGACTATCGGCGGTCTCGTCGGCATCGGCCCTGCGTTCTCCGGCGACGGTCATCCCGGCGGCAAATTGAACATCGTCAACTGGCTCGCGCCTGTCGTGTGGAATCCGGTGACTAAAGGATTCGGGACAGAGAATGAGGCGGGCGGCGCGCAAGCACGACCTGCGACAACAGAAAACGGACACGTGACCGCGCCGCATGAAGCAAGCGAAGCCGCGCCTTACGGCGACACAGGCTACAACCTTGCGCACACGGTCGAGAGATCGTTTGGCAGCGAACGCGCAGCAGAGTGGTTCTTTATCCTGCTCTCAATCGTCGTCGCGCTCGTCGGCATGGGTCTCGGTTATCTCTTCTATGTGAAGAATCCGCGTCTGCCCGATGCGTGGGCGGCGCGGCTGCGCCCGCTCTATCGCGCGAGCTATCACAAGTATTGGATTGACGAACTCTACGGGCTGCTCGTCACGCGCCGCACGATGGACGCGGCCGTGGGCGTCTATACGGTGGACGCGAAAGTTATTGACGGCGCGGTCAACGGCGTCGCTGCGCTCACGCGCCGCACGTCGAATGCGACGGGCCTGTTCGACCGCTATGTCGTGGACGGCATCGTCAATGGCATCGCCTATTTCATACGCGGCATCATGTCGCGCGTGCTGCGCGCTGCGCAGACCGGCTTGACCGCCAACTACGCGCTCGTCATGGTGCTCGGCCTCGTCGTCGCCGTCTTGATCATCTTCTACCCGGACATCATGGCCGCAGTGCGCGGCGGCTGAGTTGGTTCAGCTTGGATGCGTTTTGATCTTCCGCTTGTGAGGACACAGTGAACATTCCGCACCTTCTCTCGATCATCACGTGGCTGCCGACCATCGGCGCGGTGATCATTCTTGCGCTCTTCAAAAAAGATCAAGCGAGCGCGATCAAGAAATTTGCGACCGCTTGGTTTGGTCTCGCGTTCGTCGCCTCGCTCGGTCTCTTGTGGTACGACCGCACGACGGGCGGCATGCAGATGCTTGAAGACCACCAGTGGATTCCGCTCATCGGCGCGCGCTATCAGATGGGCGCGGACGGCGTTTCGGTGCTGCTCATACTGTTGACCACGTTCTTGGGCGTTCTGGCTGCGCTCTCATCTTGGAACTACATCCAGAAGCGCGAGAAGGAATACTACGCGCTGCTGCTCTTTTTGCAGACGGCTGTGGTCGGCGTCTTCGCTTCGATGGACTTGTTCCTGTTCTTCCTCTTCTTCGAGGTCTCGCTCGTGCCGATGTATTTTCTGATCGGCATCTGGGGCGGCGAAAATCGCCTCTACGCCGCGATCAAGTTCTTCCTCTACACGCTCGCCGGTTCGGTCGTCATGCTGCTCGGCATCTTGAAGCTCTACTTCCTGACGCAAGACACAACGATCACGGCGAAGATCGGTCAGGCGACGTTGAACGTCGTCGCGGGCAATCAGGCGGCGCGCAACCTGATCACGACGACGTTGCAGGAAGCGACCAAGAACGGCACGGGCACGTTCAATATCATGTACCTGCAAGCGCTCGGTTCCGCATTGCCGATGGGTACGATGCAGATACTTCTGTTCTTTGCCTTCGCGCTCGGCTTTGCGATCAAAGTGCCGATGTGGCCGTTCCACACGTGGCTGCCGGACGCGCACGTCGAAGCGCCGACCGCAGGCTCGGTCATCCTCGCAGGTATCTTGCTCAAACTCGGTACATATGGTTTCTTCCGCTTCAATCTGCCGATGTTCCCGAAAGCTTCGGCCGACGAGATCGCGTTCAGACTGCCGTTAATCGGCGTCTTCGGCGTGCGCCATGTGATGATCACACTCGCCAGCATCAGCATCATCTACGGCGCTTTGGCTGCGATGTACTTCGTCGTCAAGCGCGACGGCGACGTGAAAAAACTCGTCGCCTACTCGTCCGTCTCTTCGATGGGCATTGTCATGCTCGGCTTGTTCGCTTTGAATCCGAACGGCATCAACGGCGCGGTGCTGCACATGGTCAATCACGGCATCTATTCGGGCGCGCTGTTCTTGCTCGTCGGCATCATTTATGAACGCCGGCACACGCGTAAGGTCTCGGAGTTTGGCGGTCTCTCGCACGTCATGCCCGGTTACGCGGCCGTCTTTCTGGCGATGGCGATGACGGCCATAGGGCTGCCGCTCCTATGCGTCTTCATCTCTGAATTCTTGGCGCTGCGCGGCGTGTTCGAGTACAAGCCGTCTTGGGCCGCTTGGGGCGCGCTCGGCATCATCCTCAACGCAGGCTACATGCTCTGGCTCTATCAACGCATGTTCTTCGGCACGATTGACAATCCGAAGAACGAGAAACTAACAGACCTGAGCGGGCGCGAGTGGGCCTACATGCTGCCGCTCGTCATCATGTCGCTCTGGATCGGCGTCTATGCGACACCCTTTTTACGCTTCATACAGCAACCGACCAACGCCGTCGTCCAACAAGTCCGGCCAGACTATCCTTTGCCCGGTCGCACACAGACGCCGGAGCGAGCCGAGAGATAAACGAAAAACGATGAACGCGGCATGATGAACTAAACACAGATCGTCTTTCATTCATCATCTGATTCTTATGTTTCTGTTGCAAGCCAACACAACTGCGCTGTTCAGCGTCGGCGAGTTACAACTGCTCGCACCGGAGTTGATCTTGACCGTGTGCGCGTGCGCCGTGCTCGTGATGGAGGTTGTGCTGCCTTACAAGCGCGGCAAGTTGACGGGCTACTTCTCGCTCATCGCCGTCGCGCTTGCAGGGGCGTCGCTCTTTGCGCAGTGGTACGCAAACAGTTATCTGCTGCCGCTCACAGGCTTCTACGGCATGGTGCGAATTGACGGCTTCGCCATTATCTTCAAAGCCATCTTCCTCATCGCCGCCGCGCTCTCAATCGCCGTCAGCTTGCGCTACCTCGACATTGAAGGCGAACAACGCGGCGAGTTCTACGCGCTCGTCCTCTTCGCCACCGTCGGCATGATGATGCTTGCGTGCGGCTACGATCTGATCGCGCTCTACATCAGCCTTGAACTGATGGCGCTCACCTTCTACGTGCTCGTCGCCTTCACCAAACGCGAGCGCCGCTCGAACGAAGCAGGCATGAAATATTTTCTGCTCGGCGCATTCTCCTCAGGCATCTTGCTCTACGGCATGTCGCTACTGTTCGGCGTCGCCGGCTCGACCAATCTCGGCGACATCGCGCATAAAATTAACGAGGTGCTGAACGCCCCGCCAATGCTTGAGGGCGCGCCCACACCGCTCCGGCCGATGCTCCTGCTCGGTATGATCGCGCTCGCCGCCGGCCTCTTCTTCAAGATCGCCGCCGTGCCGTTTCACATGTGGGCCCCCGATGCTTACGAAGGCGCGCCGACGCCCGTCACAGCCTTTCTCTCAACCGGCTCGAAAGCGGCGAGTTTCGCGCTCTACATGCGCATCTTCATCGAGGCGCTCGGCGGCATGCGCGCAGATTGGGCCCCGCAACTCGGTCTCGTCGCTGCCATCACGATCCTCGTCGGCAACTGGGCTGCGGTCACACAGACGAACGCCAAGCGGCTCTTGGCTTATTCTTCGATCTCGAACGCGGGCTATCTGCTCTTGGGTCTCGTCGCCGGTAACACTTACGGCTACGTCGGCATCATCCTCTATCTGCTCGTCTATACTTTGATGAACGTCGGCGCGTTCGGCGTCATCATTGCGCTTCATCGGCGCGGCATCGTCGGCGACAGAGTGGACGACATGACGGGTCTCGCACAGAAAGCGCCGGGCATGGCCGCGATGATGGCCATCTTCATGCTCTCGCTCGGCGGCTTGCCGCTCACGGGCGGCTTCATCGGCAAGTATTTTCTCTTCGGCGGGCTATTGCAGCGCGGCGCGACGGAGCAGAAGAACTGGTACTACTGGCTCGCGGTCTGGGCGATCCTGAACACGGTCGTTTCGTTCTACTACTATCTGCGCTTCGTCTATGCGATGTACTTCCGCGAGCAACCGGCGGACAATCGCCCGCTCGCGCTCTCGCCCGCGCTCAACACCGCGCTCGTCGTCGCCTGCATCGGCGTCGTCTTCATCGGTATCTATCCGCAGCCGTTCATCCACGCGGCGCAAGCGCTGATCGGCGCGCTCGCCGCGAGCGGTGTCGTCGCCCTGCGTTAAGAGCTGTCCGTTGTGCTTTGCTTCGTCAGTTGCTAGGTTAATTCTCAGCAGGCAACTCGCGCAAAAGAAAAAACTGACAACCGACAGTCTTTCCTTATGGGCACCTTCTACTTCTTTGCAACACTGCTCATCCTGCAAGGTCTTATCTCGCTGCGCGGCGGCTGGCGTTGGCTCGCCTACTTCCGCCGCGAGTTGCAGCGCACGCTGCCTGACTATGCGCCGTTCGCCTCCGTCATCGTCCCCTTTCGCGGTCTCGATCAAGCCTTAGACGAAAACTTGCGCGCGCTCTTCGCGCAAGACTATCCGCGCTACGAGATCATCTTCGTCACCGACAGCGCGAACGATCCGGCGCTACGCGTGATCGAATCATTGCGCGCGGCACATGCCGACCTGACGGCGGGCGCAGTTGCCACGCACGTCATCATCGCTGGACCGGCGAATGATTGCGGGCAGAAAGTGCATAACTTGCGCGCGGGCATCGGTGCGTGCGATCCATTGAGCGAGGTCTTCGTCTTTGTGGACACGGACGCGCGCCCGCGTCGCGTTTGGCTGCGTGCGCTCGTCGCAACACTTGTTGATGAACATATAGGTGCGGCGACCGGCTATCGTTGGTTCGTGCCTGTCAACGGTGGTTTTAGTTCGCACTTGCGCTCGGTCTGGAACGCCTCCATCGCCTCCGCGCTCGGCCATAGCAATACGCAAAACTTCTGTTGGGGCGGCTCGACCGCGCTCCGGCGCACGACCTTCGCGCGTGCTGACGTGCTCGCACACTGGCGCGGCGCGCTCTCGGATGATTTCGCGCTGACGCGTGCGCTCAAAGCTGCGCAGTTGCCGATCCACTTTGCGCCCTACTGCCTGACCGCCTCACATGAAGATTGTAGCTTCTCGGAACTGCTTGAATTCACCACACGCCAACTGAAGATCACGCGCGTCTATGCGCCGCACCTGTGGCGGATCGTGCTCGCGTCGAATCTACTTTTCATCTTTGTCTTTTACGGTGGTCTCGCGTTGGCGCTCGTGCGCGTGTGGCGCGGCACATCTGCGGCGCTCCCGCTCGCGCTCGTCGGCTGCATCTTTTTGCTCGGCGCGGCGAAAGCTTACATGCGTCTGCGCGCGGTCGCGTTGCCGCTCGCAAATGAAGGCGTGCGCGCGCGTGGGGCGACGCTGCTCGCACATCTATGCTTGTGGCCGCTCACCTCTGCGCTCTACACATACAACGCTGTGGCGGCCGGTCTCTCACGGTGCATCACTTGGCGCGGCATCGCCTACGAATTGAAATCGCCGAACGAGACCATCGTGCTTGCACAGAGCACACAGATGCCAGAGCAACTTGAAAGCACACAAACGCCGGATTAGTTTCAACTGCGTTTGAACTGCGCATTGCAACAATCCCCGTCTGCGGCTAACATCCATTCGCGCCATGACGAACCGAGCCATCAAACTCTATCAACTCCTGCGCGAGACGAAACGCGAGTCGCGTCTCGGCACGCTCATCCTATTCGTCACTTCGCGCTGCAATGCGAAATGCGAGACCTGTTTCTACTGGCAGGAGTTGAATCAGCCCGGCGATATGACCTTCGCGCAGATCGAACGGGTCGCGCACACGATGCCGCCGATCACAGACTTGTGGCTCTCTGGCGGCGAGCCGACGCTGCGCCGCGATCTAGTTGAAATCATTGATCTCTTCGTTAGGCACAACGGCGTCCGGCGCGTCATCATCCCGACCAATGCGCTTATCAAGACGCACGTCTGCGAGGTCGTTGAGCGAGCCTTGAGCCGCAATCCACAACTCGATCTCTATCTCAACATCGCGCTCGACGGTTATGGTGAAACGCATGATCGCATACGCGGCGTACCCGGCAACTGGACGAAGACGCTCGACTGCATCCGCGCGCTCTATCCGCTCAAAGAAAAATTCACCGACCGTTTTCGCTTGAACGTCAACACGGTCGTCTGCGCCGAGAACTACGCGGCGATTGACCAACTCGCAGATTATCTCTGGCACAACTGCCAACTCGACGGGCAATACTTCAACATCATTCGCGGCGAGACGAAAGCCGGCGCGACGATCAAGCAAGTGCCGCCCGAAGTTCTGCCGCAGATGTACGCGCGTGTCTCCGCGCTCACCAAACGCTACGGCGAACGCATGTTCGCGGCCGACGACGCAGCCACGCGCTTCGTCAAAAATGTCGCTTACGTCGGCGCGATCACCACGCACTATCGCACGCAACTCGCCAACTTCGCCGGGCCTTCGGCGTGGCCCTTTCCCTGCACGGCCGGCGAGACGACCGCCGTCATTGACTACAACGGCGACGTGCGCGCCTGCGAACTGCGCGAAAAATTTGCGACGCTCGCCGATTACGATTACGACTTCGCTGCGCTCTGGGCCGCCGCCGCGCGTCAGACCGAACTCAAAGCGATTGACGGCGGGCGCGCCTGCTGGTGCACGCACGTCTGCTTCATCCACGACTCCATGCGCCACTCGCGCCGCGCGCTGCTCTACGAGTTGCCTAAAAACTATTTCACGCGTGAACACTGGTAAGCCGACCGCCAAAGAATGGTCTGCTGTCGGTGTTAACGGAACGTTGCGCCCGGACAACGCCGGGCCAGAGCATAATTAGCTTGGAATGGCCGTACCGTCTGCGGTATTATTCCCACACCCCAGATAATCAAAGCGGTTAATTGCTCAGCCACAAAGGTCTTCTGATATGAAGGGAATGTTATCCCACCAAACAGACACCAATGAAAACCTGCGTGCGGCGAACAAGGGCGGCCAACATAGAAACTTAAAACCCGTGGCCAAGTCTGCCGCGCAACTGCCGGCCGAAACGGCTGGCATGGCTATCGTGGACACGCAACTGCGTTACGTCCAGATTGATGAGGCATTAGCCCGGCTGAATGGGTTGCCGGTCGAAGCGCATCTCGGCAAGACCGTGCAAGAAGTGTTGCCGCAACTCGCGCCAGTGGTCGAACCGATCATGCGCCACATCATCGAGACCGGCGAGCCGGCCTTAAACATTCAGGTGGAGCGTGAGGTTGCGACCAATCCCGGCGAGCGTCGGCACCGCCTCGTCTCATTCATCCCGATTCTCGATAATGAAGGTCGCATCTGTGGGGTTGGCACGCTGGCTGTGGACATGAACGAGCGCCAAGCGCCAAGCGCCACGCCGCGCAGCAACGGCCGGTTGGAGCACGCGCACGGCATCGTCGCAGCGCAACCGCCCGCGCCATTGAGCAATCGGTCGCAACTGATCCGCGATGTCGCCGCCGCGTTGGAGCTCGCCGCTCAAGCCATAGAAGATGGGGCAGCCCAAATACGCCGACCAGATATTAAACACGGGATAGATTTCTATGCAGAGGTCAGCCTGTTCGAGATTGATCTGATCGAACGCGCGCTACATGAAACCGGTGGCAACCAGACCAAAGCGGCCCGCCTACTCGGTCTGAAGCTGACAACGCTGCACGATAAGATCAGGCGCTACAAGCTCAAATGGCCGCCGATGCACCCCGCCTCTGACCCGCCCAGCGCATGACTTGGCGGCCCACAGCGTAAGTCCCGTCTCCTTGCCCGCACGGCGCTCACGTGTGGTCTGCGCTCACAAGCACACCGTGCTCTCTGGGTCGACGCGACTGGCCGGTTAGCAACCGGCTAAAGCTCGCCCTGCCATAGCGTCGGCACTGCGGGCAAGCGGCCAAACACGAGCCGCGCGGCGATATTCAGAATCTCGTAAAAGTCTTACGAAAAAATAGATAATTCTGAACCTCACCCTTCTCTATATCCAAAACCAGCAAGATGAGTTTGGCCAAATATCCAAAAAAGGCAAGACTGCGGCTGTAGTTGAGACTTGCTACCTGACAGTGATGTTAGCAGTTGACGCTATCATGCGCGCGCCAATGCTTAGGGCATATCGCTTGCAATTCGATATAACGTCCAAATTTCAATTTTGAGTTCCACATTCGGATTTCCGACGGAGAGAGAGCCGATTGGGGAAATATTGAGGTTTCTTCACTGAGCTACTTGCAAGGAGGAACAACATGAGTAAGTCTGGAAAGGTCAAAGCCCTAACGCTGTTTACGGCGTGGGTTTTCGCCTTGGTGTCAATGCTGCCCTTGTCGGCTATACCGGCGTCGGCTCAGGCTACGACCGGCACGCTGAGAGGGGTGGTGTCAGACCCCAATGGCGCAGTTGTCGCGGGCGCGACGATCACAGCAAAAAATGAGAGCACCGGCACTGTCACAGGGCCCACGACCAGCACCGGCGAAGGCATCTATGAGGTGCCGGCGCTAGTGCCCGGCGCATATACCGTGACGGTCGAGGCCCCCGGCTTCAAACGCTCGGTCACCACGGGCGTGGTGGTGAAGCTCGGTATCGTCAACCCGCTCGACGTGAAGCTCGAAGCTGGCGCGGTCGAGGAGACCGTGACGGTGACGGCGAACACGGAAGAGGTTGTGCAACGCGACCAGTCGCAGCTTTCGACCACGATTGAGGCGCGGCGCGTCGAAGACCTGCCCTCGAACGCGGCGGGCAGCGGTCTTGATACTTTGGCGCTGCTTGCGCCCGGCGTGATCCCCAACAACAGTGGCGGCGTGAACACGAACGGCACAGGGCTTTCAGTCAACGGCAATCGGGCCCGCTCGAACAACTTCCAGATCGATGGCGCGGACAACAACGACCTGAGCGTCGCCGGCCCCGCCCTGTTCATTGATGATCAGGATGCGGTGCAGGAAGTCCAAGTTATCACTAACAACTTCTCGGCCCAGTACGGGCGCAATCAAGGCGCGATTGTCAACTACGTTACGCCGGGCGGTGGCAATCACTACCACGGCAGCCTGTTCGAATACCACCGCGACAATAAGAACTTGGACAGCTTGGATAATATCGAAAAGCGCGGCGGGCAGACCGAGCCGAATCCAAACTTGTTCAATGTCTTTGGCGGCAAGATCGGCGGGCCGCTCTATCTGCCGCGCTTTGGCGAAGGCGGCCCGTCGGTGATTAGCGGTAAGGACCGTTACTTCTTCCACTTCGACTACCAAGGCATTCGCAACCCCGGCGTCACCACGCTGCGCAGCGGTTCGCTCAGCATTCTACAGTCAGAGTTTCCGCGCTTGCTGGCGACCTTCCCAAACAACGGGTTGATTCAAACCATCACTAACTTCAGCACCTTTGCGATTCCGGGTGCTGTGCCCCGTAGCGACTTAGGCGCGGGTTCGCCGTCGTTAGTTAATCCGTCTGCGCCGACAGGCTGTCCCAGAGTCATCGCTGTTGGCACCACTCCGCCCGGCGGCTGCGGCACCTATTCCGGCCCGTTCCTCGTCGGCGGCCCTTTCGACGTAGCGAACATCAATGGCCAACTCTTCCAAGCGGCCAGAGCCGAGCGGAACGTGCCCATTCCGTTCACCGAGAACTACTACGACTTCCGCTTCGACGTGAAAGCGACGCAAAAGGATAATGTCACCATCCGCTATCTCCATCAGCGGCAGGTCAACAAGAACTTCTTGGTCTTTTTCCAACCCGCCGCCAATGGCTTCACGGGTGACATACCGGCGACCAGTAAAAACTTCGGTGGCATCTGGACTCGTCAGATCGGCAACACGATGGTCAGCGAATTCCGCGCCACTTACCAGCGCATCGGCGTCGTCTTCGGCGGCGGTTGCGACCCGGCCACAGCCGGCTGCATCCCCGACCCGCTTCAGATCGGCTCCGCCCTGGCCAACGTCACTTTCCCGGCCGTCGGTGTGAGTAATAGGTCGCTGACGTTGTCCACCATCGGGCCGGCGACCAACCTGCCGCAAGGGCGTGTCGGTACGCTTTACCAGTTCGCGGACAACCTAACGTGGACGCATGGCCGGCACAACTTCATCTTCGGCGGTGAGTACAAACACCTGCGAACGGTGACGCCGTTCCTGCCGAACTTCAACGGCGCATTCGCGTTCAATTCGGGTTCCCGAATCGCTAACAACGCGCCATCAACCGTCTCGATCACAGCCGGTGATCCGACACTCGCGTTCACCGAAAACGACCAGTATTACTTCGTGCAAGACGACTTCAAGTTCAGACCCAATCTGACCTTGAATTTGGGTCTCCGCTACGAGTACACGGGCCAGCCCATCAACATCCTGCACGATGTGACGGTGGCGCGCGAGAGCAATGCGTCAACCGCTTTCTTCAATCCGGCGTTGCCGCTAAGCGTGCGTACCGTGCCGTTCGTTAAGCCGGACAAGAACAACTTCGCGCCGCGCGTCGGCTTCGCCTATTCGCCGCACTTCTGGAAAAGCTTCCTCGGCGAAGATGCGACCGTGATTCGCGGTGGCTTCTCCATCGCTTACGATGCCTCGTTCTACAACATTCTCTTGAACGTGCAGAACGCTGCGCCGTTCTCGGCCGCCTTCTCAGTCGGCGCAAACCTACTGCCCAACGCGCCGAATTCGTCGTTCGCGATACCGGGCAATCCGTTCGGTAATGTTATCAGGGCACAAGCAGCCGCGACCGGCAATCTGCCACTCGGCAAGTTGGACCCGCGCTTCCTGACTCAGAACTTGGTCGCGCCGAACTTCCACGCGCCCTATTCTGAGCAGTGGTCGCTGGGCGTGCAGCACCAGTTCGGGCGGAACCAAGTGGCTGAGATACGCTACGTCGGCACGCACGGCGTCGGGTTGTTCCAAAACGTCAATGGCAACTTCTTCGTCGGGCCGTTGTTCAACGGGATCGCAAATTATGCCGGTACGGGTGTTTCTACGCCCGCGTTCCGGCAGTTCATCCCGGCGGGGATCACGCCGCAGCATTGCGTCAACGATCCGAACACGATTCCCAATGAAGCAGCCTGCGATCAGCGCGTCTTGCCGCAAGCCAGCCTGACCATTCGCGACAACTCCGCGCAGTCGCTCTATCATGGGTTGCAGTCGCGCTACAACGCGCGGCTGTTTAAGAACTCGCTGACCTTGGGCGCGTCTTACACGTTCAGCAAGACGATTGACAACGCGAGCGAAATCTTCGCGTTCGACATCGCCTCGGCGAACGCGCAGAATCCATTCTGCATTACCAAGTGCGAACGAAGCTTGTCGCAGATCGACCGGCCGCATGCGTTCACCGCGAACTTCATCTACGATGTGCCGTTCTGGAAAGAACAGCGCGGTATCGTGGGCCACTTGCTCGGCGGCTGGCAGTTGAACGGCGTCTATGTGTTTACCAGTGGTGAGCCTTATACGCCGGGGCAGTTCTTTAACGGTCTGCTCGGCTTGGGCAACACCTATCTGACGGCAGGTGATCGGCCGTTCGTCGGCAACTCGAACGTGAGTCCGCAGTTGGTCGGCATTAGCCAACTCGATGCCGCAGTCTTCTACGGCGTGGATGTGGCTAATATTAACGGCTTCTACTCCTTGAACGCGCTGAACACGACGGGCAACACCGTAACGGTCACGCCCAATGACGTGCGCTTTATCGTCAACCTGCCCGGCTCAGCCCGAATCTTCAACACGCCGTTCGGCACCGCCGCACGCAACTCTCTGCGCGGGCCCCGACTCAACCAGTTGAACATGGGCCTGTTCAAGAACATCAAGGTGCGTGAGAGCTTGAACGTGCAGCTTCGCGCCGAAGCCTACAACGTGCTGAACCATCCGAATCCGGGTTACGGCGTCAATGGGGCCGGCTATCTACCGGACTTCTTTGTTGAAGATGCCGGGCTTCCCGGCGCTGCTTTCGCCAACAACCAAGATATCGAGTTGGCCCGCCGCGTCATCCAAGTCGGCATACGCATCTCTTTCTAGTCTCAGCAATAGACTGGAAAGCAATTTGCAGGGAGAGCCAATGTTTGGCTCTCCCTTTTTTTTCGGCCGGCCGCAGAGATATGTCTGAACGGCCCCGGCAGGCCCGTGATAACGATGGGCTGACACTTTTCAGTAACGGCTACTTCAGGCTATGCTCTACAGCATTCATGCGGCCATGATCCGCTTCGATGACAGAGCGCGACGATAAACAACTGACACGCAAGAGCGGCATCGTCTATGGCGCGGTCTTTTCACTCGCGTCGGCGATTGTGGCCTTTCTGCTCGTCGGCTGGCTGTTGGATCACTGGTTGAAGACGGGGCCTTGGCTGCTTGTCGCAGGCATCATCGTCGGCGCGGTGGTCGGGTTCTATCAGTTCATCCGCATGATGTCGCGGGTCTCTTGAAGTGCGCCGCTCGACAGGCTGCGGGCGGGGCCTGTAAAATTCACTGTTCCGAAGATGGGCGTTGATGTGCACCGTGAGATGCGCGTGGCCGCTGAAGAAGCGATCACGATGGAGCGCCGCCTGTTCCAAGTCATGTGCTGGACGGTGGCGCTGGCGGTGCTATTGAGCGCCGTTGCCGCGCCTTGGCGCGTGACGACGGGCCTCGCGCTTGGCGGCACGCTCGCGCTACTGAATCATCACTGGCTGCGCACGTCCGTGCGGGCCGCATTTTCAAATGCAGCGACCACAGGTGTGCGGCCCAAGCTCAGCATCGCGCGTTTTATCCTGCGTTATTTTGTCGTCGCCGTTGCGATCATCGCGGCTTACGCGTTCGATCTAGTCTCCATCGTCGCCACGCTTGCGGGCTTGAGCGCGTTCGTCGTCGCGGCGTTGGTCGAAGGGTTCATCCAGACTTTGTTAACGTTCAGACAGCGAGAGGGAAACTGACGGATGTTCTGGTTGCTGCAAGCACACGAAGCGGCCGGTCAGACGGGCGAACAAGCGGGCCAAAAGACGGCAGAGCACGCCGAGCATTTGCCTTGGCTCGTGACAAAAGCGAACGAACTGATCGGTACGCCGCTCTATCATCTGCAAGAGAGAACCACGCACCTTTGGTGGGATAAGTTCTTCGGCTTCTTCGGCACGAACGCCGAAGCGGTCTTCGGCGTGAAGTATTCGCCGGAGACGGCCGTGCCTTGGTACACGGTAATGTTCGTCATCGCGTGTCTGTTGACGATCATCTTCGTGTGGATATTGAAAGGCAGACTGTTCGGCAAGCGTCTATCGGAGGATGAGCCGCACGGCGGACAGCAGACGCTCGAAGTCGCGGTGCTGGCGGTGCGCGGCCTGATCGAAGACATCATCGGGCCGCACGGGTTGAAATACTTTCCCGTCGTGGCGACCTTTGCCATTCTGATCCTAGTCTCGAACCTGATGGGCCTGTTCCCTCTGTTCATGTCGCCCACGTCGTCCACTTCCGTCACGTTCGCGCTCGGCATCTCTTCATTCGTCTATTACAACTACATCGGCATTAAAGAGAACGGCATCATGGCGCACTTGGGCCACTTCGCCGGTGTGCATTATTTCAGCGGCATGATTCTCTGGGTCATGGGGCCGGCGATGTTTGTGATCGAACTGATCAGCAACTTTGTCCGGCCGCTCTCTTTGGGCCTGCGTCTCTTCGGCAACATCTTCGGCGATGAGCAGGTCGGCGCAAACATCGCCAACCTCGCGCCGCCTTACACCTTGTTCGTCGTGCCGGCGGTCTTGATGATCTTGAGCGTCTTCGCCGCCGTCATGCAGACGTTTATTTTCACGCTGCTCTCGATGATCTACATCGGCGAAGTCTCGCACGCGCCACATCACGATCACGAAGGCCGTGAGATTAACGGCGAAGAGATCATTGCGCCGGTGTTTACATAAGTGGTCAGTGGTCAGTGGTCAGTTAAAAAACTGTCTGTCACTGATCACTGACCACCGACCACTGACCACTGCTTTTCAGCGCGGTTCGAGCGACGCGGGCAGACGCGCGCGCACGTTGGCCGCAAAAACGTTCTGGTTGACTTCTTCGCGGGCTGGTAGAGCAAGCGAGTTTCGTGCGCGTCGCGCGCGTCCTTGTTGCCGCATCATAGCTTTCGCGGTTTGAAAGCTGATCTTTTGAGTCTGCATCGCTGGAGCGCCGTTGTAAGAGGGGCGGTGGATACCGGATGCTGGCGAAATCATAATCAAAGGCCACAAACGCGCCGCCGCCGAACACGCTTCGGTTTGCCCGCCCACGAATAAGTCCTACACAGGAGGAATATCATGAGCAAACTGAGAATGTTCATGTTCACAGTGCTCGGCGTGCTGTTCGCTTCGGCGACTGCGTTCGCGCAAGGGGCGGGCGCAGCCGACGTGGGTGCAGACAACGCCAACACGGTACTCAAGTGGTCAAAACTCGCGGCGGGCATCGGGTTTGCCCTCGCGGCGGGCTTGGGTGCACTTGGGCAAGCGCGTGTGGCGTCGTCGGCTGCCGAAGGCGCGGCGCGCAATCCGGGCGCAAGCGGACGCATCCAGATTCTGATGATCATCGGTCTCGCCTTCATCGAGACGCTGGTCATCTTTACGCTGGTGATCATGTTCGCTATCGTGAATTTCAAACCGTAGCAACCACATCATCGAACAAAGAGCGGGCGTGGCTTCAAGTAAGCCGCGCCCGCTTTTTCTCTGTCCGCTCCTTGCCAAGATAACCTACTTGCTCACGCCTCCGCTTCGTTGTAAGCTCTCGGCCAGTTTCAGTCGCGATAAATCTTTCCCCGAACTGTTAAGCCTCTCGCTGATCGAATTTTGGTTGTAACCCAAGACGCGCCGGATGCGCTCTGCGACAGACGCCGAAGATTTTGCTTGGAAAGGATGAAACCCATGCGCCAAACAATTCTGAAGTTAGCGCTAACTTTAGCGATGCTCTTAATGGCGGCCACCTTTGCCGCCGCCGACACGATCTACTTGAAGGACGGACGCACGGTGCGCGGGACTGTGCTCGGCTTCATCAACGGTCGCTTCGCCATTCGCGTCGGCACTGCGCCGCAGACCGGCGGCGTGTCGTCCACCGGCACGCCGAGCGACGAAGGCGAGATACAGTTCTTCCGCCCCGGCGAAATTGATCGCGTCGAAATTGACGGCCGCTCGCTCGACGACTTGCGCTATGAGACGCGCACCGTGCAGGTACAGCTTGCGCCCAACTGGATTGATAGCGGCGTTGATCTCAGGCGCGGCGAGCACGTGCAAATCAGAGCCAACGGCACGATCTACGCCGGCCGCACGCGCATCACGCCCGACGGCTTGCGCTCGACCGATCCGTCTGCGCCGCTCCCGAACGCTGCCGAAGGCGTGCTCATCGGCGTCGTCGGCAACGATCCAGATTCGCCGATTGAAGAACTCGGCCTCTCGCGCGAGTTCGTCGCAGACCGCGACGGGCGTCTGTACTTAACTGTCAATCGCGGTTCATACACAGACGCGCGCGGCGCATTCAGCGTGCAGGTGCGCCGCGAACGCGACCTAACGGCGACGCGCGATGAAAATAACGACAACGTCTTCGGTGACCGGCGACGCAACGAACCCGTGCGCGTCCGGCCGCGCACACCGACGACAGGCAACACAGGTCGCTCGCGCACACCGCAAGAGATCACGATTGACGTGCCCGGCACGTCGCGCGGCACGGACACGAACATTGATCTGCATGCGGGCGATCAAGTGACGATCACTGCAAGCGGCACGGTCGTCGCCGGCCGGCGCGTCGGCAATGTCGGGCCGGAAGGCGGGCGCGCGGGCGTGATCAATACATATCCCGTGCAGACCGCAGGGCCGGGCGCGCTGATCGGTTTCATACGCCTGTCTGACGGCCAGACCACGCAACCGTTCTTCATCGGCACGCAACAGACATTCACCGCGCAGTCCGACGGCCGCCTCTTCCTCGCCATCAACGACGACAACTACAGCGACAACGGCGGCAGCTTTAGCGTAAGAATAAGATACTGAAGAACGGTGGTCAGTGGTCGGTGGTCAGTGGTCAGTAAAAAAGCTTTTATTCTTTCACTGACCACCGACCACTGACTACTGACCACTGCTTTTCGTTGCTCGCAGGATCGGATCAATTGTCGGGGCGAAGGGCGGGGCGTAGGCGAGATCGAAGCGATTGATCTCTTCAAGCGTTAGACCTACGTGCAGTGCGGCGGCGTAAACATCAATTCTCTGCGCCACGCCTTCGCGTCCAACCATCTGCGCGCCGAGCAAGCGGCCGCGCTGGTCGTGTATGAGGCGCGTGAGAATCTTCGCGCTGCCGGGATAGTAACCAGCGCGCGTGTAGTCTTCGTCTTCGACGACTGCCGCCTCGAAGCCTGCATCTTGCGCTTCACTGTGCGACAGACCTGTGCGCGCCACTTCGAGGTCGAAGACTTTGACGGCGTTCGTGCCGACGACGCCCGCATAACGCAGCGCAGGTTGCGCGCCCGCAGCGTTTGCGCCCGTGATCCAACCTTGCCGCACGGCCGGTTGCCCAAGCGGCAACCAGACGCGCCGGCCCGAGACGCGATGCAAGACCTCGCAGCAATCGCCCGCCGCAAAAATGTTGGCCGCGCTCGTGCGCTGTGCTGCATCAACGACGATTGCGCCGCTCGCGCCGAGTTCCAAGCCAGCGTTTGCGGCGAGCGCCGCGTTCGCCGTCACGCCGACGCCGATTGAGATGATCTGCGCTTCAACCGCGCGCCCTTGTTCAGTGACGACGCGCTCGATCTGTCCGTGTCCCTCAAATGCGACGACCCGTTCGCCAAAGTTGATCTCAACATTGTGCGCGCGCAACTCTTCGACCACGCGGTCGCGCAGACGTCCGTCAAGTGCGCTCATCACCTTGTCGGATGCTTCAATGATCGTCGTGCGCAAGCCCCGATGCGCGAACGCTTCGGCCAGCTCAAGTCCGATGTAGCCCGCGCCGACGATGACGGCCGCTTCGGGTCGTCGCTCGTGCATGTAGGCGAGCAACTGCCGAGCTTGCCGCATGTGGCGCAGGACGAAGACGCCCGCGAGATCATGACCGGGCAGAGGCGGGCAGATGGCCGCCGCGCCCGTGGCGAGGACGAGATTGGTGTAACCGATCTCGCGCTCTGCGCCGTCTTGGCGCACGCGCAGAGAGGATTTAGCGGGAAAGATTTCGAGTGCCTCGGCGTTGAGTTGCAGGTTGATCTGATGTCGCTCGCGGAAGTATTCGGGCGTGTGGACGATGAGTCGTTCAAGCGCGGGGATGAGACCGGAGATGACGTAAGGCAAGCCGCACGCGCCGTAAGAGACGTCGCCGGTCTTTTCCAACACGGTGATGTCGAACGCGGGCGCGCGGCGGCGCGCTTCCATCGCGGCGGCGAGTCCGGCGGCGACGCCGCCGACCACAACTAAATGTTCGTTGCTCAAAATTATTCGTCCATGCTCCGTCTGAATTAGAAACACGCGCGGCGCTAAGCTTACTCAAAGACACAGTGGATCGTAAAAGAAAATCGGTAAATCGCGCGGAAAATGCGACAAGCTGAAACACGCGCATCTGGCCTCAGTTTTGCGTAATTGCATCTCGTTGCCTGCGATTGAAGCGGTATGATACGCTCGCTTCAATCTCCCTCAGCAGCAGACGGAGCGAACTCCTTTGATGAAAAAATGCCCGAAATGCGGGACGGTGTACGACACCACTAACACTCTGTGCCCGAACGACGGCGCGGTGCTGGTCAAAACCGGCGACACGCTACTTGGACAGACGCTCGCCGGCAAGTATCGCATTGACGAAAAGATCAGCGAAGGCGGCATGGGCACGGTCTATCGCGCGACCCACATCTTGATGGAGAAGCAGGTCGCGATCAAGGTGCTGCATCCGGCGCTTGCCGCCGACGAAAAGATCGTCGCACGCTTCACACGCGAAGCCAAAGCCGCCTCGCGCATCTCGCACCCACACGCTTTGAGTGTGACAGACTTCGGCGAAGACGAGGGCGGCATCGTCTTCCTCGTCATGGAATACTTGCGCGGGCGCACGCTCAAGGAAGTCATTCGCGCTTCAGGCCCGCTGCGTCTGTCGCGTGCTGTCGAGATCGCACGACAGGTCGCGGGCGCGCTCGATGCAGCGCACGCGGAGGGCGTCGTGCATCGCGATCTCAAGAGCGACAACATCATGCTCGAAGAGGTCGGCAGCACAACCGACTGGGCTAAGGTGCTCGACTTCGGCATCGCCAAGATTCAAGAACCAGTCGGCCAAGACCCGGAGTTGACCGCGCCCAACCTGATCATCGGCACGCCGCAATACATGTCGCCCGAACAGTGTTCGCAAGCGGCCGAGATTGACAAACGTTCCGACATTTATTCATTAGGCATCATCCTCTACGAGATGCTCGTCGGGCACGTCCCGTTCACCGGCGCATCGGCGACCGAGATCATGCTCAAGCATTTGCAAGAGCCGCCGCCGTCTGTGCTGGCAGAGCGCACCGATCTGCCTGCGGCTGTCGGCGACGTGATCGCAAGAGCTTTGTCAAAACGGCGTGAGGACAGACAACAGAGCGCGGGTGAACTGGGCGAAGAGTTTGCGGCAGCGGCCGAGAGCACAGCGCCGGCCGTCGCCGCAGAGGTTGGCCGCACAACGGACGAGCAACCGGGCGTCAGTACAGACCGCATCGTCGTGCCCACAGGCGCGCAAGAGCTGCGCACGACGGCGAGTGAAGATTACGACGAAACTACGGTTGTTCATCCAACGCCGGACGAGCATCATGAGCTTGATGAGTTGGCGGCCTACGCCGCGCCGCCGCCCACTGCAACCTTCAATCCGTGGAAGATCATGATCCCTGCGGCCGTCTTGCTCGTCGTCGTGCTCGGCATCTTCTTTGCCATGAGCCAGCGCGACACGCAGCCTGCCGCGAACGACAACAGCGCGCCGCTCGCCTCCGATCCACACGCACAGGCCGTACAACCGCTCAGCCCGCCGACGGGCACCAGCGAAAAAAACATCGCGCCCAACGCCGCGCCTACAGGCTCGCCCAGTCCCGGCGCAGCCAATCCGCCCACCGCGGCCGGTCTGTCTCAAGTGAACGACAACAGCGGGGCGCGGCCAGCAGCGAATGAACGAGGGCGCAACGACAATAGCGAAGCTGTGCGCAACGACAACGCGCGCGGCAACAGACAGGCTAACGACAACCAAGCGCAGAGCGACAACGAGAACGCTGAGACTGAACCGACGCCGACGCTGAACAAGAATAAAAACCAGCGCGTTCGCCCTGCGCCAACGCCGACCAATAACGATAACGAACTGCCGCCACCGCCCACGCCCACACCGCCGCGCCGCCGCCCGACCCCGACCCCGACGCCACCGCCAGCCACGCTAACTAATCCGGGCCAGACCTCGCCCGTTGAAGATTCAACGCCGCCGCCTTCGTCATAACTCATGAAGCAGCGCGCCGATTCATCATTCATCTCAACGTGACCTGCCTAGTTGATCGAGACCTGCGTTTAGTTGATCGATCTTTTCTACGAGAGCACTCTGCGTACCAACGCCAACAGGCTCGCCTCATCTTCGAGCATGAGTGCGATCTCAAGCACGAAGCAGGGCAGCGAGAAATGCAATGAACGAAGCTTGACCGCATCCTTCGCCGTCGTAATGAGCGCGCGTGCGCCGTGTTGTGCGGCCGCGCGTGTGAGCGCGTCAACGTCTGTCTGCGTGTAGTTGTGATGATCTGGAAAGACGCGCGTCTGACTCAAGTCATAACCGGCGTTGCGCGCGTGCGTGAAGAAAGCTTGCGGGTTGCCGATAGCGCAGAAGGCCATGAGCGGCTGCACGAGGGCATCCAACGCAAACGTGTCGGCTTCATCATTTGTCGTGAGCAGGCGAATGCGTTGCGTGCTTGTGCGCGCGTTGAAGATGGGGCGACCAGCGCTCAATTGCGCGGCTGTGGCACGCAACCCTTCAAGGTCGTTGGCGAGTTCGGCGCGTGTGATGATGAGGCAGTCGGCGCGCTTGAGACCCGCGAGCGGTTCGCGCAGACGACCGCGCGGCAACAAGTGGCCGCCGCCCCACGGCGCGCTTGCGTCGAGCGTGACGAGATTGAGATCGCGCGCTAGTCGCAAGTGTTGAAAGCCGTCGTCGAGGATGAAGAGATCGCTCTTCAGTTCTTTAATCGCCCATCGCGCCGCCGCAAAGCGATCCGCATCGGCCACGACCGCCGCCAACCCGCGCAAATTCTCCGCCAACAGGCGCGGCTCGTCGCCGCCTGCGCGCGCATCTGCGAGCACATTCTGTCCATCGGATACGACCACACGCTGGCGCGCATGCGCGCGTCCATAGCCGCGCGTCAGCACGCACACGCGCCTTCCTTCGCGCGCCGCCGCACGCGCCAGCCACTCGACCAGAGGCGTCTTGCCCGTCCCACCCGCCGTGATGTTACCGATGCTGATGACCGGCGCGGCAATCTTGTGCACGGGTAGCGCACCCGCACGATACAGCGCAAGCCGCGCGCGCGTGGCCGCGCCGTAGATAACGCCGAGCGGTGCAAGTGCGTATGACATAAAAGGTCAGAGGTTAGAGAGCAGAGGTCAATTAGAATCAAAGTTCAAAGTTGCAGGTTCAAAGTTCAAGGTTGCGACTTCAATCGGCAGACTTTGAACCTGCAACTTTAAACTTTGAACTATTACTAACCGCTGCCCGCTGCTCTCTGATCATCTCCGTTAGCAACTCAACGGTGCGCACGGTTGCGCCGCGACTCTGTGCGAGCGCAGCACGGGCGCGTGTGCCGATGGCGCGGCGGCGTTCGTCGTCGGTCAACAAATCTTGGAACGTACGTGCGAGCGTGTGCGGCGCTTGTCGTTCGTCAACTGCTGGCAGTTGCACGAGCGCTTGTTGCTCAAGGAAGTCGCGCACGATGGCTGTGAAGTTGAACGTGTGCGCGCCGGTGATGATGCACTTCGCGTGCGCCGCCGGTTCAAGCACGTTATGGCCGCCGGTCGGCGCAAGACTCCCACCAACAAAGACGAGCGCGGCCGGCGCGAAGACGGCGCGCAATTCGCCGATACTGTCGAGCAAAATCACGTCGCTTGTAAGATCAGACGCGACTGGTGCGGCCGAGCGGCGCGACCAACTGAAACCGGACGCAGCGACGAGCGCCGCAACTTCATCGAAGCGTTCGGGATGGCGCGGCGCGATGAGTAGGCGCGGGCGCAAGTTCGGTAGGGACGAGTGCAACAGCTTGAACGCTTCGAGCAGCCACGCCTCTTCGGGCGCGTGCGTGCTCGCGGCGACGATGAGCGGGCGTGCCTCGTTGAACCCGAAGCGCGCTTGCAACGCGGCAGTCAACTCTTGCACGTCGGCTTCAACGGGCGCGTCGAATTTCAGATTGCTGGCGACGCGGATGCGCTCAGACGCAAGCCCGAGCGCGCGCATGCGTTCGGCATCCGCTTCAGTCTGCATGATCGCAAGGCTGAGCGTGTTGACTGTCTGACGGATGAAGCGACCGAGTTTTTTGTAACCGCGAAACGAACGCTCGGACAGGCGTCCGTTGACGAGGGCGACCGGAATGTTCTGTCGCCTGCATTCGTGCAGGAAGCGCGGCCACAACTCTGTCTCCATCACGAGCACGACCGCAGGCTTAATCGCGCGCAGAGCGCGGCGTACGCTCCAAGCCCAATCAAAAGGAAAATAAAAAATGGCTGCCGCTTCGTCTTTGAAGACTTCGCGCGCTAGTCTCTGGCCCGTCAGCGTGATCGTCGAAATGACGAGCGCGTGCGTTGGGAATTGCTCACGAAGCGCACGTACCAACGGGCGCGCCGCCTGTGTCTCGCCGACCGACACGCAGTGCAACCAGATCACGGGTTGTCCGCGCGCATCAATCGCTGATACACCGCGAGCGCGTTCCTTGAGACCTGTAACGTATTTGCCGTGGCGTAGCGCGTCGAGCAGAAACAGCGGCAACATGGCGAGGATGCCGACGGTGAACAGAAGGCTGTAGAGGAAGAACATCAGTGCCGAGTGCTGAGTGACAAGCGACGAGCCAAGACGAAGTTTTTAACTTGTCACTCGTCACTTGCCACTTTATTTGGCTCGTTCGATGTAACGCCCTTCGGCTGGGTTGACGCGGATGCGGTCGCCTTCGTTGATGAAGGGCGGGACTGGAATCGTGACGCCGTTCTCCAGCGTCGCAGGCTTGTTAACGTTCGAGACGGTCGCGCCTTTCATCGTCGGCTCGGTGCTCTTGACGGTCAACTCAATCGAGTCGGGCAGTTCGATGCCGATGGGCTGGCCTTCGTAGAAGTCCGCTTGAATGTGCAAGCCCGGCGCGAGCCATTGCGCCATGTCGCCGAGGTCTTCGTCGCTCAAGGCGAGCTGCTCGTAGTTCTCGGTGTTCATGAAGTGATGGCCCGAACCATCGGAATAGAGATACTCCATCTCGTGCTGTTCAAGCGTGGCCTTCTCAACCGTGTCGGCCGAACGGAAGCGATGCTCGAATGATGAGCCGGTCTTCAAGTTGCGCAGCTTGGTCTGCACCATCGCGCGCAGGTTGCCCGGCGTGTGGTGGCGAAAGTCAACTACTTTGCAGAGATTGCCCTCGAACAAGATGATCATGCCGCGGCGAATTTGCGTTGCGGGAATAGCCATAAGACTGTTCTAACTCCGTGTCGAAATAAGCTCATGCGACTAGCCAACGCGGACTGTGCTACACAGACAGCCCCGCGCCGTGCTAGTAAACTGCGTAGTCTAGCGAGCGCGTGCAACGTTTGTCCAGCGCGGACTTTGCGCCTGACATCGCTGCGCGTTCAATCGCCGTTCGCATCTGGCTGTTCGCCCGGCTCAAGTTTGAAGAAGACTGCCAGCGTGACTTGATATTCGAGCCGGCCTTGTTGCAATCCGCCGCGCTGCTCTTTGACGACGAACCATGAGAGATTGCGCAGGGATTGCCGCGCGCGGGCCACCGCGACCTCAATCGCGTGGCTGAAACTCGTGTCGGACGTGCCGACGATCTCTGTTCCTTTGAAGACGCTCTCGCCCACTAGCGTTATGCCTCCGTCAATGTTGATGTGCACTGCTTAAGTTTGGGTTCGGGCCGGCATGAAAGCACGAGCGGCGGGGTGTGTCAAGCGAGTTGGCGCGAGACGGAATAATGTAGAACAAAGAACGGGCGAGCAACTGACAAGAATTAAATAAAATACTTGCCGGTTGTCCGCCCGTCCTTCTCGGAGGAGCCCACCTTCCTGACCGTTAGAACGCATCAAGCGGGCAAAGGTTTCAAAAAATTATTTAGCGCTGAATGAGAAAAGTGATGAGCGGTACGTGCAGCGTGTTAAGCGGCGCGGGCGCGCGGTGTGCGTCGTTCACGCGCGATATGATTGAGCCATTCTTGCGCTTCCCGGTAGAGCGGGTAGCGTTCCTCTTCAGCGCGAAAGGCTTTCGTGTGATAGAGGCGACGACCATTGACAAGCCGCGCTGGATGTTTGATATGCAGCATCTCGTGATAGAGGATGTACTCGACAAACCATTCGGGCCCGTCCGCGGCGTCGAGCGTCTTGCTGATCACGATGGTGTTGTGGACGGGATCGTGGTGGCCGAGAATGCGGCGCGTGCGGCGCGGCGACCAAGTGAGCGTCGGCTTCTCAAGTTCATTGTCGAAATAACGCCGGTTGAGGCGTGCGAACAGTCGATCCAGATTGTGATAAGTGCCGCGCGCCGACGAGATCAGTTTGCGCCCGTGTTGCCGGCGCGCCAGATCGGCCGCGCGCAGGACATGCGGCGACGTAGCGTATTCACGATAGACGCGCTCGTGCATCTGCGGTGTGCGGCGGCGCAGCAGCTTGGCGACGAGGATGAAGGCGAGCGCGCGCTGCACGTTCGGCGGCGCATCGCGGAAGATGTCTGAGAGGCGCACATAGACGCGGCCCGAACGCAGACGGATCGTGTGGTTGAGTCCGGCGTAAGGATAGAAACGGACTTCAATGGCCGGTGTCGGACGCTGCGGCTCAAGCTGACGGAAGGCATCAGCGAAGAGCGCATTAAGCTGTGGCTGAACGGCTGACATGGACGGCACGCGAAAAAACGGACGATTAAAAAATTCGGCAAACGCAAGCGAAGAGACTGCTGCGAACGGCTCTGCCAAAGGTGCGCCGCCGGGTCTCGCTTGGCAACAGGAGCAGGTGGCCGCAAGGCCCGTCGGCGCGAGAGCTATATTACGGGTGCATGGAAACGAGCGTCAATACAATCATCAAAGCGCGCCGCTAAGCCTCTGTGCCGTCAGGAATTGAGCATGGTTTTGCACCGGCTCGGGCGCGTGAACGTTTTCGAGTAAGGTATTAAGCTCTATATTTTCAAAGCTTTAGCTTGATAAATCGCGTCGTTGCGCGAGCGTGCAATTAACTCCTGTTAAATCTTCACATAGCCGGAGCCGTATGGCCTCGGCGCGTAGTGACCACTGCCGGCCAACTTAGTTTGCGCACCCTCGAACGCACCCGTTATACTGCCAATGCCGGTCTCGTCCCGGGCCGGCACAAATAAACACTTGACAGGCGTTTGACGGGACGGTAATGATTGAAGTGTAGCTGCTCGCGCGGTGTCGCCCGCGCGATGTCCCTTCGAGTCTTCGCTTCCCATCTCGCTTCGTTCAGATGACAATGCGCAACTTCCCGCCTCCGACACCGATAGACTGGTTGCCCGACGCGCGCGCGCGCGCCGTGCTCGCGGCCATCATCAACGAGCATCTGGTGACGGGCGAACCTGTCGGCTCGCGCACGGTGGCGACAGCACTTGCGGCGCGCGCCGCCGGTTGGAGTCCCGCGACGATTCGCAACGTGATGGCGGAACTCGAAGAGGCGGGCCTCGTCGAGCAACCACACACCTCTGCGGGGCGCGTGCCGACCGACAAGGGGTATCGCTTCTATGTCGATCACTTGCTCGGCGACGCCCAGTTGAACGCATCCGATCTCGCCGCGATTGATCGCATGCTCACGCCGCCACGCACGGACGATAGCGCCACGCCCGCGCGTCTGATGGAAAAGGTTTCGCACCTCTTATCCGAACTCTCGCAGAACGTCGGCATCGTCATCTCGCCAGCGCTCGCAGGCAATCGGCTGCAACACATTGAATTCGTGAATCTCTCCGACGGGCGCATTCTCGTGCTGTTGGTCTTTGCACCGAATATCGTGCAGCACAAGATCATACGGATTGACGATCCGCTCACGCAAGAAGAGCTTGAGCGGACGGCGCGCTATTTGAACGTCGAGTTTAGCGGCAAGAGTCTGCTCGCGATCCGCAGCGAGATTTTGCAGCGCATGTGCGCCGAGAAGGCGCTCTATGATCGGCTGCTTAGGAACGCAATGCTGTTGTGCGGCAGCAGTCTCGTCGGCGAAGAACTTGAGACGGGCGATGTCTATGTGGACGGCGCGTCGAACATTCTCATCAAACCGGACTTTGCCGACATCGAGCGTTTGCGCGAACTGTTCCGCACGCTTGAAGAGAAGACGCGACTCGTCAAACTGCTGAACGAGTGTCTCTCGTACCGCGCTGGCGCGGGCGATGTGCGCGTGGCCATCGGGCGCGAACTTGGCAGTCCGGCGATGCGAGCATGCGCGCTCATTAGCGCGCCGTATCGCATCGGTGCGGGCGATGTCGCGGGCACGATCAGCGTCATCGGCCCGATGCGGCTTGAGTATGCGCGGTTGATGGCGGTCGTCGGCTACGTGGCGCACGAGGTCGAGCGCATGTTGCATGAGGAAGGAGCGGCGGCTTGAAAGTACGTGCGCGCTGAAGCGCGCCGCGCAAGGTCGAATGGAAATGATCGATAAAAACAGGCAGACCTCAAAGCGCATCCCGGTGCGCTTCGTGGACGAAGAGCGACCGGCCGAGTCGTCCGATCCGGCAAGCGACTTGCCGCCAAACGACTTGGGCCGCGAGTCGAGCTACGAAGACGAGACGGAGATGAAGCGCCGCATTGATCGCGGGGCGGAAGAGGATGAAGAGCGCGCAGACGAACGCGACAAGGCCGGCGGCCCGCGCCACGGTGAGACACCGGAACACCGCGAAGAGCAAGATACGAATCCGCGCGCTACCGCCGCGCCCGACGATGAAGCCGACGAGATGGAAGACTTAAACACATTTGATGATGATGACGCTTTCGAGCTTGACGCAGCGTCCGCATCGCTATCGCAGGAAGCCGAACTGCTGGCGGCACAGGACGAGGTGCGTGTGCTCGAAGCGGAGTTACAGAAACTGCGTGCGGAGCGCCAAGAGTTGCGCGAACTGTTGGCGCGCCGCCAAGCCGATTTCGATAATTCGCGCAAACGCGCCGAGCGCGAGCGCGGCGAGACGTATCAACGTCTGGTCGCCGACGTAGTCAAACAACTGCTGCCGGTTGTGGATAACCTCCAGCGCGCGCTTGAGGTCGAAGCTTCAGTCGAGGCGAATGAGTCGGAAGAATTTCGCCACTTCCTGCACGGCGTCGAGTTGATCAGCAAGCAATTAAACGGCGTGCTCGAACGACTCGGCGTCGAAGTTGTCCCGACCGTCGGCCGCCCCTTTGATCCTCATGTTCACGAAGCCATCGTGACCGAGCCGTCCGCCGAATACGCGCCCGACACGGTCATGCAGGAAATCCAACGCGGCTACCGGCTCGGCGACAAACTGATCCGCCCCGCCATGGTCAAGGTCGCAATAAAGTAGTGCCGAGTGACAAGTGACAAGATAAAAACTTGTCGCGGTTTGTCACTTAGCACTTGTCACTCGGCACTGTATTTAAAGCTATGGGCAAAGTAATAGGCATTGATTTAGGCACGACGAATTGCTGCGTGGCTGTGCTCGAAGGCGGCGCGGTGCAGATCATCCCGAACAAGGAAGGCGGGCGCACCACTCCGTCGGTCGTCGGCTTCACAGACAAAGGTGAGCGCCTAGTCGGGCAGATCGCCAAGCGGCAGGCCGTGACCAACGCAGCCAATACGGTCTATGCCGTCAAGCGGCTCATCGGGCGCAAGTTCAACTCGCCCGAAGTGCAACGCGCGCATGAAACCTCGCCCTTTGAGATCATTGATGCGCAGAACAACGGCGACGCGCGCATGCGCGTGCAGGGGCGCGTCTATAGCCCGCAAGAGATTTCCGGTCTCGTGCTGCAACGCTTGAAAGCTGCCGCCGAAGATTTCCTCGGCGAATCAATCGCCGAGGCGGTCATCACCGTGCCCGCTTACTTCGACGACACGCAGCGCCAAGCGACAAAGGACGCCGGCAAGATCGCAGGACTAAAAATTGAACGCATCATCAACGAGCCGACGGCCGCGGCGCTCGCTTACGGTTTGGGCCGCGCCACGTCCGAGCGGATCGTCGTTTACGATCTCGGCGGCGGCACGTTCGACGTGTCTATTCTCGAAATGAGCGACGGCGTTTTCGAGGTCTTGGCCACTTCGGGCAATACGTTCTTGGGCGGTGAAGATTTCGACGAGCGGATCATCGGTTGGATGGTCGAGCAGTTTAAGAATGAGACGGGGATCGATCTGCGCGAAGACCGGCTCGCGCTGCAACGTCTGAAAGAAGCGGCCGAGCGCGCCAAGTGCGAACTGTCGTCTTTGACCGAGACGAACATCAACCTGCCATTCATCGCCGCCGACGCTTCAGGCCCGAAGCACTTCAGCCAAACCTTAACGCGCGAAAAGTTTGAAGCGCTCGTCGCCGATCTGGTCGAACAGACGATTGAGCCGTGCCAGAAGGCGCTGTGGGATGCGAAGCTGCAACCCGAAAACATTGATAAGGTATTGCTCGTCGGCGGGCAGACGCGCTCGCCGATCATCGGGCGCACGGTGCGCGAGATTTTTGGGCGCGAGCCGTCGGCTGAGATCAACCCGGACGAAGTAGTGGCGATGGGCGCGGCGATTCAGGGCGGCGTGCTCACGGGCGAGGTCAAAGACATAGTGCTCTTGGACGTACTCCCACTCTCGCTTGGTGTTGAGACGCGCGGCGGTCTGTTTACCAAATTGATCGAGCGCAACTCGACGATCCCCTTGCGCAATAGTCTGACGTTTACGACCGTCATTGATAATCAATCAACCGTTGAAATTCACGTGTTGCAAGGCGAGCGCGAAGTCGCCGCAGGCAATCGGAGTTTGGGTAAGTTCGAGTTGGTTGGCATCCCGCCCGCGCCGCGCGGTGCGCCGCAGGTCGAAGTGGTCTTCGAGGTGGACGCCAACGGCATCCTCGGCGTGACGGCGCAGGACAAGGCTTCGGGCCGGCAACAACAGATGAAGATCACGCCGACCTCGGGTTTGACGCCAGATGAGATTGACATGCTGATCACCGAAGCGGCCAACTCTGCAAGCCGCGATCAGCGCGCCAAAGAGTTGATCGGTCTGCGCAACAAACTCGACAGTCTGATGCGGAACGCGCAACGCACGTTCCGCGAAGTCGCCGCAGTGCTCACGCCCGACGAGCGCGAAGACGTGCAGCATGTTTTCGAGTCAGGCGCTGTCGCCGCGCAGTCGGAGGACGAAGACGAGATCAAAGGCGCGCTCACAGAGATCGAGCGGGTCGCCATGTTCCTTACGACCGCACTCTTGAACTCGCCCGGTCTCGGCGACAGCAATACGCCATCCGCGCCCAACGGCGGCAAGGACGCGAAAGACCCGGCCTTTGAGCGCTTCTGACGGGCGATTCTGATTTAAGTGACAGGTGGCAGATGACAGGCGGCAGGAGAACAGTTATTATTCCTGTCACCCGTGACCTGTCACCTGTCACGGCTTTTTATTGATGAGCAAACGAGATTATTACGAAGTTCTGGAAGTCAAACGCAGCGCCACCGAGCAAGAGATCAAGAGCGCGTATCGGCGCTTGGCCGTCAAATATCATCCCGACAAAAATCCGGGCGATAAGGAAGCGGAAGAGAAGTTCAAGGAAGCGGCTGAAGCCTATTCGGTCTTGTCCGACACGGAGCAGCGTGCGCGTTATGACCGCTTCGGGCATGCGGGCGTCTCAAGCAGCGCGGGCGCGAGTTGGGGCGCGCAAGGCTTCGGCGGCATCGAAGACATCCTGAGCGATCTCTTCGGCTTCGGCGATGTATTCGGCGGGCGCACCGGCACGGGCGGCGCACGTCGCAGCGCGGCACAACGCGGCGCAGACTTGCGCTACGACCTCGAAATCACACTCGAAGAAGCAGCGCAAGGCCAAACAGCGCAACTGCGCATCCCGCGCCTTGAAGCCTGCGAGACCTGTAACGGCACGGGCGCAAAGCCGGGCACGCAACCCGAAGCTTGCGCGACGTGCGGCGGCGTCGGGCAGGTGCGCTATCAACAAGGCTTCTTCTCGGTCGCGCGCACGTGTGGTGCGTGTCGCGGCACAGGGCGCGTGATCAAGAATCCGTGCGGCGATTGTCGCGGCGCTGGGCGCGTCGAGCGCGAGAAGCAGATGGAGGTTAAGATTCCTGCGGGCGTCGAGACGGGTTCGCGTCTGCGGCTCGTGGGCGAAGGCGAGGGCGGCACGCAGGGCGGCCCGGCAGGCGACCTCTACGTTGTCATCCACGTCAAAGAGCACGAACGCTTCGAGCGGCAAGGGAGCAACCTCTACACGTCCGTGCCCGTCACGTTCGCGCAAGCCGCGCTCGGTGCAGAGATCACGGTCGAGACTTTGGCGGGGCAGCAGTCGCTCAAGATTCCGGCGGGCACACAGACCGGCACGGTCTTTCGGCTGAAAGGGCACGGCATGCCTGTGCTTGGCGGGCGCGGCCACGGCGACCTGTTCGTCTCCGTCACCTTGCGCACGCCGACCACGCTCACGCGCGAACAGCGCCGCCTGCTCGAAGAACTTGCACGCATCGAAGACCGCGACCTTGAAGACAAGGGCTTGCTCGACAAGGTGCGCGACATCTTCGGTTGAAGCACCGATGCGCACGCACGAAGCATCAAAAGAATAGTCGGCAAGACGGTAGGCGCGCTTCGGCGCGTCTCCCTCGCACACTTGCCGACACAAAAAGCCGCTTGGTCAAAGCCAAGCGGCTTTTGAATTTGATCACGTTACCTCATTGTGTACGTTGCTGTGAAATCGTCTCATTGATCAACTTCGAGACACTTGGGTGTTGCCGCGCATAACTCTCCGCGAATGTTAGATGGGCTGAATATGCACGGTTCTGCTTCTCAAGTGCAGATTGATACTCTGAGTAAAGGGTTCTGTAATGCGCAACTGCGGCAGGCTTATTCTGCGAGACAGCATCATAGTTGTCACGGGAATACTCAAGCCAATTTTTCATAGCTGCTAAGCAACCTGCTAGTGCGTTATGATAGGCATAATAAGTATCGCCGTAAATACCGCTTATCTCCACCACATCGCTCAAGTTCTCAGCACGCAACTCCGCTTGGTTCTGGCGCACAAAATAGGCTAAAGCCTGCCCTTCGTTTAGCGATTGTGTCTGTACTGCCTGCACTTCCTTAATAGTTTCTAATCCCTCTGTGATCTCTGCTTTGCTGGTCACGGATTTGAGCATGTTAAGACGATCTAAAGCCGCCTTAAATTTCGTTGCCGTTTCGCCTATCCTTGAACAGCGCAAAGTGGCCTCATCTTTTATAGCGGTTGCTTTGAAGTTGGTGGTTTGCTTGCCTATTGTCTGTACCAAAATACCGCCGAAGAACAGAAGAAAAAAACAGATCAGCACAAGTCCCACTTGTAGATTGGACGGCCTTGTGTGAGTTAGACCATAGGTGCGCGCGACTCTCTCTGATTTAATGAGATATAAGTACCAAACCAGCGAGGGAAAGACCGATTCAAGTATCCCCAAAGGCACGGCATACAGTGCCGCCGGATTTGTTTGGCTGGCTGTTGCTAATTGCTGGAAGGTTAGACCAGAGGATACCAATGCCAAAACCAGTAAATAAGCCTTTGCGATTCTCACGGCGTCATGTCGTCGCCCTAAAAGACAAATACCCGCGTAAACGCTAAAGCAGATCAAGCCCAACCTAGCCACGCTTATGCCAGACTCCCCCATCTCGGCAAGCATGTGCAATGGAGAAAGTACCACTAGGCAGATAGAGAAGAATAGCAGCCAGCCACCGACCTTCTCTCCGTATTGATTCACTGTCGGTTGAGGAACGGAATTATTTTCTGTTTCGCTACTCATGTCATGTTGCCTTTGGTGAATAGCACGGGAGCGCCAAAAGATTGACGAGAGTGGCCCGACTGCGAGTTTGTCGGGCAAGTATTTCAGACCGCGCAAGGGTATTCTTAAAAAAGAAATTCAGCAAGGGACAGGTGGGCATTTCGTCTTAGGAACGCACTCATCAAATCGCACTTTCATATCTGCGCGCTCGCGAGCATCTCCTTGACGCGCTGTAGTAATTCAAGAGCTTGTTCCCGACGCACAGTAGGAAAATCGTCTAAGAACTCGTCGAGCGGATGCCCGCCTGCCAAGTAGTCAATAATTGTTTGCACGGGGACGCGCGTGCCGGCAAACACAGGTGCGCCACTCATCACATCCGGCGAGCGAGAGATAATCTGAGCTTCGACTTCTGTCTTCATGCTGATAATCGTAGCACCTATGAAGAATGTCAGGAAAGCCGCTATTCATCCTTCAACTCTGTCTGTAACGCATGCGCCCGCGTTGCTGCGCATCTTGTTCGACATCAATGTTGCCGAGGCGGAGCGAGACGTCGGCGTTGAGCGAGAAGTCGGCGCGCTCGCCGGCTTGGAGTTTGACTGTGCCGGCGGCGGCGATCATCGCGGCGTTGTCGGTCGAGAGATGTGGCGAAGGGAAATAGACGGGGATGCCGAGCCGCGCGCCAGCGTCGGCTGCTGCTTCGCGCAACGCGCCGTTGCAAGCGACGCCGCCAGCGACGATGAGCGTGCGCGGGCGATGTTCAAGCGCGAGTCGCTCGGTCGTGCCGACGAGCGCGCGCACGACGACGGATTGAAAACTCGCCGCTAAATCCTTGATCGCCTGCGATGCTTCC
>QHXQ01000061.1 GCA_003223935.1 Acidobacteriota bacterium | reverse complement strand
TCGCAAGCTGAGACCAATCCCGGTCGAGGCAGAGCGTTTGCAGCTGTCTCTGCGGCAGCGTGGGCGCGAACTCAGATGTCGTGAGCAACACCTTGACTTCGGCATCGTCGAGCATGAACGAGAGCCGCTCTGGCGGATAGCTGGGGTCGAGCGGCACGTATGCGCCACCTGCTTTGAGGATGCCGAGCAGGGCGACGACCATCTGCGGGGTGCGTGCGAGCATCACGCCGACGCGCGCTTCCGCACAGACGCCGAGGGCGCGCAGATGCTGGGCGAGTTGGTTGGCTTGCTGGTTTAGCTCTCGATAAGAGAGATGTTGCTCACCAAAGGTGAGGGCAATGGTCTCAGGCGTCAGCGCCGCCTGTCTTTCAAATAACTGATGCAGGAGCAGGTGCGTTGGGTATGCGACTTGAGTCTGATTCCAGTCGGTGAGTAGTTGCTGGCGCTCGGCGGGCATGAGGAGGGATTGCGATTCGTAGCGGCTGAAGGGCGCGGCACTCATGGCATTCAGCGCATTGGCGTAGTAGCCGCCGATGGCCTGCATCTGCTCGATGGTGAGATCTGAGGCCTCGCCGCTGCTGAGCACCAGTGTGACATCGGCAGAGTGCGCATCCAAACTGAATTCTATTGAGAAGGGGAAGCTGGTGTCTGAGTAGTTTTTGGTGTTGAGCACCCCCACTAGCTCAGAGCTTTCTATGCCATCGAAGACGTGGAAGTTGATAAAGTTGAAGAAGGTTTCAAGCAACGCATGGCCGTGCTCGTTCTGTATCTGAGCTAAAGGATAGCGCCGGTGCGGCAGCATTTCCAGTTCGGCCTCAAATGTTTCTTTGACCAACTCGGCCCACGTGCCGCCCGTTAGTTGATGGCGGAACGGCAGGGTGTTGAGGAATAAGCCGAGCACACGTTCGCCGTCAATGGCATCGGGCCGGCCGTGCGAGATGACGCCTGTCAGGACATCCTGCTGCGCGCTCAGCAGGCTCATCACGCGCAGGTGTGCGGCCAGCAACACACTCTTGAGCGGCACGCCGGTGGATTGGGCCAGGGACTTGAGGCCGTCAGACGTTGCGTGCGAAATGGGCACGGCGACGGCGCGCAGTTGTTGCGGCGCGGCGTTGGGGCCGGCCAGGCGCGGGATGGTGGCGACGTTGCTGCCGGCCAGTCTCTCTTGCCAGAAATTTCTGGCGGCCGCAGATTTGAGGGTTGTCTGTTCTAGCCGGACGAACTCACGAAACGAGCTAGCGAGGGGTGTCGCTGGGAGGTCGGCGCGACCATTAAGCAGCGCCGTGTAATAGTTGAACAACTCGCTCAGCAATGAGGCGACGCTCCATCCGTCGAGGATGGCATGATATTCGGTCAGCGTGAGTTGAAACGTCTGATCGCTGTCACGCTGCACACGTATGCGCAGCAGCGGGGCTTGTCGCCAATCAAACTTCAACTCCTTTTCGGCCTCAAAGGCAGCGGCACAGGCCGCCGCCCGTTGCGCTTCGGGTAAAGCGCGCAGGTCTTCTACCTGTAGCGGCAGTGCGATCTCGCGGTGGACAAGTTGTAAAGGTTCGCTGTAGCTCGTGAGATCGAAAGAGGTACGCAAGACGGGATGTCTGCTGATTAAGTGGTGCAGGGCGGCGCGCAAAGCCGCCTCGTCAAAGGCCGCGCGCAGGCGGAAGCTGGTGACATTATGATAGACGTGCGAGTCCGGGCTGTACTCGCTGTGGAAGAGCATACCGGCCTGCATCATGGTCAGCGGGTAGGCGTCTGCCAAGTCGGCCGGCAGCTTGGCGAGGTCTGCTGCGGCCACAAGTTCAAACGGCTCGCCGTGCGTGGCCGCAGCGGCGGGCGCGGGCCGCGCCTCTGCTGCGGCCGCATCGATCTCCTTGGCCAGTTCGTAGATGGTTTGGTATTGGAAGAGTTGTTGGAGCGAGAAGTCCAAGCCGCGCTCCTGCGCCAGCGCCAGTAAGCCGACGCTGCGGATGGAATCGCCGCCCAACTCGAAGAAGTTATCGTGGATGCCGACGCGGTCGAGACCTAACACTTCGGCCCAGACGCCGGCCAATATTTCTTCGCTGGCCGTACGCGGCGCGATGTAGGCTCGCTCCAACTCCAAGCGGGCCGCGCCTGGCAAAGGCAGGGCTTGGCGATTTACTTTCCCGTGATTCGTCAACGGCAGTTGATCGAGCATCACGAAGACTGCCGGGATCATGTAATCAGGCAGCCGCTCTTTGAGGAAGCTGCGCAGCGCACTGACGGTCGGCGGCGCAGCTTGCTCCAAGACCAGATAGGCCACCAGTCGCTTGTCGCCCGGCGTATCTTCGCGCGCCAGCACCACCGCCTCGCGCACGCCCGCGTGCGCCGCCAGCACGGCCTCGATCTCGCCCAACTCGATGCGGAAGCCGCGAATCTTTACCTGATGATCTAGGCGGCCCAAGTATTCCAAATCGCCTTGCTGTGTGTGCCGGGCCAGATCGCCCGTGCGGTACAGCCGCGCGCCCGGTCGCTGGCTGAACGGGTGTGGGACGAAACGGGCCGCGGTCAGGGCCGGGTGGGCCAGATAACCGCGTGCGATGCCGTCGCCGCCGACGTAGAGTTCACCGGCCACGCCAATGGGCACAGGCTGCATGTGGCCATCAAGCACGTATGATTGTAAGTCCGGGATGGGCACACCAATGACGCTGCCGGCCGCCGCTTGCACGTCCGCTAAGCTCAGAGGCCGATAGGTGACGTGCACCGTCGTCTCCGTAATGCCGTACATGTTGACCAGCAGCGGGCGCTCGTCCCCATGCCGCTCAAACCAAGACCGCAAGCTCTGTAGTTCAAGCGCCTCGCCGCCAAAGATGATCAGCCGGAGAGCTAAGTCTTGCGGACTGCCGCCAGCAGTCTCTTCGGCCTGCATCAACTGACGAAAGGCAGATGGCGTCTGATTCAACACCGTCACCTGCTCCGCACAGAGCAGCTTGTAAAAGGCTGCGGGCGAGCGGCTGACCAGATATGGCACGAGCACCAGGCGGCCGCCGTAGAGCAGCGCACCCCAGAGTTCCCAGACGGAGAAATCGAACGCATAGGAATGAAAGAGCGTCCACACGTCATGCGGGTTGAACCTGAACCACTCGTCAGTGGCCGCGAAGAGGCGCACGACATTCGCATGAGTGACCGTCACACCTTTGGGCCGACCCGTCGAGCCAGAGGTGTAAATCACGTAGGCTAAGTTGGCCGGCCGCGTTGTGCCGGTTAGATTTTCTGTGCTGCATTGATCGGGCCACTCACGGTCGAGGCAGATCACCTGTAGCGACTGCTGCGCTAGCGTCGGCGCGAGGTCGGCTTCGGTGAGCAACACCTTGACTTCGGCGTCCGCCAGCATGAACGCGAGCCGCTCCTGCGGATAATTCGGGTCGAGCGGCACGTACGCGCCGCCCGCCTTGAGGATGCCGAGCAGCGCCACCATGAGGCGCGGCGTGCGCGCCAGCATCACGCCGACGCGCGCTTCCGCACAGACGCCGAGGGCGCGCAGATGGTGGGCGAGTTGATTGGCTTGCTCGTTTAGTTCGTTATAAGAGAGATGTTGCTGCTCGAAGGTGAGCGCGATGGCGGCGGGGGTGCGCGCCGCTTGGGCCTCGAACAACTCATGCAGTGTGTGTTCAACCGGATAGACGACCTCGGTCGGGTTTCGTTCGAGCAACTGCCGGCGCTCCGGCTCGGTCAGCAGCGGCAATTCCGAGATGCGTCGTTGCGGATCAGCCACGATGCCCCGGAGCAGGCTCTCGTAATGGTCCAACATACGCCGGGCAGTAGCATTGTCGAAGAGTTCCGTGTTGTACTCCAAACCGCCGACCAGCCCTTGCTCCGTCTCTTCCACAAAGAGTGTCAGATCAAATTTGGCCGTTCCGTTGTCGCCGCCCAATGGGGTCAACTTCAAGCCCGGCAGTTCCAAACTGCCCATCGGCGCGTTTTGAAGCACGAACACAACTTGAAACAGCGGCGTGTGGCTCAGACTCCGCTCCGGCTGTAACTCTTCGACCAGTTTCTCGAAGGGCAAATCCTGATGCGCATATGCGCCTAGCGCCATCTCGCGGACGTGCGCCAGTAGTTCCCTGAAGGTCGGATCGCCCGTCAGGTCTGTGCGCAACACCAGCGTGTTGACGAAGAACCCGATCAGGGCTTCCGTCTCGGTGCGGTTGCGATTGGCAATCGGCGTCCCGACGACGATCTCCTCCTGCCCGGCATAACGGGCGAGCAACGTCTGGAAGGCGGCCAGCAGCGTCATGAAGAGCGTCACGTCCTCGCGCTCGCTCAAAGCTTTGAGGGCCGCGCACAGATCGGCCGGGAGGGCTAAGGATTGTTTCGCCCCCCGATAGGTGTTGACCGCCGGGCGCGGCCTATCCGTCGGCAGTTCGAGCACGGCGGGCGCGCCCATCAATTGTTGCCGCCAATAGTCGAGATGTGCGGCCAGCGCCTCGCCCTGCAACTGTTCGCGCTGCCACAGCACGAAGTCGGCGTACTGAATCGGCAAGTCGGCGAGCGGCGCGGGGCTGCCCGTCGAGAACGCCTCGTAGAGCGCCGCCAGTTCACGCACCAGCACGCCCAAAGACCATCCGTCGGAGATGATGTGGTGCATGGTCAACAACAACACGTGCTCGTCGGCCGCGCGCCGCAGGAGCTTGATGCGCAGCAGCGGCCCGCGCGTCAGATCGAACGGCAGGCGCGCTTCTGCCACCAGCGCGCGCCGCACCGCTTGTTCCTGCTCCGGCGCGGGCAACGATTCGAGGCTGATGAAGGTCGGCGTGATAGTCGCGGTCTCAGCGATGACCTGCATGGGCTGGCGATTGACCAGTCTGAAGGTCGTGCGCAAGACCTCGTGGCGGCGCACTATCTCGTTAAAGCTCGCGCTCAACGCAGCCACGTCGAGTCGTCCCTGCAAACGCACGCCCGTCGAGACGTTGTAGAGGAAGCTATTAGGCTCTAGCTGGTCTATGAACCACAGGCGTTGCTGCGCGAACGAGAGCGGGAATGAGTTGCTCTCGTCCGTCTCTTCCAGCAGTAATAGTTCGAGCAACTCTCGTTTTTCCGGCGACAGTTCCGCAATGATCTTAGAATAGTCGGTCACGATTAACGCTCCTGACTCAGGATGCCTTCATTGATCAGCCCATGCTGCCTCGTCGCTCATAGCGCGCCCCGGCGCACGGCCGCGCAGAAATTTCTGCGCGGCCGTGCGCCGCCCCTTCAACCCTTCGCTCGGCGGGCCTTGTGCCGAGCGTCAGGCGGGCGCGCTCATGCCCCCGGAGCGGTGACGCCTTGGTTATTGCCGTTGCCGGCCGTCGCGGCGTGGGGGGCGGAAACTGCGGCTTGCCGGCCGTTGCGCGCGGCGTCATCTTCTTTGACCATGCGCCCGTCGAGCAGGTGGAAGGTGCGATCCGCCATCTGTGCAAAGCGCGGGTCATGTGTGACCATACAGAGGGTCGCGCCGCCGCGATGCAACTCCCGCAATAGCTCCATCACGCTCTCGCCGTTGCGTGAATCGAGATTGCCCGTCGGCTCGTCCGCCAGCAGGATGGCGGGCTGACCAGCCACGGCGCGCGCCACCGCCACACGCTGCTGCTGCCCGCCGGAGAGTTGGCTTGGGCGATGATGGGCGCGATGCGCCATGCCAACCTTTTCCAGCGCCTCTTGCACGCGCTGTTTGCGCTCAGCCGCCTTCATGCCTCTGTAGGTCAGAGGCAACTCCACGTTTTCCGCCACGCTGAGATCGCCGATGAGGTTGAAGCTTTGAAAGATGAAACCGATCTGGCGGTTGCGAATAAGTCCGCGCGCGGCCGCAGAGAGGTGGGCGACGGGTTGGCCGTCAAAGAGAAATTTGCCCGCGGCGGGCGCATCCAGTAGGCCCAGAATGGAGAGCAGCGTGGATTTGCCGCAACCGGACGGCCCCGCAATCGAAACGTACTCCCCTTTATGAATCTCCAGCGACACGCCCGCGAGGGCGTGCGTCTCCACCTCATCGGTGAAGAAGACTTTGGTCACGGCGTCGAGTTGAATCAGCGGTTGGGCAAAGTTGTTCATGACTCTTCATAACTCCTAGTGTAGAGGTTCAGCACAGGCTGACGAGATTGGGGCCAGGGCGGGCGCGCGCAACCGAGCGGCGCGGGCTCGCGGGCCGGCGAATTACTTCGGCGTACGGTCGGGCCGGAACGGCGGCCGGCTTGGCTTCACGTGGTTGTTAATAGCAACTCGTGCAGTTCGCGAAAGAGCGAGCGCAGCAGCAGCGCCCGCCCCGTCTGCAAATAGAAATGGTCGCCGGGCAACATGCGCAAGGTGAAGCCGCCCGTCGTCTGCGTGCGCCACGCTTCGAGTTGTGCGCGGCTGACTTCGTGATCTTGCAAGCCGCCGTAGGCCGTGATCGGACAAGCAAGTGCAGGCTCAGGCGTGTACTCATAAGTGCCGACCGCGGCGAAATCGGCGCGCAGCAAGGGCAGCATCAACTCCATCAACTCCGGGTGCGCCAGCACTTCGTCGGGCGTCCCATTGAGCCGCCGCAACGCCTGCACAAACTCCGCTTCCGGCAGATCGTGTATGGGTGGATTGGTGCGTGGCAGTTGCGGCGCGCGCCGCCCGGAGACGAAGAGATGCGCGGGCGACGTGTCGGCCTCTCTGCGCAGGCGGCGCGTTAACTCGAAAGCGATGAGCGCACCCATGCTGTGCCCAAAAAAGGCGTAAGGCCGATCCAAGTAGGGCAGCACCGCCGGGGCGAGGGCCTCGACCAGCTGTTTGAGCCGGTCGTAGGGCGACTCGCGCGAGCGGCTCGCGCGTCCCGGCAACTGCACCGCGCAGACTTCAACTTCGGTCGGCAACTCTCCCGGCCACGCGTGGTAAGTCGCCGCCCCGCCGCCCGCGTATGGGAAACAAAAGAGGCGCAGCCGGGCCTGCGGGTTCGGCCTGTTAATCACTAGCCACGGTGTAGCCGAACTGCCGCGCATCTGTGCGCCGGGCTTGTCTGTGCCTGCGTTGAAAAGGGTCTGGTTATGCATCTCGCTCCTGCAACTGGTGCGGCGTGAATCTTACTTACGGCTGACCGTGAAGGTGATGAATGTGGGTCACGGCTATGCCTTGAAGTTTGAGCCGGGCCTGTAAAGTCAGGCGCGGGCGTCGGCAGCGCATGCGGGTCGGGGCCGACAGCGGAGCGAGGCGCGGCGTGCAACCTCCACACGGCTGCGGCTCAAGAAGCAATCGCCACGCATTCTTCCTCATACTCTTCCCAGTTGTATGCGACATCGCCGAAATGCTCCTCGACCCATTGATTGGAATAGATGGTGTCGAGGTATCGTTCGCCGCGATCCGGGAGGATGATGCCACACATGGCGTCGCGCGGAATCTGATCGCTCATCATCGTGACGGCCGTGATGACGGCCCCTGAAGAGCCGCCCGCGAGAATGGCCTCGCACCGTGCCAGGCGGCGGCAGCCGACCACGCAGTCCAGGTCTGTAACGTGGACGACCTGATGGGCTAAGTCGGATTGGAAGAGTGGCGGTGTGATGGCCGCGCCGTGGCCGGGGATCAAGCGTTTGGCCTTTTGCCCGCCAAAGATCACGCTGCCGACGGCGTCAACCGCAATGATCTTGGTGGGCAGTTTATTCTGTTTCACGTACTCGGCGCAGCCACGTAGCGTGCCGCAGGTGCTAGTCGCGCAGAACAGGTAATCGAGCCGGCCACCCAGCGTGGTCGTGATCTCATGCATCGTCCGGTGATGCGCGCGGGGGTTATAGACGTTGGCGTATTGGTTCGGCCAGAAACTGTTCTTAACCGTGCGCAGCAGGTACTCTACGCGATCAATGCGCGCCTTGAGGTACTCGCCTGTTTCGGGGTCAGGCTCGTCAATGCAGACTATCTCGGCCCCGTAGGCCCGGAGAATGCGCGTGTTTTGGGCCGTCGTTTTAGCATCCACGACACAGATGAATTTGAGGCCGTGAAAGGAGCAGGCTTGGGCCAGGCCGACGCCCATGTTGCCGGAACTGGATTCGATGATGACCGTGTTGCGGTTGACAAGCCCCGTCCTGATGCCCTGCTCCAGAATGCTGATGGCCGTCCTGTCTTTAATGCTGCCGCCGGGGTTCAGCATTTCCAGTTTGGCGTACAAGTTGAACTTAATATCTTTGCAGACCCGTTTGAGTCTGACCAAGGGGGTATTGCCGATGGCCAACAAAACACCTTCACGCACGGTGTCGGTTGTGCTCCACTCGTTTATGACTTTCATGACCTTCCTCTCCAACTTTGGCGGGTACTGGTTGCTCTTGACGTTGCTGACGCAACGCCCGGCCGGCCGCGTCAAATGAGGCGCGCGACGGCGCGACTGGCATCACTGGCGGTGGTGTCCTCTGCCGGGCGCTGGCCGGCCCGGCAAACGGAGGAACTGAAGCGTGATGGTTGCCGCGCGAGGGACAAGCGAGCACACGGCAATTCACACGTAGAAGAATGTGTTTGCGCTGTTGAAGTTTTGCGAGTGACTTACGACGAGGCGCGCGCTACGGGCAGCGCACCGTTACTTGTGCCCGGCGGGCGGGCGTCTTGTCAGATAGATGCTGCCGTCAGCGGAACGCAGGATCAGTTGTGGCCCGCCGCCGTTGATGCTGGTCTGCAAGACATTGCGCTTCGATTTCGGGCCGGCGGACTCAGCATCATCAAAGCGCACGCGCCCGTGCGTCGCCGCCGCGTCGAGTTCGACGCCGACGCGCTGCGCCAAGCTGAGCACTAACCGGCCACCAGCCGTGTTGATGTTGGAAGCGGCCGGCGGTTGCCGTGAGAGGTGCGCGGTGAACGAGCCGCCATCGGTCGCCACCTCAAGCGCGCCGCCAGCATCCTCGATTGAGACACTGCCGCCAGCGGTGTCCAGCTTCACCGAGCCGGTCAATTGGCCGGCCCTGAGCTTCCCCCCAGCACTGTTGACGACGACCTCTCCGTCAACCCTGGCGAGGTCGATCCGCCCGCCAGCACTCGCCGCAATGACAGCGCCTTGAATGTGGCCCAGCGAAATGTCGCCGCCGGCAGTCGCAACCTTTACCTCGCCCTGCAAGTCGTCCGCACGGAAGCAGCCCACAGTGCTCACGTCCAAGTTGTAGTGGCGTGGCACGAAGATTTGCACATGCAGGCTGATGCGCCGTCGCTCGTCGTCGGCCGTATCGCGGCGCAAGCGCACTCGTACCGTTACGTCCTGGTCTTGTTGCGCGACCTCGACGAGCAGCTTCTCCAACAGGCGCGCGGCCGCCTCTTGCTCATCCGCATAGACCCGGCGCACGATTTCAATCGTGACGGCGTTGCTATTAACGGCCTTCACCTCGACATCACCAACCGCTGCCGTTAAGGTCAGCTTGCCGCCCGTCCCCGGCTCGAACGAGTGCCGCGCGGTGTCCTCGATCCACGGGCGGCGTTTGCCCGGCCCGACGTGCAGCGGGACGCCACACGTGGCCGCGGGCAAGCCTCTGGCCGCGCAGCCTTGCCCCTGGTTGCCTACCTGAGCCGTGAGCAACCCGACGAGGCCGGTCACAAGCTTGCCTAGTTGCCGCAGTGCATGTGTAATCGGTTGCATCGCGTCATCCTCTTGTCCAAACTTTGCGCGCCACCGGCAGCACGGCGGCGCGGCGCGCTCACTGTTATTTCACGTTTGACTTTCGTCATTCTCCATCTGCTGCCGTAAGCTTAAAGGCCGCATGTCCGTCCAGACCTCGCTGATATAAGCCAAGCACTCTTCCTTCGTGCCCGACTTGCCCGCGTCGTTCCAACCGAGCGCGTTCTCGCGGTCGGCGGGCCAGATCGAATACTGCTCCTCGTGGTTGACGACCACTTTGTACAGCCGGTCGTCCGCTGTCTCTTCTGCTCTGCTCATCATTGCTCCTTCATCTTAAGCTTGCCCCGCGGGGCTTTGCTGGTTATGGGTTTCGGTTGAGGCCGGGACGCCCGGCCCCCGATGTGTTGGTGACTGTGCGCGGCCGGCGTGGTTATGAAACGGGCACGCCCAATTCTTCAGCCACAGGGTCCAAGTAGGCGAGCGGCTTGTCATACACGATCTTGCCGTCGTCGAGTTTGATGATGCGGTCGCCCACGTGGTAGTACCTGTCGTCGTGCGTGATGGCGATGACCGTTTTGCCTTTGGCTTTGAGTTCCGGCAAGAGTTGATAGTAGAAAAGCTCTTTAAAGAACGGGTCTTGATCAGCGGCCCATTCGTCAAAGAGGTAGATGGGGCGATCCTCCAAGTATGCCGTCAGCAGCGCCAGACGCTTGCGTTGGCCTTGTGACAAGTCGGTGGTTGAAAGCGTGTTGTCCTTGACCTGCACCTTATGCGCCAAGTGGAGTTGGGTCAGATATTGCTGCGCCTTGGCATCAAGCTCATCCGGGTTCAAGCCGAGGAAACTGTCGAACAGGTAGAAGTCGGCGAAGACGACAGAAAAATGCTGGCGGTAATAATCCAGCATCTCGTCCGTCACCGGCTGGCCGTTGAGACGCAGTTCGCCGCCCTCAGGTTTGTACAGCCCTAGCAGCAACTTGCTGAGGGTAGTCTTGCCGCTGCCGTTGCCGCCGGTGAGGAAGACCAACTCGCCCGGCCGGAAAGTTAAATCAACAGGGCCGAGCACGAAGAGGCTGTCTTCACCCTCACGCCGGTACGAGTGCGTCACGCCCCGCAGTTCCAACTCCGCCCACGGCTGCCCCGCGCTCAAAAGTTTGGGCGACGCGGCCTCACTCGCACTCGGCGTCAAGCTCAGCCCCAACTCCTCCACATTCTTCAGCGCGACGCTGGCCCGGCTCATATTCGGCAGCGTGTTCATGATCACCTGCAAGGGCGTCATCAAGTACAGGATGGCGAGGGTGAAGCCGGTCAGGATCGTGGCGGTGATGCTGATCCAACCGGCCAAGACAAAGAGCAGCAGGCCGATGACGACGAAGACCAACAGTTGCCCCCAACTGGCCGCGACCGTGTAGATGCTTAAGCCGGAGATGTTGTGCCGACGAAACGCAGTGGCCGTTGGCTGAAGCACGTCCGTCAGAAACGCCTTGCGCCGCTCGCCGTGAATCTTCAGTTCCTTGATGCCCTCGGTCAGCGCGCGGAAGTGGTTGAATAAGTTATCGCCCTCGCGCCGCGCCAGCCGCATGTGCTGAAACGATTTGGCCACCGGCAGTTGGTAGCTGACAATACCGAGCACGATGATGGCAAGCACAGCCAGCAGCATCGGCCACGAGAGCCAGCCCATGTAGGCCAGACAACTGAGCGCCACCGCGATGTTGATGCACAGGATCGGGATGACGGTGACGATATTCGTGATGGTCGGAATGTCGTCGGTCAGGGCCGCCAACAGGCGGTGGGGGCCGAGTTCTTCGAGCCGCCGCAGCGGCACGCCCAGAATCTGTCGGCTTAACCCCATGCGCAGCTCGAAGAGCGCGCCTTGGCCCAAGTGCGCCAGTAGTAACTCGGCCGCAATCCGCGTCAGCGGCACGAGCAAACAGAGACCGACGAAGAGCAGGGCCAACTCGGTCTTTCTGGCCTGATGGTTAAGGGCGGCGTTGATGACGGCCAACAAGCCCGTATTGGCAGCGCCGCTGATGATACCGGCCACGACGGCCAGCACGAGAAAGCGGCGTGAATGCTGCATCAGAAAGTAGATGATTTTCATTGGTTACTCCATTTTGAGGTTGGCGATGCAGAGCTTGAGCTTGTGGGCCAAAACCTGCACATCCGGTTCCACCACCATAGTCTCGTGCGAGCCGGGCACGTGATGAATCTCGACCGGCTCAGAAGAAATCCGGTCCCACCCCCAAGTGGGATCCGTGTCCAAGTAGGCTTGATATTTGGGAATGACGCGCGTACAGCGAAACAGTGTGACCGGCCCGTCATAGACTGGCGGCACGTAGTTTCGCCCGGCGTGAATTCTGGTCTTCATGTTGCGCAGCGAACGTTTGACCTGCGCGAGATTTAATTCCGGCGGCATGATGTGGGCCTCTTTCGCCACGTCCATGATGTAGAGCAGTTGCTCGTCGCGCCCCAGTCGCCGCAAGTAGTCTTCATTGATCGGCAGCGGCTCTTTCCGGTTGGCGAATATTTCTAACTGCCGCACCAGCACGACCGGATCGTCTTCGTCGGCCCGCTCGTCCGCAGCCCATTCAGCCTGTAGGCCGGGCGCTTCGCTGTCGAGCACGGCCAGCAGCGCCACCTCCTCGCCCTGCGCTTTGAGTTGGCGGGCCGTCTCCAGCGCCACGAAGGCCCCGAAAGACCAACCGCTCAGCAGGTACGGCCCCTGCGGCTGCACCCCGCGCATCTCGGCGATGTAACTGGCCGCCATCGTCTCAAGGTGCTGGTGCGGATCATCAACCTCAAACGCCGCCAAGGCATAGACGGGCCGCTCCGCACCCAGATGGCGGGCCAGATAGGCGTAGCAGACGACACCGCCGCCAATCGGGTGCATGAAGAAGATGGGCCGCCCCGTGCCGCCCGCCTGCAAGCTCACCAGATGCGTCTGCTGTGGCTTTGTCCGCTGGCGAATGATGGAATCCAAGTGCTCTATCGTGCCGCCCTCGAAGAAGGTGGCGAGCGGTAGGTCGAGGCCGTACAGCTTTTGGATTTGCGCCATGACGCGCAACGCGAGAATTGAGTGGCCACCGAGATCGAAGAAGTTGTCTGTGATGCCGATAGGCCGATGGTTTAAGACCTCTTCCCAAATTTCCACCAATTGCAGTTCGGTCAGATTTCGCGGCGCGACGAAAGAAGCTGAAGCGGGCGCATCGGTCAGCGCCGGAGCGGGCAGCGCCCTGTGATCGACCTTGCCGTTCGGCGTCAGCGGCAGGGCATCGAGCACGACGAGGGCCGCGGGCAGCATGTAGCCGGGCACTTTATTCTTCAAGTCGCGGCGCAGTTCGCCGAGCGTCGGCTGCCGCTCAGATGCAGGGACGACGTAAGCGATCAGACGTTTATCGCCCGGCGCGGCCTCGCGCACCACGACCACGGCGTCACGCACGGCCTCATGCTGGCCCAACGCCGACTCGACCTCACCCAACTCGATGCGGAAGCCGCGAATCTTCACTTGCTTGTCAATGCGCCCTAGATACTCTATTTGGCCGTCTGCGAAGCGCGCCAGGTCGCCCGTCCGATAGAGTCGTTGGCCCGGCTCGGTGCTGAACGGGTGGGGGAGGAATTTTTCGGCCGTCGCGCCGGGCCTGTTCAGATAGCCGCGCGCTAAACCGTGTCCACCGATATACAACTCGCCAGCCACACGCGGCGGAACTGGTTGCATGTGCTGATCCAAGATATAGAGTTGCGTATTGGCGATGGGTCGGCCAATCGGCACATCGGCTGCGACAGTGGCGGTGTTGGGTACTTCATAGACGCAGCAGCCGACGACCGTTTCCGTCGGCCCGTACTCGTTAATCAACCTCGTCGCGGGCGCATACTGCTGCCAGAAACGAATGTGCTCGCCGAGCAAAGCCTCACCGCCGATGATGAAAGCGCGGGTGCGCTCCGCGACCTGTTCGGCGGGCAGCAGATGGCGCAGCACTTCGAGATGCGCTGGGGTAATTTTGACGAGGCTGAAGTCGCGCCCCGTGCGCAAGGCATGGCTCAGACTTTCTAGCCCTTCCTCTTCGGGCAGCAGCCTCGTAGTGCGCCCGACCAGCAGTGGTGCGAAGAGACTCGTGATCGTGAGGTCGAAGCCGATGGGCGAGTGTACGGGCGTGCCGTGCCCTGCGGCCACGGCATATGCCTCGACGCACCAACAGAGATAATTGACCAACCCGCGGTGCGGAATCATTGCGCCCTTGGGCCGGCCCGTCGAGCCGGAGGTGTAAATGACGTAAGCCAGATTAGCTGGGTGCGCCAGCGGAGTCGGATTCTGCGCGTCCAGACGTTCGAGCCGGGCGCGCTCCATGTCCAAGCAGACGATCTCGACGGCCTGCCCGGCGAGTGCCGGTTGCAGCCGCGCCTGCGTCAGCAGCACGGACACGCGCGCGTCCGCCAGCACAAAGGCTAAACGCTCTTGCGGGTATGCGGGATCGAGCGGCAGATATGCGCCGCCAGCTTTGAGTACGCCGAGCAGGGCCACCATCATGTCCGGGGAACGCTCGATGAGGATGCCGACCAGTACTTCCGGGCCGACGCCTAACCCGCGCAGATGGTGGGCCAGTTGATTGGCACGCCGGTTCAACTCCCGATAGGTTAATTGCTCGTCTTTAAATGAGACCGCGACTGCGTCCGGCCGCTGCGCTGCTTGCTGTTCGATCAACTCGTGGAGGCAAGCCCTTTGCGGATACTCGCGCGCCGTCTCGTTGAATTGAACGAGCAGTTCGTCGCACTCAGTATCGGTGAGCAGCGGCAGGGTCGAGATGCGCTGCGCGGGCGCGACGGCAATCGTTGCCAGCAGCCGTTTGAAGTGCTCGATCATTCTGGTAATCGTGGCCGCTTCAAACAGGTCTGTGTTGTACTCGAAAGAGCCGCCCAGTTCGCCATCGGTCTCGGACATAAAGAGCGTCAGATCAAACTTTGCAATCTCTGCGGCCGCGCCCGCCGGCAACAGCTTCAGGTTGCTGAGTGCCAGCTTCTCCAGCCGGACGTTCCGCAGCGCGAACATGACCTGGAAGAGCGGCGCGCGACTCAAGTCCCGCTCCGGCTGCAACTCTTCGACCAACTTCTCGAACGGCACATCTTGATGCGCCGCCGCGCCCAAGGCCACTTCGCGCACGCGCCCCAGCAGTTGGTGGAAGGTGGGATCGCCCGTCAAGTCTGTGCGCAGTACCAACGTGTTGACGAAGAAGCCGATGAGATTTTCGGTCTCCGTGCGGTTGCGTCCGGCCATTGGCGTGCCGACGAGCAGGTCAGACTGTCCCGTGTAGCGGTAGAGCAGAATTTTGAAAGCCGCCAGCAAGAGCATAAACAGCGTGCAGTTTTCTTGCCGCGCCAACTGCATCAAGGATGCCGAGAGTGTCCGAGGCAGCGCGAAGGCTTGGGTCGCGCCGCGAAAACTTTGGATGGCAGGGTGCGGCCGGTCGGTCGGCAATTCCAGCACGGTCGGCGCACCGGCCAACTGCCGTCGCCAGTAGTCGAGTTGCTTCTCAAGCTCTGCGCCCTGTAGCCACTGTCGCTGCCAGATGGCGTAGTCCGCGTACTGAATGGGAAGTTCAGCGAGCGGCGAAGGCTGACCCTGTGCAAAGGCGTGATAGAGGGCCATCACTTCCTTGACCAGCACGCCCATTGACCACACGTCCGAAGCGATGTGATGCATCGTGAAGAGCAGAACATGATCCTCCGGCCCGAGTCGCAAGAGCGCCGCGCGCAGCACCGGGCCGCCAGTCAGATCGAAGGGCCGCGCGGCTTCTTCTTCAGTCAAGCGGCGCGCTGCCGTCTCGCGCTGTTCATCCGGCAAGGCGCTGAGGTCTAGGAGTGCGAGGTTGTTGGCTTGCGCGGCGGCGATGACTTGCACGAGGCCGTCTTCCGTCGGTCTGAAGGTCGTGCGTAAGACCTCGTGGCGGCGGATCACTTCGTTGAGACTCAGCGCCAAGACCTGCACCTTCAGCGGCCCTAAAATGCGGATCGCTTCGGGCATGTTATAGGCGGAGTTGTGCGGGTCTAATTGGTGCAGCACCCAGAGCCGCTGTTGCGCGAAGGAGAGCGGCGGGCAGCCGGCCTGCGCCCGCCGCGCGATGGTCGAGACTTGCGTCGTCACCATCCCTTTGCGCTCGAGCAGACGTTCGAGCAGCGCACGCTTCTCCGGCGAGAGACTAGTGATCCGTTCTGGAAGCGTGTCTGTGTGCTGGTTGATATTTGAACTCATGATCACTTTGGGTCAGTGCTGCGTGCGGTTGCTGGCGGCGCGGTTGCAGTCAAAGAGCGTGGCCGAGTTGGCTGAAGTGGGCGCGAAGAAAAATCGTGCGCCCCGTCAAACTACACTTCGGAGGTCTGGCTTTCCTGCTCGGCGAGTAAGGCCCGCAACTCCTCCTCCGACAATTGCTCGACCAAGTCTACGACCTCCGCGAGTTGCTCTAGGTCTGCGGCCGCTGCCTGCCGCGCGTGCTCGATACACTCGACGAGGCCGGCGACCGTCGGCTGCTCAAAGAGATCGCGGATGGCGATCTCTACGTGCAGGGTCTCACGCACGCGCGAGGCGAGTTGAACGGCCAACAAGGAATCCCCGCCTAAGTCGAAGAGATTATCGTGGACGCCGATCTGATCAATGCCGAGCAAGGTCTGCCAGATTTGCACGACCGTACTTTCCATCTCGTTGCGCGGCGCAACGTATAGGCCGGGCAGGTGCGGGCGCGGGTGCAACGAGAGCGCGGGCGTTTTTATCTCCGGCTGTTGCTCGCGTGCGGCCTCATGTGTGGTGACTGAGCCGGTGGCGGCCGTTGCCGGTTCGATCCAGTATCGCGCGCGCTCGAACGGATAGGTCGGGAGCGGCACACGACGGCGGCGCTCGGCGGCATAAAACCCGGCCCAGTCCACCTTAACGCCCGCCAACCAGAGCCGGCCCAGCGTCGTCAACAAGAACGCCAGGTCGTCGTGCGCCTCCTGCGGCGGGCGCAGGGTCGAGAGCGCCCGCTGCCGTTCAGCCCCGTGCAACTGCTGCCGGGCTAACGTGCTGAGCGTCTGACCAGGCCCGACTTCCAGTAAGACTGAGTCTGTCGCCGTCAACGTCTGTACGCCGCTGGCGAAGCGCACCGTCCCGGCGATATGTCTGGCCCAGTATGCGGGGTCGGTCGCTTCGGCCGCAGTGATCCAAGTGCCCGTGACGTTCGAGATGAAGGGCAGGCGCGGCGGGTGCAATTTGACGGCGCGCACTCTGTCAGCGAAGGGAGTCAGGACGGGTTGCATCATCTCCGAGTGGAAAGCGTGCGAGGTGTGCAGCCGCACACAGTCGTGGCCGCGCTCAGACAGTTGTTGTTGCAACTCATCAATCGCTTCCGCCGGCCCGGCCACGACGCATTGCGTCGGCGCGTTAACGGCCGCGAGGCTCAGCCCCGCGCGCAAGAAGGGTGCGACTTCGGCTTCGCCGAGCCGGATGCTCAGCATCGCGCCCGGCCGCATTTGCTGCATCAAGCGTCCGCGCTCGGCCACCAGCGCCAGCGCGTCTTCGAGCGAGAAGACGCCCGCCAGACAAGCGGCCACGTATTCGCCGCTGCTGTGGCCGATCATGGCTGCGGGTTGTATGCCCCAGGCCATCAACAGCCGGGCCAGCGCATACTCGATGACGAAGAGTGCGGGCTGCGTTAGCGCAGTCTGTCGCAACGCCGCCGCGGCCTCCGCCGGCCCGGCCGCAGCCGGATAAATGACCGCGCGCAAGTCCAGCCCAAGGTGTGGCCTGAGTAACTCGGCGCAGCGATCAACCTGCGCACGAAAGATCGGCTCATGCTCGTACAGCCCGGCCCCCATGTGCGGATATTGTGCGCCTTGGCCCGTGAACATGAAGACGACTGCACGGTCACGGCTTTCGTGCGCGCCCGTTACAGTCAGCGACGCGGCGGGCTGCGCCAAAGACTTGACGGCCGCGGCCAGATCGCGGCAGACGAGCGCACGCCGGTAGTCAAAGAGTTTGCGCCCCACTTGGAGCGTGAAGGCCGCGTCCGCCAGCTTGAGGTCGGTGTGCGTCTTCAGGTGCTCAGCCAAGTTTTTGGTCGCGGCCGCTAGCGCCGTGGGCGTCTTCGCGGAGAGGACAAGTAGCTGCCAGGGTCGGCTCGTGTCCGCAGACAAAGCAGCGGGCGCTTCTTCAAGCACAGCGTGTGCGTTCGTCCCGCCGATGCCGAAGGAACTGACCCCGGCCCGGCGCGGCGTCGGCCCGGCTGGCCAGGCTGCCAGTTTGGCGTTCACGTAAAAAGGGCTGTTCGCAAAATCAATGCGCGGGTTCGGCGTCGCGAAATGCAGACTTGGGGGCAGCAGCTTATGCTGCAACGCGAGGACGGTTTTGATGACACCGGCGACGCCGGCCGCCGCGTCCAGATGGCCGAGGTTTGTCTTCACCGAACCGAGGGCGCAGAAGCCCTTCTGCGCCGTGGTAGCGCGGAAACATTTGGTGAGCGCCGCCACTTCAATCGGATCGCCGAGCGCCGTGCCCGTGCCATGCGCTTCGATGTAACTGATGGTTTCGGGCGCGACCTCGGCGGCCGCCTGGGCCTGCGCGATGACCTGTGCTTGTCCGTCCACGCTCGGCGCGGTGTAGCCGATCTTCACCGCGCCGTCGTTATTGACGGCCGTGCCTTTAATCACGGCCAAGATGTGATCGCCGTCTTCGAGCGCCTCTGCTAGTCGCTTGACGACGACGAGACCCACGCCGTTGCCGCCGACGATGCCCTGCCCCCTAGCGTCGAAGGCGCGACAGTGGCCGTCCGGCGAAGAGATGCTGCCCTCACGATAGAGATAACCCATCTTGCGCAGAATGCTGATGGACACGCCGCCCGCCAGAGCCATGTCGCATTCGCCGTTGAGCACGCTTTGACAGGCCATGTGAATGGCCACCAGCGAAGTCGAGCAAGCCGTCTGGACGCTCATACTCGGCCCCTTCAGGTTCAACTTATAAGAGACTCTGGTGGTGAGATAGTCTTTATCGTTGAGCAGCCCTAACTGGAAATTGCCGATGGCGTCGAGCAGTTCCGCGTGTGAGATCAGGTTCTGCAAGAAGTAGTTGCTGATGCTGGCCCCGGCGAAGACGCCGATTAAGCCACGATAATCGTCCGGCGCATAGCCAGCGTTTTCCAGCGCCTCCCAAGCGCACTCAAGGAAGTGGCGCTGCTGCGGGTCGAGCAGTTCCGCTTCGCGCGGACTGTAGCCGAAGAAGGCAGCATCGAACAGTTCGATGTCTTCCATGATGCCCCCGGCTTTGACGAAGTCGGGGTGACTAAGCAGGTCTCGACTGACGCCCGCGGCCAATAGCTCTTCGTCAGAGAAGACGGTGATCAACTCCACCCCGGCCCGCAGCTTCTCCCAGAACTGCGCCACATTTTTGGCCTGGGGGAAGCGACACGCCATCCCGATGATCGCTAACTCGTCGCCGCGCTCAGACGCGCCCACGCTGTTCATGCCAAGCTCCTTCATATACACTCGCCGCGCTGCACCCGCCGGCCCGCGCAGTCTGGGGCCGGCCCATTTTTTCTTGTCTGCCGCTTAAGACGCATCCGGCTGCGGGTTGCGCTTGGCGTGCAAGGACTGTCGCGCTTCAACCTCCGTCAAGCCTTGTACCTGCGCCAGCAATTGGTTCACGTCTGTGCCCCGACGGCGACGGGCTGTGATGGCCGGCGTGGCCGGTCGCGCCTGCTGCTCGCCGCGCATCTGTTCGATGACGCGGGCCAGTGCGGCCACGGTCGGCGACTCGAACAGCGTGCGCAGCGGCAACTCGACTTGAAAATGCTGGCGCACTCTGGAGACGACCTGCGTGGCCAACAGCGAATGGCCGCCCACAGCGAAGAAATTATCTTCCACCCCGACGCGTTCCAGGCCCAGCACCTCTGTCCAAATGCCGGCCACCCCAGCCTCCGTCTCGGTGCGCGGCGGCTGGTAGGTTTGCGCCCCTACTTGCTGCGCGTAATCCGGTGCTGGCAGGGCACGCCGATCCAGTTTGCCGTTCGATGTCAGTGGTAGAGTCGGCAAGGTGACGAATGCTTGCGGCAACATGTACTCGGGGAGTTGCTGTTTCAGATAGTCGCGCAAGGAAGCCTGGCTGAGTCGCTCACTTGCCGGCGCAGCTTCGGGCGCGGCGGCGCGCAGCCCTTCGGCCGCTACAATGTAAGCCACCAGACGCTTGTCGTCTGGGCCCTCTTCGCGCACCATCACGGCGGCTTCCGCGACCTCTGGATGCTGCGCCAGCGCCGCTTCGATCTCGCCCAATTCGATGCGAAAGCCGCGCACCTTGACCTGATCGTCAATCCGGCCGAGAAACTCTATCTGGCCGCCGGGCAGATAGCGACAGAGGTCGCCCGTGCGGTAGAGCCGCGCGCCGCCTGCGATGGCGAACGGATCGGGGACGAAGCTCGTGCAGGTGCGACGCGCATCGTAGAGGTAGCCGCGCCCGACGCCAGCGCCGCCGACATACAACTCGCCACTTACACCCACTGGGACAGGCTCCATCGCACGGTCGAGGATGTAGAGTTGCGTGTTGTTGACCGCGCGCCCGATGGGCATACGCACGACTTGTTCCGCAGGCGACTGCTGCACCTCGTAGTGCGTCACGTCGTCAGAACATTCCGTCGGCCCATATGCGTTGAGCAGGCGCACCCGCTCACCTGTCAACTGCTTCCACGTCCGACACAACTCCGGCCCCAGCGCCTCACCCGTCACGATCATCCAGCGCAAGGCAGACAGTGGCTCAGCGCCACGCGCGGCCGCGCCTGTGCTCTGCGCGGCCAGCCGCTTTTCTATCTCCGCCAGCACCGCGCGCAACATCGAAGGCACGGTTTCGGCGACCGTCACGCCTTCCAGCGCCAAAGCGGCCAGCAGGCCCGTTGGATCGGCCGCCACTTCATCGTTGAAGATGCGCACCTGCGCGCCGACGAGCAGCGGCGACAGGAACTGCCACACGGAGATGTCAAAACACTGGGAGGCGGTCTGAGCGACAATGTCGGCCGCGTTCAGTTCTAGCTCGCGCACTTTGGCGAACAGATGATTGATCATCCCGCGTTGCTCGATCATGGCCCCCTTCGGCACGCCCGTCGAACCCGAAGTGTAAATGACGTAGGCGAGGTTTTGCGGGCCGCTGAACGGCCGTAAATTCGCCGCGTCAGTCGCCTGCTCCGCCGCGCGGCCAAGCTGCCAGACCTGAAGCGCGTGCGCTTCCGGCATCTGCTCCACGGCCTGCGCGATGACCGGCCCAAGCTCCGCCCCGACCAGCACCAGCGTAGCCCTGCTCTGCGCCAGCACTTGTGCGTGTCTGTGGGCCGGATGTCGTGGCTCAAGCGGCAGGTATGCGCCGCCGACTTTGAAGATGGCCAGCATGGCCGTTAATAAAGAGACGCCGCGCCCGTCCAGTACCGCGACGACCGACTCGGCCCCGACGCCCTGCGCCGCCAAGAAGTGGGCCAGACGGTTGGCCCGCCGGTTTAATTCTGCGTAGGTGAGTTGTTCCTCGTCGCTGCGCACGGCGATGGCATCGGGTGTGCGTGCGACCTGCGCCTCGAAGAGTTGGTGATAGCAGGCGTCGTGCGGGTACGGCGCGCTCGTGTCGTTCCACTGCGCTAGCATTTGCTGGCGCTCAGGCGCGGTCAACAACGGCAGGCGCGAGAGGTGCTGTTCCGGGTCGGCGGCTATGCCCTGCAACAAGACTTCGTAGTGGGCCAACATCTGCTTGACGGTGTCGGCGTCAAACAGGTCGGTGCTGTATTCGAGGATGCCGAGCAAGCCGTCTTCCGTGGGATGGAAGAACATGGTCAGATCAAACTTCGCCGTGCCGCTGTCTGCCGCGACCGGACTCAAAGTCAGATGCGGCAGTTCATATACGTCCTTCGGTACGTTCTGGAAAGCAAACATGACCTGGAAGAGTGGCGCGCGACTCAAGTCCCGCTCCGGCTGCAACTCTTCGACCAACTTCTCGAACGGCACATCTTGATGCGCCGCCGCGCCCAAGGCCACTTCGCGCACGCGCCCCAGCAGTTGGTGGAAGGTGGGGTCGCCCGTCAAGTCTGTGCGCAGCACCAACGTGTTGACGAAGAAGCCGATCAACTCTTCGATCTCGACATGGCTACGGCCAGCGATGGGTGTGCCGACGACGATGTCGTCTTGGCCGGCGTAGCGGCTGAGCAGGACTTTGAAGGCCGCGAGCAGCGTCATGAACTGCGTTACGCCCGCGCGCTGGCTCAAGGCTTGGATTGCCTGGGTCAGTTCTTTCGGGAAGACGCGCGCTGCACGTGCACCGCGAAAGCTCTGGACGGCGGGGCGGGGCCGGTCGGTCGGCAACTCCAACATGGCCGGTGCGCCCGCCAGTTGCCCGCGCCAGTACTCAAGCTGCGCTGTTAGGACATCGCCTTGCAGCCACTCGCGCTGCCAGCGCGCAAAGTCCGCGTATTGGATGGACAACTCTGCGAGCGGCGCGGGCAGACCAGCCGCGAAGCTGTCGTAGAGCGTCACCAGTTCGCGGATGAGCACGCGGCTCGACCAAGCGTCGGAGATGATGTGATGGATGCACAGGAGCAGGATGTGCTCCTGTGGCCCGAGTTGTAGCAGGCTGAGCCGCATGAGCGGCCCGCGGCTGAGGTCGAAAGGCCGCTGCACATCTGCGGTCGCCAGTCGCATGGCTTCAGCCGCCCGCTCACTCTCGGCCAAGGCGCGTAAATCAAGCGGCTCAAGCGTCAACTGTTGCGCCGGTACGATGATCTGCACGGGCCGGCCGGCCACGTCAGCGAAGACCGTGCGCAAGGCTTCGTGTCGCCGGATGATCTCGTTGAAACTCTCGGTCAGCGCGGCCAGATTAAGCTCACCCTCCAAGCGCACCGCCGAGAAGAGATTATAGAAAGGACTGCCGGGCTGTAACTGATCCAGAAACCACAAGCGTTGCTGGGCGAAGGAGAGCGGCAATTCCGTCTCACGCGGCGTCGCCACGATGGGCGGTGGTTGCCGCTGCGGTCGCTCCTGCATGAGTAGCTGGACAGCCGCGGCCATGCCCACAATGGTCGGCGTCTCAAACAGTGTGCGCAACGGCAACTCGACTTGCAGTGTTTTGCGGACGCGCGAAACCAACTGAGTGGCCAGCAGCGAGTGGCCGCCCAACTCAAAGAAGTTGTCGTGGACGCCGACACGCTCGATGCGCAGTAGTTCTGTCCAGATGTCGGCCAGCATCTCTTCGACCGGCGTGCGCGGGGCGACGAAGTGCGCGCCCTTCTCCGGCCGCACCTCTTCAGGCTCCGGCAGTTGGCGGCGATCAACCTTGCCGTTATGCATCAGCGGCAGCGCCTTGAGCAGCACGAACCCCGCCGGCACCATGTAGTCAGGCAAGTGCTCTTTCAGAAACCCGCGCAACTCCTGCGTGGTGGGCGGCCGCTCCGTGGCCGCCCCGATGTAAGCGAGCAGACGCTTCTCGCCCGCGCCCTCTTCGCGCGCGACGACGACCACATCATCAACAGCCGGGTGTTGCCGCAACGCCGTTTCGATCTCGCCCAACTCGATGCGGAAGCCGCGCAGCTTGACTTGATGATCTACCCGGCCGGCAAACTCTATCGAGCCGTCGGCCAGGAAGCGGACGAGATCGCCGGTGCGATAGAGCCGCGCGCCCGGCGCGGTGCTGAACGGGTGCGGAATGAATCGCTCCGCCGTCAGCGCCGCGCGGTTGAGGTAGCCGCGGCCCAAGCCGACGCCGCCGATGTACAACTCGCCCGCGACACCGATGGGGACGGGGCTGAGGGTCTGATCAAGTATGTAGGTCTGCGTGTTGCCGAGCGGGTAGCCCATGGGGACGAGGCGGCGCGCGGTGTGCGGCTCACAAGTCCACTCGGTCGCCGCGATGGATGTTTCCGTCGGCCCGTAGGAATGGTGCAGTTCCGCCGTCAGCAGTTGGAAGAAGCGGGCCATCGTCGCTAACGGCAACGCCTCACCACCACAGATCACGCGCCGCAACGAACGGCAGTCGGCCACGCCCGGCTCGTCCAGAAAGACGCGCAGCATCGAGGGGACGAAATAGATGGAAGTTATGCCGTGCGCTTGAATCTGTTCGACCAGATGAGTGTTGTCGAGGTGGCCGCCGGGGCGCACGATGCGCACCGTCGCGCCTACCCACAAGGGCCAGAACAGTTCCCAGACAGAAGGATCGAAATTGAGCGAAGTTTTCAGCAGGAACTTATCGCTCTCGTCCAACCGATAGGTCGCCTGCATCCAACGCACGCAATTGACGACCCCGCCGTGATGCACCATCGCCCCCTTGGGCCGACCCGTCGAGCCGGAGGTGTAGATGACGTAAGCCAGATTATCAGCCGTCGCCGCGCCGACCGGGTTCTCGCTCTGGCCCTGCACAACAAGCTCCCGGCAGTCATCCAGACAGAGGACTTGCGCGTGACTGTCAGGCAGCACATGCCGCCAACGGGTTTGCGTCAACACGACCGGCGCGCACGAATCTTCCAGCATGAAGCGCACGCGCTCCGGCGGATACTCCACATCGAGCGGCAGGTATGCGCCGCCGGCTTTGAGGATCGCCAGCAAGGCCACGGCCATCTCCAACGAGCGTTCCATCAGCACCCCGACGAGCACGTCCGGCCCGACGCCCAGTGCGCGCAGTTGATGCGCTAGCTGGTTGGCGCGTGCGTTGAGTTCGGCGTAGGTGAGTTGTGCGGCCTCGAATTCAACGGCGATCTTTGCGGGCGTGCGCGCGACCTGGGCCTCGAACAATTCATGCAGGCACGCGCCGGCCGGATAGTCGGCCTGTGTTTGGTTGAAGCCGAAGAGTAGCTGCGCGCGCTCGGCCGCGCTCACGATGTTCAAGTGCATGACGGCGGCCGGCGGCCGGGCCACGATGCTTGCTAGCAGCGTCTGAAATTCCGCCGCGAGCCGCGCCACATCGTCGGGGTGGAATAGAGCGGGGTCGTAGTGCAATTCGAGGCCGAGGTCTTGGCCGCGCCGCACGCAGGCGAGTTTGAGTTTGAACTGCTCGGTGCAGACGGCCTGCTGATAGATCGTGTAGGTTAGGCCGCCCGCGACAAACGGCGCGGGCCGCGCCTCAAACTCAAAGCCGATGGCGAAGAAGTTGTCCGTGGTGTCCGCGCTCTTGTCGGCGGCCGGCCGGAAATAGTCCTGCCACTTATCGGCCGCCGATACAGTTTGCCGGACTTGGCGCACCACGTCGCCGAAGCGGAGTTGCTCGCTAAACTGAGCGCGCAAGGGCAACCACTTGGCGAAGGGGCCGCAGACTTCGCGCAACTCCTCATCGCTGCGGCCGTCATGCACATAGCCGACCGTTAGCTCCGGCTGCGCTGTGAGCCGGTAGAGCAACGTCAGCCAGCCAGCCAACAGGCCGGTCGGATAGTCTGCGTCATGTTGGTCAAATAGTGTTTGGAGACCGGCGAGCGTCTCGCGCTCGATCTCAAAGGCGAACACGTCCGGGTCGAACGTTTGCGCGGCCGTGGGCTTGCCCTCGCACGGGAGCGTGGGCGGCGGGGCAGCGGTTCTGTGTTGGCCGTGCCAATAGTCTTCCCCGGCTTGAGCCTCGTCGTCTGCGAGCAACTCATGCTGCCATTCGGAGAATTGAACATACTGCGTTGCCTCGTCCAACATCAGGCGTCCCTGTTGGTCGGCGGCGTAAGTCAAGCTCAATTCGTGCAAGAGATTTTGGAGCGTCCGCGCGTCGGCGCACAGCGCAGGCAGATTGATGAGCAGCATGTGCCGCTGTGTGGCCAGCGTGAGCAGCGTCAAGCGCAGGAGCGAGTCTTGGGCGAAGTCTGGCGCAAGGTGTCGCTCCTGGCGGAACAGTTGCGCGATCCGCCGCTCCTGTTCCTGCGGGCTGCAAGTCTGTAGGTCGTGGCTCTGCCAGCGCGGCTGACCCGTTTCATTGACGACTTGTAAGGGCAACCTCAACTCGGGCCGCTGCCGAAAGCTTGTCCGGCAGATTTCATGGCGCGCGACGACCGACTGCAACGCCTCCTGCAAGGCCACCGGGTTGAGCGGCCCTTCAATCAGCACGGCGCAGAGCGCGCGGTATGCCGGCGCGCCGCCGTCGTGCGGCGCGTGCTGTAGCGTCCACAACCTTTGTTGCTGTGGCGAGAGCCTGTAACCTTCAAGCACTTCTTTTTCAATGATCAATTCCTGCATGGCTGCGCCACTGCTCCTGTGGGAAGACCCTGATGGTCGCATTATTTGAACGAAGCGGAGGTTGCGAGCGAACGTTGCGCGCGGGGCTAGAAATCTGTGCGTGTGAAGCCTTCACCCATGGCGACTAGTACTTTCCGCGGCCCGACAAACGGATTGCGGCCGTGGGCCACCAGCATATTATCGAGCATCAAGATGTCTCCGTGTTGCCACGGAAATTCGATGGTCTCCTGCCGGTAAGCCGCGCGGATGTCCGCGACGACCGAATCTTCAATGGGCGTGCCATCGCCGTAGCAGGTGTTGTAGGCCAGATTCTCTTCACCGAACAAAGCCAACATCGCTTCACGCACCTGCGGCTCAAGGCTTGACACGTGCCAGAAAGCGATGTGGTTGAACCAGACCGCCTCGCCCGTCACCGGATGCTGGGCGAGGGCCGGGCGCACTTGGCGCGTCTGCAAACGGTCGCCGTCTTTCCACTCCCACTCGATGCGTGCGCGGCGGCAGTAGGCTTTCAACTCAGACTTACTGTTGAGGTGGAAGCTGGTTTGCCAGGGGAGGCTCAAGCCTTCGCCGAAGGTGCGCACCAGCATCCAGCCCTTCTCCGCGAACCGCGCTCTGATCTCCGGCGCAAGGCGGCGGAGGACGTTGCGCATGTCGGCGATGGGTGTTTCGCCGCGCTGCTGGGCCGGCTGCTGGCAGTAGAACCAGAGCTTCATGGGCCAAGTGGTCACGTAGGTCAATTCGTTATGCAAGGCGATAGACTGGTCGGCCGGGTACTCGGTCGAGGTATAAATCTTTTCCCCCAACTCGGTGCGCGGCGTGGCCCCTTCCATGTAATGCATCAACGGCACGGAGGTCGCTTGCACGACCTGCGCGAAGGCGGCTTGGTCAGGCACTTTGAAGCCCCGGAAGAGAATTGCGCCGTACTTAAAGAGGTCCGCCTCGACCGCCTGCCAGTTGTTACTGACCCAGCCCGCCAGGTCAACTAGATCAACCTGTGGCTCAACAACCAGCGGCAAGCGGTCGGCGCTCCGCAAGTGGCCTTTCCTGACCAACTCGCCTTGCTGCAAACTCAAAGCTTTCGGCTTGACCTGCTTGAACCGCTTGAACTTCGATTCGGTCTGTTCTCTCTCTGCCATCGGCTGTGGCCTCGTTTCTGCGCCCGTGAAAATGTCCAGTTCGCCGAGCGGCGCGTCGGGCCGGTCAACGATCTGACCGAGCACGGCGACGAACTGCCTGGCGAGGCGTTCGACTGTGGCGGCGGCGAAGAGGTCTGTGCTGTATTCCAGCGCGCACGTCAGCGCCGACCCCGTCTCGACGAAGGTGAGCAGCAGGTCGAACTTGGCCGTCTGCGTCCCGCCGGGCAGATTGATCTGACTCAGTTTCAAGTTTGGCAGTTCGAGCGGCACGAGCGGCGAGTTCTGTAACACCAGCTTGGCTTGGAAGAGCGGCGTCCGACTCGTAGCCCGATCAGGCTTCAAAGCCTCGACTAACTTGTCGAAGGGCAAGTCTTGATGCTCATATGCTGCCAGCGTGACCTCACGCACGCGTTGCAGCAACTCTCTGAACGTGGGCTGATTGCCGAGGTCAGTGCGCAGCACTAACTGATTGACGAAGAAACCAACGAGTTTTTCTGTCTCCAACGGGAAACGGTTCGCCGTGTCTGTGCCGACGACGATGTCTTCTTGGCCGGAGTGGCGGTGGAGCAACGCCTTGAAGGCCGCGAGCAGCGTCATGAACAGCGTCGCCCCCGCGCGCCGGCTGAGGTCATTAAGCGCTCGCGTTAAATCATCGGGCACGGTGAAGTAGTGGACTGAGCCGCGATAGCTCGGCGCTGGCCTTTGCGGCTGGTCGGTGGGCAATTGCAGCCGGGGCAGACGCGCCAGTTGCCGCTGCCAGTAAGCAAGCTGCTGCGCCGTCGTCTCGCCTTGCAGCCAGCCCCGCTGCCAGGCGGCGAAATCGGCGTACTGGAAGGGCAACTCCGCGAGCGGTGCAGACTGCCCCAACAGAAACGCGCGGTAGAGCGCCGCCACCTCGCCCGCGAGCACGCCCATTGACCATCCATCACTGATGATGTGATGCATCGTCAGCAACAGGATGTGTTCTTGCTCGTCCAGCCGGAGCAGGCAAGCGCGCAGCAACGGCCCGCGCGCAAGGTCGAAGGGCCGGCTGGCCTCGTGCGTCGCCAAGCGTTGCGCTTCGTCGGCGCGCTCGTGCCTGGGCAGGGCGCGCACGTCGAACACTTCGAGTGGCACGCGCAGCGACGGCGCGACGACCTGCACGGGTTGCTCGTCCGACATGCTGTAGGTGGTGCGCAGAATTTCGTGGCGACAGATGATCTCGGCGAGCGTCTGCTCAAGAGCCGTGACATCGAGCGCCCCGTCGAGGCGCAGCGCAGCATAAATGTTGTAGGCTGGACTGCCCGGCTCTAACTGATCCAGAAACCAGAGCCGCTGCTGCGCGAAGGAGAGCGGCAGCGCCGCGTTGCGCGCGACGCGCTCCAGCGGCGGGAACTGCTTGACCTTCTCCGTCTGTTGCAGTGCCTCGATGCAGGCGGCGAGACCGGCCACCGTGGGCAACTCAAACAAGCGCCGCAAGGGCAGTTCGACCTTGAACTCCGTGCGCATACGCGCCAGGCATTGAATGGCCAGCAAGGAGTGGCCGCCCAACTCGAAGAAGTTATCCTCGATCTGGACGTGTTCCCGCTTGAGCACCTCGGCCCAGATGTCAACGAGCTTCTGCTCCACCCGCGTGCGCGCGCGCCCTGCGCCCGCTTCAAGCTCGGTCTGCGTCTCAGTTGGTGGCGGCAGCGCACGCCGATCCACTTTTCTGTTGGGCGTCAGCGGCAGTGCATCCAGCAACACGAACGCCGCCGGCACCATGTAATCTGGCAGGCGCTCCTTGAGGAAGACGCGCAGTTCTTGCGCCGCCGGGCAAGCGCCCGCCACAGCCACGATGTAAGCGACCAGGCGTTTGTCACCGGGCACATCTTCCCGCGCGATGACGACGGCCTCGCGCACCGCCGCGTGCCCGCCGAGCACCGCCTCGATCTCACCCGGCTCGATGCGAAAGCCGCGAATCTTGATTTGGAAATCGGCGCGCCCCAGCGGCTCGACGTTCCCATCCGGCAGGTAACGGCCCAGATCGCCCGTCTTGTAGAGCCGGTCGCCGGGCTGATGCGTAAACGGGTTGGCGATGAACCGCGCCGCGGTTAGCGCCGGATCACCCCGATAGCCGCGCGCGACGTGTGGGCTGCGCAAGTATATTTCGCCAAGCTCACCGACGCCGGCCAGTTGCCCCGCCTTGTTCAAGACCAACAACTGCACGCCCGCGATCCCTTTGCCGAGCGGGAGAATCTCTTTTGCCTGCCCGTTCGCTGGCATCTCGCACATTGCAGCGGGCACGACGAAATAGCTGACGGCGCGTTGCGTCTCGGTCGCGCCATAGAAGTTGATACAGGTGAGCGCGGGCGCGAGGTTCTTGAGCCGCGCGACATCGCGCCTGGTCAGCACGTCGCCGACCAGAAAGGCATAGCGCAAGGATGGCACGACGACGGTGGCCGCGGCGGCGGCGCATTCGGTCAACAGTTGGCCCATGGCCGGCGTCAGGTTAGCAATCGTCACGCCTTCCTGTTGCAGCCAACGGGCCAAACTGCCCGGCGTCTCAATCACCTCTTGCGCCGGGATGCAGATGCGCGCGCCGAGCGTGAGCGGCGTGAAGATGTCGCGGTGCAAAGGATCGTGCGAGAGGCCGGAGAGCATACTGTAGCGGTCATCTTCATGCAGCCCGAAGGTCTGCTGCATCCAAGGGAGGAAATGCGTCAAAGGCCCGTGCCGGCCCTCGACCCCTTTTGGCGTGCCCGTCGAGCCTGAAGTAAAGGCCAAATATGCCAGGCTGTCCGGCCCGACCGGCACACACGGGTCAGTAGCCGGGTACTCGGCCAGCAGATGTTGCGCGCGGGCGTCGCCCCGTCGCGCAAGCGTCAGTTTGCAACGGCAAGGCAAAGCGGACACGAACTCGGCAAGCGCAGTGGGGAGCGCGCCCGCCGCGTCCAGGTGAATCCAGCCCTGCGGTTGCGCCAGCTTGAGGTATTCGATGATGCGTGGGGCCGGGTGGGCCGGATCGAGGATGATAAAAGTCGCCCCGGCTTTCATGACTGCTAACAAGGCCCACACGAGCGAGGCGCTGCGATGACCATAAATAACCACGACATCTTCGGCCTCGATGCCTTGCGCGCGTAAATAGTTTGCGAGCCGATTGCTCAGGTCATCGAGTTCCCTGTAAGTCCATACTTCGTGCTGATCCGAGATCGCCACGCGGGCGGGCGTGCGCTGCGCTTGTTGGGCGAACAGGGTGTGGACGGACTCCTGCCAATCATCGCGCAAGGGTTGGGTCGGATTCGGCAGCAACTCCGCGGCGGCGGCCGAAGTGACCAGCGTGAAGCGGCTGATCTCTTGCTCGGGCCGCGCCACGGCTTGCGCCAGCAAGTGCTCAAGCTGTTGGAGCATCTGCGTCACCCGCTCCGGCCCAAACAGATCGGCGTTATAGACCGCTCCAAAGGCGATGCGCTCGCCCGGCTCGCGCACGTAGAGCGTCAGATCGAACTTCGCGCCGACTTCAGGCGGCGACATGAATTCGACCTCCAAGTCGGGCAGACTCACTTCCGCGCCGGGCAGGTTCAGCATGTTGAAGAAGACCTGAAACAGCGGCGTCCGGCTCAGGTCACGCGCCGGTTGCAACGCTTCCAGCAAATGCTCGAACGGTAAATCCTGATGCGCGTAAGCCCCGACGGTCATCGCGCGCACGCGCTCAAGCACTTGTTCAAAAGACGGGTCGCCCGCCAGGTCTGTGCGCAGCACCAGTGTGTTCAGGAAGAAGCCGATCAGTCCTTGCGTCTCGGCCCGGCTGCGCCCGGCAATGGGCGCGCCGACGACTATGTCGTCCTGCCCGGTATAGCGGCTGAGCAGCACCTTGAAGGCGGCGAGCAACGTCATAAAGAGCGTGACGCCTTTGCGCCGGCTGAAGCCTCTGACGGCCTCGCCGAGCACGGGCGAGAGCACGAGCGACTGACTCGCGCTGCGAAAGGTGCGGACGGGCGGGCGCGGGCGGTCGGCCGGCAATTCGAGCACGGCCGGCGCACCCGCGAGTTGCTGCTTCCAGTAGGCCAGTTGCGTTTCCAGCACCGCGCCTTGCAGCCACTCTTGTTGCCAGGCGGTGAAGTCGGCGTACTGGATCGGCAACTCCGGCAGACTGCCGGGCCGGCCCGCGACGAAGGCCGTGTAGAGCGCCGCGACCTCGCCGATGAGCACATTCATTGACCAACCATCGGAGATGATGTGGTGCATGTTCAGCAGGAGGACGTGCTCCTGCGCGCCTAGTTGGACGAGCGCGGCCCGCAGCAGTGGGCCTGCGCTCAAATCGAAAGGCCGCTGCGCCTCAAACGTGGCCAGTATTTGAAACTCGGCCTCGCGCGCTGCCGCCGGCAATCCTTGCAGCGCCAGCACAGGCACGGTCAATCTCAAGCCTGCCTGTACGATCTGGACGGGCCGACCTTCGACGACCGCGAACGTCGTGCGCAAGGACTCATGCCGCTGGACAACTTCGTTGAGGCTCTCGGTGAGGGCGGCGACGTTGAGTTGGCCGCGTAAGCGGACTGCGGCCGTAATGTTGTAAGTGGGATCGCCCGGCTGTAACTGGTCGAGCAGCCACAATCTTTGTTGGGCGAAAGAGGCCGGGAAGACGAAGACATCGTCCACGGTCATTACGCTGTCGTTATACATCCGTTCCCTCTCTGAGTGCTTCCGGGGGTGTCATCAATTGCGGCACTGTTGCCTTGACGCGGTAGCGTTCGCGCGCGAGCCGCGCGATGGGGGCAAGCTCATTGCTCTTCGTCTTCTCTATCGTCTGGGCTAGCTCCATGATCGTCGGGTATTCAAAGATGGCGCGCAACGGCAGTTCCACTTGCAAAGCCTCGCGCAGCGAAAACAGCACTTGCGTCGCCAGCAGAGAATGCCCACCTAACTCGAAGAAATTATCGTGTCTGCCGACGGCTTCGAGACCCAAGCTGGCGGCCCAGATACGTGCGACCGTCTCTTCGGTCGGGGTGCTGGGTGCGACGAACGCTGCGGCCAGGTCGGGGCGCGTCAGTTCCGGCGCGGGCAGGGCGCGGCGATTCACTTTCCCGTTCGGCGTTAAAGGCATTTCGTCCAGCAGCATGAAGACCGCTGGCAGCATGTATTCCGGCAGCTTCTCTTTCAGGCAGGCGCGCAACTCCGTGCTCGTCGGCGTTTGACCTGCGTGCGGCACAACGTAGGCCACTAACCGCTTCTCGCCGGTCGCGTCTGCGCCGATAGCGACGACGCACTGGCGCACGGCCTCATGCTTTTCCAACGCGGCCTCGACCTCGCCCAACTCAATGCGAAAGCCTCTGACCTTCACCTGATTGTCGCGCCGCCCGACGTACTCAATGTCGCCGTTCGCCAGGTAGCGGGCCAGGTCGCCCGTGCCATACATACGCGCGCCGGGCGTCGGCGTGAACGGGTCGGGAATGAATCGCTCCGCCGTCACATCCGGGCGCTTCAGATAGCCGCGCGCCAGTCCGTCGCCAGCAATGAACAGTTCGCCGGCCACGCCGACGGGGACGGGCTGCAAGCATTGATCGAGAATGTAAACCTGCGTGTTCGCCATTGGTTGACCGATGGTGATCCGGGCCGCGCCCGGCTCAATCCGTTTGGTCAAAGACCAAATGGTGGTCTCCGTCGGCCCGTAGAGATTCCACAACTCGTCCGCCCTGCTGGCGAGTTGCTGCGCGAGTTCCCGGCTCAGCGCCTCACCGCCGCATAAGACCTTGAACGGCCTTTGCGGCTGCCACCCGCCCCCGACCAACATGCGCCAAGTGGCCGGCGTGGCCTGCATCAAGCTCGCGCCGCTCGTGCGCAGCCGCTCGCACAACGCGCCCGCGTCAACGGCCTCCTCGCGGCTGAGCAACACGACGCGCGCACCGCTCACTAGCGGCAGGAAGAGTTCCAGCACGGCGATGTCGAAGGAGATGGAAGTCACGCTGAGCAGAACGTCATCGGCCGAGATGAACGACTGCTGCATGAAGGAAAGAAAGTTAGTGACTGCGCGGTGCGGAATCTGCACACCTTTGGGTGTGCCCGTCGAACCCGATGTGTAGATGACGTAGGCCAGATTAAGACTCTGCACATCGCTCGCCGGGTTTATCATGCTCTCCCTTGCGATCATGTCCCATGCCCGATCCAGACAGAGCACAGGTGCGCCGCTCTGCGGCAGCGTCGGCGTGAACTCAGATGTCGTGAGCAACACCTTGACTTCGGCATCGTCGAGCATGAACGAGAGCCGCTCTGGGGGATAGCTGGGGTCGAGCGGCACGTATGCGCCACCTGCTTTCAAGATGGCCAGTAAGGCAATTAACATCTGCGGGGTGCGTGCGAGCATCACGCCGACGCGCGCTTCCGCACAGACGCCGAGGGCGCGCAGATGCTGGGCGAGTTGGTTGGCTTGCTGGTTTAGCTCTCGATAAGAGAGATGTTGCTCACCAAAGGTGAGGGCGATGGTCTCAGGCGTGCGCGCGACTTGCGCCTCAAAGAGTTGGTGGACGCAGGCATCGTGCTCGTACGCTTGCGCTGTCCGGTTACTTTCGACCAATAACTGCTGCCGCTCGGCGGCGGCGAGCAGCGGCAGTTCCGCCACGCGCTGATGCTCGTCCGCGACGATACTCTCCAGTAGCGTCTGGAAGTGCAGCAACTTGCGGCGTATCGTCGCCGCCGCGAACAGGCCCGTGTTGTACTCGAAGGTGCAGCGCAGCCCGTGCGCAGTCTCTTCCACAAAGAGCGTCAGGTCGAACTTCGCCGTGCCGGCGTCGGTCTCCATCGGCGTCAGGGTCAGACCCGATACGTGCAACTCGTCCATCGTGGCGTGCTGCAACATGAACATCACTTGGAAGAGTGGCGAGCGGCTCAGGTCGCGCTCCACCTGCAAGGCTTCCACCAATTTCTCGAACGGTAGGTCTTGATGCGCCTGCGCCTCTAACACAACCGCGCGCAGCCTGCCGGCCAGTTCGACGAAAGTCGGCTCGTCTGACAGGTCTGCGCGCAGCGCCAGCGTGTTGACGAAGAAGCCGATCAGACTTTCCGTCTCCAAGCGATTGCGCCCGGCGACGGGTGAGCCGACGACGATGTCGCGTTGGCCCGTATAGCGGTGGAGCAGGCTCACGAACGTCGTCAACAGGGTCACGAACAACGTGTGCCCTTCCTTCTGGCTCAGCGCCTTGAGCGCCGTCGCGAGAGCTTCAGGCAGCAAGAGCATCTGCCGCGCCCCTTCATAAGTTTGCACGGCCGGACGTGGGTGATCGAGCGGCAATTCCAGCATGGTGGGTGCGCTGGCCAATTGCTGCTTCCAGTATGACAACTGTGTCGTCAGCAGGTCGCCCTGTAGACACTGACGCTGCCACTGTGCGAAGTCCGCAAACTGGATCGGCAATTCAGCCAGAGGCGCTGGCTCACCTTTTGCGAACGCTTCGTAGAGCGCGGCGATCTCACGCAGCAGCACCCCGACTGACCAACCATCACTGATGATGTGGTGCATCGTCACGAGCAGGACGTGCTCCTGCTCGTCCAGTCGCAGCAAGCTGGTGCGGAGCAGAGGCCCAGTCGTCAGATCAAACGAGTGGCGGGCCTCTTCGCGCGCTAACCTTTGGAAGGCCGCTTCGCGTTGCTGTACAGGGAACTCGCGCAGGTCTGTGACCGGCAATTCCAGCTTGAGCGCCGGTTCAATGATCTGGACAGGGCGGCCGTCGGCACTCGCAAAGCGCGTGCGCAACGCCTCGTGCCGCCGCACCACCGCCGCGATGCTGGTCGCAAGGGCCGCGCTGTTCAACGCCCCACGCAGCCGCACCGCCGCCGGGATGTTGTAGAAGGGACTGCCCGGTTCAAGCTGATCCAGAAACCAGAGCCGCTGCTGCGTAAAGGAGAGCGCCAATTCTTCACCGCGCGGGACGGGCCGCAGCGGCACAACATCCAGACGCTGCTCGTCACGCAGAGCCGATTCGATTCTCTGCGCGAGATCGCTCACGGTCGGCGCTTCAAACAGAGCGCGCAACGCAATCTCGACTTTGAATGCCTGGTTTACTCTAGAGATGATCTGCGTGGCCAGCAGAGAGTGCCCACCCAACTCGAAGAAGTTGTCTGCGCCGCCGACCCGGTCAACCCCCAACACTTGCGCCCAGATATGCGCCAGCACTTCTTCCACCGGCGTGCGTGGCGCGACAAAGTTTCCCTCCATGCCCTGCTGCGCCTGCTCCGGCTCTGGCAACCGCTTACGATCCACCTTCCCGTTCGGCGTCAACGGCAGCGCCGCCAACATCACGAACACCTGCGGCACCATGTAGTCCGGCAACTGCGCTTTGATGTGTTGACGTAGCTCACTACTCAGCACTTCCTGGCCCGCCTTCAGTACCACGTAAGCCACTAACCGCTTCTCGCCCCGCTCATCCGCCCAGACCACGACGACCGCATCCTGCACCCCTGCGTGCTGCTGCAACACCGCCTCGATCTCACCCAACTCAATGCGGAAGCCGCGAACCTTCACCTGCTGATCAACTCGCCCCAGATACTCCACCCGCCCATCCGCGCGATACCGCGCCACATCCCCTGTCCGATACATCCGCCCACCCAGACTCGTGCTATACGGGTTGGGCACGAACCGCTCGGCCGTCAACCCGGCGCGATTCAGGTAGCCTCTGGCCAACCCTTCGCCCGCCGTATACAACTCGCCGCTCACGCCCACCGGCACAGGCTGCAACTCCGCATCCAAGATATAGAGTTGCGTGTTGGCGATGGGGCGCCCGATCAAGACTGCTTCGTTGGGCGCATCCGCCACCACCTCATAAGTGGTGTAGGTAGTGTCTTCCGATGGGCCGTAGAGGTTGACCACCCGCGTAACTGTGCCCAAGGCGTAGATGTCCTGCACCAGCTTCCGCGAGAGCGCCTCGCCCGCCAGGTTGATGGTCTGCACACTCGCGGGGACTGCGCCTTGTCTGACCAACTCCGCCATAGCTGAAGGCACGGTGTTGACGAGGTG
>QHXQ01000013.1 GCA_003223935.1 Acidobacteriota bacterium | reverse complement strand
TTCGGCATGTTCAAGCGCCTGCTCCGGCGCGTCGAACTGCCCGCCGTCGCTGAAACTATCAGGCGTGACGTTCAAGACGCCCATGATGAGCGTGTTCTCACCGAGCGAGAGCGTGTGGCGTGCGATCTTCCATTTGCGAACAGTTGTCATCAAGAGTCTGCTTCGCAGTGCTTACAGTGGCAGATAGGCGATTCGATTGCGCCACTCGTCGGCTTCTGTCGCTGACCAAATCAGTAGCAACTCTTCAACGATGAGCGCGGGCGCTAGGTGTTGCGGGGCGACGAGCAGTCCGGGGCTGTTGTGTTCGCTGATGAACCGGGCGAAATGTTCGGGCATGGTTGACTGATCGTGCGTCATGAGCACGCGCCCGTCGTGCGCTGCCAGAGCTAAGACGGCCATATCATCCAGCCCGGCGAGATTTGCGGCAGTAGCGGTTTGAAAGTCAACGCTCGGCTCGCGCCGCAACAGAGCCAGCACGATTGTTTGATTCAAGTCGGCGTCGGCTTGAAACCGCACTCTCATGGGCGGCTCGGCTCAAGCTTGCGGCGGGCGTCGGCGAGTTTCTGATAGAACATCGGGTCGGCGTCGCGGGCGGCTTGCCGCTGCGCTTCGTAGTCGGCTTGGCGCTGTGCGAGGTAAGCGTCAATCGCCTCGCGGTTGGCAAGGTAGAACGCAATTGCGCCGTACACTTGTTCGAGCGTGAGCGTGGGGAACGACTGCGCGATTGCTTCGGCGGTCTGCCCGCGCAGGAACGCATGCACAATCGAGTCCAGCGAAACGCGCGTGCCGGCGATGCGATAGCCGCCCTCAGTTTGTTCCACGTAAGCGTTACTCATGCTGCTACTTTAATGTGCGCCCGCACCTTTGTCCAAACAAAAGCTGTCAGCTATCAGCCATCAGCTAAAAATGGTTGTGAGACAAGGCGGCGTCAAAGTCAACACGTCACCGGAGCAACACGCAACAAGTCGTTGGTCTGGGGCTAGATGTTAGGACTATGGTCATCTCTCGATTACCGAACCTCTAAGCAAAGGAGAGTTCTTCGTAATGCCGGAAGGCATCAACCGAACCGTATGGCATCTGTCGAACTGCGCCTCCGGGCAGTTATAGATTCGGAAATACGCCTCTCCTGTTGCCACTCGATGAAACATATGGTCGCTGTCGTAGTAGTACACCGTATCGTCATCGGAGAATTTATACGACTCTCCGACAAAAAGCCCTGGTATCTCTGGCGCGGTATTCGTCCTGACGCTTGGTGCGCTGGCCGTGCCATTGCCGCCGCGCCTGCCCACCGCGCGTCGCCGCGCGATGTCGGCAAACCGCCCGTTCGGATATTGCTTCAGATAGCCTTGATACTCTTCCGGGTCGCTGCTGTCCTTGATCGCGTTCCAATACTCCAACTCGAACACGGACGGATCGACCGACGCGGGCGGCGGCGCTTTCACCGTCACCTCCACCGTCTTATCGCCTGTCTTAATCCTGATGAAGATGAAATCCCCGCTCTCGTGCCCTGAGTTTTGCAGCAAGGCATAGACGGGCGTCTGCTGTGCCTGCCCGGCCACCGCTTCCAACACATAGTTGTTGTAAAGCTCGCCCGCCGTGAACTGCCCCTTGTCCATCTCATTAAGACCACGCACGAGCGCCGCAGCAAAGACCGAATGCCCACCACCGCCACTGTCCGCCACAGGCTCGTTGCCGCCCGACGCGATGAGCGTGCGCGAATGGCCTGCGGCCATGCGTTGCAAGAACTGTTCACGCTCTGTGGGGCGCGGCAACGCATCGCCGATGGTGCGCGTCAGCATGCCTGAATAGCAACTATCAGAGATGACGAGCACGTGCTTGGCGGGAATAGCCTTGATGCCGGTCGTGATCTCGTCGGCGATGATCCAGTTCGATTGATCATCAAGCGTCGCATCAACGGGCAGCCAGTAGGCTTTATCAGTCTCCTTGTCGTTGTAGCCATGCCCGGCGTAATAGATGAGCAGGTTGGCATCGGGCGCGAGTTCGCGCCGGTAAGTCGAGAGCGCGGAGACGACCTGCGCGCGTGTGGCATTGACGAGCAAGCGTGTCTGAAAGCCGTAGGACTCGCGCAGCAAGCGTTCGATCTCGCGCGCGTCCGCTTCGGCGGTCTTGAGTTTCGGCAACGAAGTGTAAGCGTTGTTGCCGATCACGAGCGCGTAGTATTTGCCTGCGGGTGCGCCGACAGTTAAGCCGCGCTGCTGCATCCGCGCAACAGGCGACCACACAGACGCGCCCAACAGCACGGCGACGAGCAGGGGGAGCAGGGCTTTCGTTCTCATCTCAAAACCTCGACGTGAAACGACAAAGGACTCGAAGGCAGCAAGCGGTGAGCCGGTACTGCTTGGGAATTGTGCCGGCCGCAAAGTGAACTCACCTGCGGGCACGAAGCGGCGCGACAAAGATAGTTGCCTGTGCGCACGTATGTCAACGTGCTTCAAGCCAACTTACGCACGCCCGCGACAAGGCGGTTTGTGAATGAACGTGCGCGGCATCAAGGTCAGTACCGCCTGCGGTAGCGGGCGGGTCTTAGTTGAGTTACCGTGTACCTGCCCGCTACCGCAGGCGGTACTGACACGGGACACGCAACAAACGAAAAAGGGGAAGAGGCAATGCGCCTCTTCCCCTTTTCACCTCTTTCCCTTTTCCCCTTACTCTTACGCTGTCGCCGGCCCTGTGATGGGCGGCAGGATTGGCTTGAGCGGGCTGGGCGAAGGTTCTTTCAGTTGCGGCCGTTCTTCGTCGCCCTTCGCGGCGGGCGGCCCGTCGTCGTCAACCGGCAGACCGGCGACGATGCGGCGAATCTGGACGCCGTCGAGCGTCTCGCGTTCAAGCAGCGTTTCGGAGAGCCGGATCATTGTGTCGCGGTTGTCTTCGATGATCTGCTTGGCACGTTCGTACTGATCTTGGATGATCTTCTTAACTTCCTGATCGATCTTGATCGCCGTGTCTTCCGAGAAGTCACGATGCTGCGCGATCTCGCGGCCTAAGAAGATTTGCTCTTCCTTCTTGCCGAAGGTGAGCGGCCCCAGATTGGACATGCCGTACTCGCAGACCATCGCGCGGGCCAGTTCCGTCGCGCGCTCGATGTCGTTGGCTGCGCCGGTCGTGATGCTGCCGAGAAAGATGTCTTCGGCGATGCGTCCGCCCATCAGAATTGCGATCTGGCCGAGCAAGTATTCCTTCGAGAAGTTGTGCCGGTCGCCTTCGGGCAACTGTTGCGTCACCCCCAGAGCCATCCCGCGCGGAATGATCGTGACCTTGTGGACCGGATCGGCGTTCGGGACTTTCAAGCCGACGAGCGTGTGTCCGGCTTCGTGATACGCGGTGACGCGCTTCTCTTCGTTCGTGATGACCATGCTCTTGCGCTCCGCGCCCATGAGCACTTTGTCTTTGGCCAACTCGAAGTCGGTCATCATCACAATCTTCTTGTTGTAGCGCGCCGCATTCAGCGCGGCCTCGTTGACGAGGTTCGCAAGGTCTGCGCCCGTGAAGCCCGGCGTGCCGCGCGCGATCACAGAGATGTCAACGTCCTCGCCCAGAGGAATCTCGCGCGTGTGGACTTTCAAGATGCCTTCGCGCCCGCGCACGTCGGGGCGCATGACGACGACGCGCCGATCAAAACGGCCGGGACGAAGCAATGCTGGATCGAGCACGTCCGGGCGATTGGTGGAAGCCATCAGGATCACGCCGTCGTTCGATTCAAACCCGTCCATCTCGACGAGCAGTTGATTCAAAGTCTGCTCGCGCTCGTCGTGCCCGCCGCCGAGGCCCGCGCCGCGATGCCGCCCGACCGCGTCAATCTCGTCAATGAAGATGATGCACGGCGCATTCTTCTTGCCCTGCTCGAATAGATCGCGCACGCGCGATGCGCCGACGCCGACGAACATCTCAACGAAATCAGAACCTGAGATCGAGAAGAACGGCACGTTCGCTTCGCCTGCGACCGCACGCGCAAGGAGCGTCTTGCCCGTGCCCGGCGGCCCCATCATCAAGACGCCTTTCGGAATGCGCCCGCCGAGTTTCTGAAACTTCTGCGGCTCTTTGAGGAATTCAATAATCTCTTGCAACTCCTCTTTCGCCTCTTCCACGCCCGCCACGTCTTTAAACGTGACGCGCTTCTGCTGATTATTGAGAAGCTTCGCGCGCGACTTGCCGAAGCTCAGAGCTTTGTTGCCGCCCGCCTGCATCTGGCGCATCATGAAAATCCAGAAGCCGACGATTAGAAGCACCGGAGCCCACCAGACGAGGAATGTCCAGAGCATGCTGTTGCTGCTTGATTGATCCTCGATCTTGGCGACCTTAGGCTTGCCGTCCGCCCCTTGCGCCCAAGCTGCGCTCATCAGATCGCGTTGCAGGAAGGGGTTCGACAGTTCGGCCTTGAATTGATTATTGCTTTTGTCAACGGCTGTGGCCTCATTCTGCTTGACCGTGAGCTTGGCGATCTCGCCGTTCTGAATCTTGGCGTTAAGCGCGCCCACGTCTATGGCCGACGGGCTGCCCCCCTGACTGTTGGCGAACGCCTTGTAGAGCAGCACCGCGCCGAGCAGGATCAGCACCCAGAAGATGATCTGTCTGACTGTGGAACTCAAAATCTTTTCTTGCCTCCGACACCGATCATAACCTATTTCGGCGTCCTTTGTCGCTCCTGCTAATGGCCTTATCTTGCGCGCCGGATGGGAGCGACCTTCAAGTTTTCATCCGGCTGCCGACAGCACTCTTAAGATGCCCGCGCTCAACCTTGCGTTGTGCCCGACATCTCATCGGCGCAAGGCCCAAACGTGCCGTTTTGCCAACAAAATCAGCCGCTCGCGCGGGCCAGATACGGCAGATTGCGCCAACGCTCGTTCAAGCCCAGCCCGTAGCCGACGACGTACTCCTCGTGCGTCTCAAACGCGCGCCAGTCGGGTTTCAATTCAACTCTGCGCCGGTCGGGTTTATCCAGCAACACGCAGAGTTTGATACTACGCGCGCCGCGCGCCGCCAGTTGCCGCATGATGTACTCTTGGGGCACGCCCGTCTCAAGCACAGCTTCGACGAGCATTACGTCGCGCCCCGTCAGATCAGTTTGCGCGCTGAACTGTAAATCCTGAACGCCGCCGAGCGAGCGATGATCGTAGCGCAGGAAGGCTATGCGGAGCGGGAGTTTTAGTTGGCGCAGGAGGTCTGCGAGGAAGACGAAGCCGTCTTCGAGGACGCCGAGCACGGTCAACTCGCGCTCGTCGTAGGCCGCGCCGATCTCGTGTGCGAGCGCATCAATGCGTTCGGCGATCTGCGCCGCGCTGAAAATCTCTATAAGTCGTTCGTTCATCAAGCAACTCCGAAGCCAACCCGATAAGCGAAAACCGCCCACGCGAAACGGGGCGGCTCAAACCGATTTCATCTTAAACGTCGCCCGCGCCTTTTTCAACCATTTTGCCGTGAAAGATAAGCTGCCCGCGCCTGCGCTCAACCGTCGCGCCGCCCGGCAACTCCGCCACGCGCCGCCCGCGCTCGCCCACCAGCAGACGCTCAACCGCACGCACATGCGTCGAAGTCACACGCCGCAAGTCTCCCCGCCCAGCCTTCAACCATAGCCGCAGAGCGCGCCGTCGCACCGCCAACGCCGCCGCCCGCAACACGTCCACACGCAGAGGCGACGCACAAATCGTCGCGGTCTCATCCATCGTTACCGATTCCGCCTCATTCGTCGTTGCTCCGACCGTCGCCATCATCAATTGCTCTGGCCCGCCGCACGCAACCGACAACAACTGCGCGGCTTGTTCGTCGAGCGCCTCCGAGTCGGCGCGCAACAACTCGGCTGTGCGCGCGAGCGCCGCGACCGCGCGCGGGTTGAACGTCTCCATGAGCGGCACGAGTTGCCGCCGCACACGCACGCGCGCAAACCGCTCGTCCTCGTTCAGCGCGTCGGCCCGTACCTCAATGCCGCGCGCGCAACAATAAGCAACCGTCTCCGTGCGCCGCGCCCAACGCAATAGCGGCCGCGCAAGCAACACGTCCGGTCGCCGCTCATCGAGCGCGCGCGCTGCCCGCATGCCGCCCAAGCCCTCCGCGCCGCTGCCGCGCATGAGCGCCAGCAGCAACGTCTCCGCCTGATCGTCGAGCGTGTGCGCCACGAGCACCGCACGCACCTGCGTCTCGCGCGCGACACGCGCCAGAAATTCATAACGCGCGCGCCGCGCCGCCTGCTCCAGATTATCGCCCGTCGCCTGCGCGGACTCATGCACGCGCGCATGCTCGATGACAACATTGTGCCCAAGCCCGCGCGCGAGTTGCGCGACCCATGCGGCGTCGGCCGCGCTCGCCGCGCCGCGCAAGCCATGATCGAGATGCGCGACCGTGAGCATTAGCACAAGCCGCTGCGCTTTGATCAACTCATCGCAAGCGAGCAAGAGCGCCGTCGAGTCCGCGCCGCCGGAGACGGCGACGACAATGTGCGCGTCTCCGGTCGGCAACTCAAGCCGTCGCCACTCGCTCAGCAAGCGGCGCGCGAAGGCACTCAACGGACTGCGTTGTGTGGCCAAGTTCACGCGCCGCATTATCGCGCATCGGTTGGGCCTGAAGCGACCCGTGCGCCGTCGCTGTTGCAGGTCAAGGCAAGTCGGGCCGCACCAGTTCCGACTCCTTGTCATCCACGAACACGTCGAGCACAGTGAAGTGTGACGGGATCATCGTGGCGAAGGCGTGGTTGGTCAGCAGCAACGAGCCGTGCTTGTTGAAGGCTGCGTTGGCCGGCGAATCGTAAGGGAAGATTGGGCTGCCCACTGGATTCGTCAGACGCGTCTCTTCCGTGCCGTCCATGCGCAGGATCGAGACGCCCGAAGCGAACGGCGCGGCCAGCACGACGTAGAGTTTGCCCGAACGACCAAACGCGATGCCGTCCGGCGCGTCGCCGTCATACTGATGAAAGACTTGTAGGTCGCCCGCCGACGGCGCAGCCACGAGCGGCAGTGTATAGACTTTTCCGCCGAGGAAGTTGCCGAACATGCCTATGCCTTCGGCCGTGATCGTGAAAAAGAGCTTAGTGCGGTCGGGGCTGATGCGCAGGCCGTTCGGGCCGAAGGGCGTGTCGAGTTGGCTCGACTGAAACCAGATTTGCGGTTGCCCACCGCCCGGCGCGATGCGCCAGATGGTCGCTTGGAACGAGTCGGTCTCGTAGAGATTACCGGCCTCGTCGAAGGCTATGTCGTTCGGCAGCGGCGGCAGATCGAGGAACGTAGGCGAGCAGGGCGCGGATGCGGCGGCGCACGTCGGCAGGTCTGGGAGCGGCGCGGCATAGACCGTCTGCTGGCCCGAGCCGATGTCTATGCGCACGATGCCGAGTTGCGTGTTGACGACGTAGAGCTGGCCTGCACCGTCAAACGCAATGCAGGAGTTGGCATGATCTTGCGCGAGGTTCTCGCCTTGAATCGCGTACTCGCGCACCGTTTCGCCCGTGCTCGTGTCATAAGCGAAGACCTTCGAGGGCGGCTCGCCTGCGGTCCCAAAGCGCGCGGGGCCGGCGACGTACACGCGGTTGCCGTTGACAGTGATACCTTCGGGGAAGCCGGGCGGAAACGGCACGGTCGCAAGCACCTGCACGTCACCAAACGCGCGGCTGTTGTTTGCGCCTTGCGCTGCGACGGTCTGGCCCGCAGCGCAGGCGACGAGCAGCAAGAGACACACAACGAGCGTGCTCAATTTTAATTTGGTCGGGGGATTCATTGTTTGCTCCTTTATCGGGTTTAGTGAGAGCCGAGACAAACTCGTTAACGGCATGCTCGCTTGAGCATCAAGTGGCTTGTCGTTTCTGACCTACCCTGTGCTCTATAGATTGCGTCATTTTACTGGACGGCGCAGCAATATACTGCAAAGCCGCCCGCACGTAAACAGCAATTCACGCGGCGATCATCGTGCCCGTGCCTTCATCTGTAAAGACTTCGGAGAGGAGCGCGTTACGTTGTGAGCCTTTGATGATGTGGGCGGTGCGGACGCCGCGCCGGAGCAGTTCGATGATGCTTTGCAGCTTTGGGATCATGCCGCCCGTCGCCACGCCGTCGCGCAAGAGCGCTTCGGCTTCGGCAACGGACAGGCGCGACAGCTTCGTCGTCTCATCGCCCGCGCGCAAGTAGATGCCATCCACATCTGAGAGTAGGATCAACTTCTCGGCGGCGAGGCGCACGGCGATCTCTGCGGCGATGGTGTCGGCGTTGATGTTGAAAACACGACCTTCCGAATCCGCGCCTAATGAAGAGACGACGGGCAGGTAGTCTTGATCGAGCAGCACGTGCAGCAGCCGGTCGTCAATCTCGATGATGTCGCCGACGTGGCCGAAGTCCACGTGCTCGCGCGCGCCGGTCGCTTGATTAACGATCTCTTTCGGCGGGCGACGTTCAGCGTGGACGATGTTGCCGTCAACGCCTGACAATCCGACGGCGTGAATGCCGCGCATGCGCAAGGCGGCGAGGATGTCCGTATTGATCTTGCCGGCGAAGATCATCTTCGCCATGTCGAGCGTGGCATCGTCGGTCACGCGCCGCCCGTTGATGATCGTCTGCGCGACGCCCAACTGCTCCGCCAGCTCCGTCAACTGCTTGCCGCCGCCGTGCACGACACACACACGAATCCCGACTTGATGCAGCAGCGCCAACTCTTCGACGAGCGACGCGAGCACCGCCGTGTCTTCCGTCACCTTGCCGGAGAGTTTGACGACGAAGGTCTTGCCCTTAAAACGCTGAATGTAAGGCAAAGCCTCGCGCAGCAGATCGAGTCGCGGCTGATTCATCAACCTTCGCCTCCCGAGAGCCGCGCCAGCACGGCCTTCTGCACATGCAACCGATTCTCCGCTTCGTCAATCACGACTGAGCGCGGCGAATCAATGACAGCATCAGTCACGATCACGTTGCGGCGCACGGGCAGACAGTGCATGAAGATCGCTCCGTCAGTGCGCGCCATCTTCGCTTCATCAACGATCCAATCGGCGCGATACTGCGCGCGCTGTTCGATGTCGTCTTGCGCCGCGCCATAAAACTGACGACTGCCCCAACTCTTCGCATAGACGACCTGTGCGCCATCGAACGCCTCGTCAACGTCGTCGGTCACACGCACGGTCGCGCCCGCGTCGAAGGTGCGACTGTTGATCTCGCGGATCAACTCTTCATCCAATTCATAACCGGGCGGATGCGCGATGGTCAGGTCATGCCCCACCTGCGCGGCGGCGAGCGCGAAACTGTTCGGCACCGCCATCGGCAGAGGCTTCGGATGCCAAGCCCACGTGAGCAGCACGCGCTTGCGTTCGCTGCCAAGTTTCTCTCTGATCGTCAGCATGTCCGCGAGCGCCTGACACGGATGGTGCATCGCCGATTCGAGATTGATGATGGGCACTGCGCTGTGGCGGGCGAACGCCGCGAGCACCGGATCGGTTCTCTCTTCCTGCCAATCCTGCAACGCCGCGAACGTCCGCACGCCAATCGCGGCGCAGTAACGACCAAGCACACGCACAAACTCGCGGACGTGCTCGGTCTTGTCCGCGTCCATCACGACGCCTGCGCGGTGCTCCAAAGTCCAACTCGTCCCGCCCGGCTCAAGCACAACCGCCTGCCCGCCCAGTTCATAAATGCCAACTTGCATCGAGGCGCGCGTGCGCAAAGAAGGATTGAAGAAGACCAGCGCGACCGAACGACCTGCGAGTGGCTTTGCTCGATCAGCGCCCCGCTTAAAACGCGCCGCCGCGTCGAGCAACGCATCAAGCTCTGCACGCGACCAGTCGGCGGTAGTCAGGAAATCTCGCGGCATGATCTTACAAACTACTTAACGCTTGCGTCAGCGCATCCACGAACAGATCGATCTCTTCAGTTTTCAAGCAGAGCGGTGGCAGCAGACGCAGCACACGCTTGTCGCTCGACGTGCCGGTGATGATCTTTCGTTCAAGCAGCGCCTTGTGCACGCGCGCAGCAATCTCATCTGTGAACTCTAGCCCCAGCAGCATGCCGCGCCCGCGCACGGCAACGACCTGCGGCACGTTGCGCAGGCGCGCGCGCAAGTGTGCTTCGACGGCGCGCACGTTCGCCAGCATGTCGTCTTGTTCAATGGTTTCGAGTGTGGCGCAGACGGCAGCCATCGCCAGCATCCCGCCGCCGAAAGTCGTGCCGAGATCGTTCTCTTTGATCTGTGCAGCTACATTCTCAGTCGTCAAGCAAGCGCCGACGGGCACGCCGCTCCCCAAAGCCTTCGCCAACGTGATGACATCCGGCACGACACCATCGGCCGCGGCGCTCCCCGCGAAGAACCAAGCGCCCGTGCGCCCGATGCCGGTCTGCACTTCGTCGAAGATCAACAGCATGCCGCGCTCATCGCACAATTTGCGCAAGCCTGCGAAGAACTCAGGCGCAGCCTCGCGCACACCAGCCATTGATTGGATCGGCTCAAGCATGACGGCGGCGACCGACTCGTCGGCCAAACTAGCGACCGAATCGAGCGAACCAAACTCAGCACAGAGATGACCGGGCACATTGGGCTGGCCAAGCTCTCGGTACTTGCCAAGAAACGTCGCGCTGATCGCATCGGCCGTGCGGCCATGAAAACTGCCGTCGAAGGTGATGATGTTCTCGCGCCCCGTCTTCATGCGTGCCATGCGCATCGCGTTCTCGTTTGCCTCTGTGCCGGAGTTGCAGAAGAACACTTTCGTCAAGGGCGCGGGCGCGCGTTTGACCAACTCTTCGGCGGCGCGAGCGCGCACGTCTGAATAGACGAGATTGGAATAGAACAACAACTGTTCGGCTTGCTGTTTCAATGCCGCGACCACGTGCGGGTGACAATGCCCGGTCGCGCAGACCGCATGCCCGCCGTAGAGATCAAGGAAGCGTTCGCCCGCGTCCGTCTCGATCCACGCGCCTGCGCCGCGCACGGCGACGAGCGGCATCTTCTTGTAGGTCGCAAGTTGAAACTGCTCCTCGCGCGCGATGGTATCGGTTAAAGCCGTCACTGTTTTCGTCATCTTCTTCGTCCAAAGTCCAAAGTTCAATGTCCAATGTCTAACGTCTAATACCTAACCTCTGAGTTTCATCGGACGTTGGACTTTAGACATTGGACTTGCTTACGGATTGCTGCCCAACAACATCAAGCCCGTCTTCTCGTCCAGCCCAAACATCAGATTCATGTTCTGCACGGCCCCGCCGGCCGCTCCTTTCACCAAGTTGTCAATCGCTGTGAAGACGACGAGTTGCCG
>QHXQ01000060.1 GCA_003223935.1 Acidobacteriota bacterium | reverse complement strand
GCGCTTGCTCAGCAGATTCCGCCAACCGCAAGAACTATTGAAGTCTTCCATCGTATCAAGCCCCATATGTCAATGAAGCAAGTCATAGATATTTGCGGAGTACCGGATGAAGATATTGGTAGCGGCATACATATTTATGTTTATAAGTTGGCTGATGGCTCGCTAGTGCGAATTGGGACGCCGGATAAGAAACGGTTAATCTATGTGGCGCATGTCCTACCAAATGGCGAAGCACGTTCCATCATAAAAATCCCTGAAAGGAAAGATAAGCGTAAGCGGCGCGTGCCATCAACGCGCCGTCCAACAACCCATTCCAGCCGACTCGCAATCAGGTAGCCTCTTATCTTTCATATTGCTTGCTCGCGGCTGAATTCGAGCGTTGGGCAGCCTAACTGATTTGAGTGATAAGTTCTGAATCACAGAAAGGATGATTATGCTTAAACTGACTGCAAGCAGTTTTGAGCCGTTCCGGGCACTGATGGTGCTGCCGGTTCTGTACGGGATCGTTTTCGCTACCGCCTGTGCGAAACAATCTTGGTCTGCGCCGCCATCCGCGCCAGCAACGCAGTCGACGGCGGCGAAGATCAGACTAAACGGAGAGGATGTTGGTACAACTGAGGACACCTCCGTGTTGGTGAAGAGATTTACTGAGATTATCGACCACCGGACGAGTAAGGGTGGCAACTTCTTTATTCGGGCAGAAAACGGCCTGCGCTTCAGCGAAGTCATCCGAGTCGCTGAAGCGCTTTCCCAAGCACACGGTATTCCAGACTTGGCCTTCGACGTTGAGCCTGCAAGCGCTGGAAACATCAGCCGAGACTCTGTGCCCATCGGTCGTGCCACCTTGCCGCGCTCGCTGATGCTCGTCGTCACCGTTGGGAATCTCGGTTCGGCGCGCGGCGAACTGATTTCAGGCGGATTACATTTATACCTTAGCGAGTTTACGATGCGGGTTTCCGCGAGACATAGCGTTCCCAAAGAGTTTGTCGTCGTTGAAGTCTTCCGGGATAACGAGTATGTCATTGGCGATAAGTCAGTCCCCGCGGCGGCGCTAAAAAGCGAACTGCAGGCTCGGCTGTCAAGGAATGAGGACAAAAGAGTCATGATCTTAACGCGCAGTGATGCTGAAATCCAGTGGGGCAGCTTTATGGAGGTTGCTCAAGCGGCGCGTGCGGCCGGCGCTGACATGATTCACATTCTCACTCTTACTCCTTGAGAAGGAAGCCCACACAGGTCGGCAGGCATGAGCAGCATCGTTTCACGCATGGGCAGCCCAACAACGCCATGCAGCGGACGCGCAATTAGCTTTATTCTCATGCAAGGCTTGGCGCTGGCATCGGTCTGTGCGCGCCACTGATGCCGAGCGTTGGGCGTTTGCCTTTTATAAACTGGATGCGGAGAATGCAGTCGGAGGTGGCGTATGAAGTACCGGGTCTTGATTGAGCAGGATGAAGAAGGCGTATTTGTCGCAGAGGTGCCGGCGCTGCCCGGCTGCATCTCTCAGGGTCAGACTAGAGCGCAAGCTATCGAAAATATTAAAGAGGCCATTGCGCTCTATCTTGAAAGCTTAGAGGCACACAACGAAGCAGTGCCGCCGCCGATCACAGAAGAACTGGTGGAGGTCGGGGCGTGAGTATCTTGCCGCGCATTTCCGGGCGTGAAGTAGTCAAGGCATTACTGAAAGTCGGCTAAGAACAAGATCGCCAGCATGGCAGCCACATTATTCTCAGGCAAGCGGTGGCACCGCATCGGCGCATAGTCGTGCCTGACCATAACGAAGTAGCAAAAGGTACGTTGCGGGCTATTATCCGGCAGACTGGTCTCACGGTGGATAAGTTCAAGGCTCTGCTGTAGCGCATTACACCCACGCCGCACCCAACAAGTCATGCCAATCACTCGCCCGACCAACCGTGCGCACGCACGGGCGGGGTGGCGTCGGCGCGCATGGCGAGGTCGAGGGCACGGGCGAGTTCTTCGGGGCGCTGCGAGCCGATGAGGAGACGACCGCCGTTGGTGAATTGGAGGCGCACGCCGCGTGTGCCGGAGACGTTGTAGGCTTTGTCGCCCGCGACGCCGTAGCGTATGCCCCAGCCGCCGTACTCGGCAATGGGCCGATAGGTGACGACGCTATAGCTCTGTATGTCTGTGAACGGAATCCAACGGCGGCGCCAGAGCCATTGAAAGTGTATGACCAGACTGCCGGCGCGCACTTCGGTCACGAGGCGCAGCTTGTAGAGCCAGAGGGCGACGGCAAGCAGCACGACGTTGTTCCAGACGAGCGAGCGCACGAGTTGCGGCGGCACGCCGCCCGGCGGCTTGGCCCAGACCAGCCACAGTAGCGCCAGCGAAACGATCAATAGAGGCAACAGCACGATCGCCCAGACCCAACGTTGACGAAAGCTCTGCTCCTCACGAAAGAAGACTTGATCGTCGTCGCTCATCTGCAACCAATCCTTGCGTTCGACTCACGCACAACTATTTAACGTCGCTCAATCCGCTTTCGTTTCAACGAGCGCGGCGAGTTCGGCGACGCGCTGCCGTAGTTCGTCCAACTCGGCGCGCATCTGCGGCAGCCGCCCGAAGTGCGCGTTCAGACGTTTGTACTCGTCGAGCGGACGCACAGGCACGCCCCATTGCACCGTGCCCGCACGCACGATCTTGCCCGGCAACACGCCCGCCTTCGAGCCGATGACCGCGCCCGCTTCGACCCGCGCGTGATCGCCAAACCCGACTTGCCCGCCGATCACTGCGTCGTCTTCGATGACCGTGCTGCCGGAGATGCCTGTCTGCGCGGCGATCACGACGCGCGCACCGATCTGTACGTTGTGCGCCACCTGCACGAGATTATCCAGCTTCGTCCCGCGCCCGATGCGCGTCGTGCCGAGCGCGCCGCGATCCACGCACGTGTGCGCGCCGAGTTCAACGTCGTCTTCGATCACAACCGAGCCGATCTGAGGAAACTTTCGATAGCCATCTTCGTCGCGCACATAACCGAACCCATCCGCGCCGATACATACGCCCGCGTGCAACACGACCCGCGCGCCCAACTCCACACCGTTGTACAACACCACGTGCGGACGGAGCACACACTCGCGCCCGATGCGCACGTCGTCGCCAACAATTACGCCCGTGTGCAACTGCGTGCCCGCGCCGACTTGCGCGCGCTCGCCAATACAGGCATGCGCGCCGACATACACGCCCTCTTCGATCTGCGCGCTCGCCGCGACAACGGCCGTCGGATGCACGCTCGCCGCGTGTCGCTTCGGCGGATGCAACAACTCTGCGATCAAGGCAAACGCCAACTTCGGTCGCGCCACTTCAATCAGCGCAGGCCCATCTGCGGCATCTGCGGCTGCTGCACTCGACTCTTCGCGCGCGCCCGATGGCACGAGCAGACATGCGGCGTGACTGCCGAGCGCCTCCGGCAACAGCCTGCGCTCTTCGACGAACGTGATTGCGCCAGCACCTGCGTCGTCGAATGCGGCAACGCGATTGATCCGCACAGCGCCATCGCCCCGCACACGCCCGCCGACCAACGCGGCCAACTCTGCGACGGTTCTACCGCTAGTCTCTTCACTCATAGTTTTCTTGTCTGCGCCGTCGCCAGTTGTCAGAAACTGATCGCTTCAGCCGTCTCTTCGCGCTCGCCTCTGCTGGCGCGCGTGAATCCGCGTTTTGAGTTGCGTATGAAGTTGACGAGATGACGGACGTGCTCGTCGTCCATCTGTTCGAGTTCTGCGAGCGCGTTGGCGAGCGGCACGCCTGAGCGAAACAGGAGTTGATAAGCGCGCTTCAGTTGGCGGCGCGCTTCTGTTGTGAAGCCCGCGCGGCGCAGGCCCACAGTGTTTAGCCCGCGCACGCGCGACGGGTTGCCGTCGGTCGTAAAAAACGGCAACACATCCTGCACGATCTTCGATTTGCCGCCGACCATTGCGTAGCGCCCGATGCGTATGAACTGATGACAGCCGACGTTCGACGACAGAAAGGCGTGATCCTCAACTGTGATGTGACCAGCCAAGGCCACGCCATTGGCGCAGATGTTGTCGTCGCCGATCTCGCAATTGTGCGCGACGTGCACGCCGATCATCAGAAAGTTGCGCGAGCCGATGCGCGTCGCGTCGCCTTCGCCGCTCGCGCGATGGAGCGTCACATACTCGCGGATCAAATTATCGTCGCCGATGATGAGTTGCGACGGCTCACCGCGAAACTTCACGTCCTGCGGCTCGCCGCCCAAGGTTGCATGCTCAAAGACGTGATTGCGCGCGCCCAAAGTCGTGTATCGTTTGATGACTGCATGCGCGCCGATCTCACACTCTGCGCCGACAGCTACGTCCGCTTCGACCACCGCGTAAGGGCCGACGCGCGCGCCTGCGTCCAACTCTGCGCGCGAACTAACAACGGCTGTCGGATGAATCTCGGTCATGCTTGCACGCGATGGTACATCAAAGGCAGTGACGAGTGACAAGTGATGAGTGACAAGTTCTTTGTCTTTGCTTGTCACTTGTCACTTGCCACTGCCTTTAACGTCTTGCTTTGACAGGGGGATACGTTTATCATGTCGCATTGCCGGGAAAGCACTTGGTGGGAGTGTGTCCGGCGTTAAGTCGAAAATATTTTGCTGACTCGACGGGGTTGTAAGCATCTTACGCCCGGAGGAGACTGTCTAGTGTTTAGCGATCAATTTCGCCGGAATGAATCGGTCAAGGGCAGATTCGGCGGCGTGAAGAGTTCGAAGCTGATCTCGAACTTGGCCGACCTGTCTTGGAAAGTTTTTCAGACGGTGAATGCGGCGTTGCCTGAAGGCGAGGCATTGCGCCCCAATTGGGCCCCGGGGCCGCTCTTGAAATCTTACGAGCGCACCAGCCCACCGCTCGGTTTTCCGCGCGAGACTGACAGTTTGTGTCCGCGTTGCGTTAAGGAAGTGCGCGAGGCGGTCATCAACGGCGAGACGACGCTTGAGACGTTGATGCACGAGCATCCGGGCGAGTTAAAGGCGCAGATCGTCGAAGAGGGCGGGCGCATCTTGATGCGCAAAGACTGCCCGAAGCACGGCCGGTTTGAAGATGTGTTGGCGACCGATCCTGCTTTCTTGCAGCGCATCGAGTCGCTGTTTTTCGGGCGCGACTTTCGCGCGGCGGAAGATGCGAACGTGCATCGGCATGGCACGTCCACGATCAAGTTCGGGCGCGGCGCGGTGTTGACGGTTGATCTGACGAACCGTTGCAACATGATGTGCAACCCGTGCTTCATGGACGCGAATCAGGTCGGCTATGTGCATGAGCCGACGTTTGAAGATACGAAGGCGATTCTTGATCGCGCCGTCTCGTTCAAACCGAAACGCCAGATCATCATCCTCTTCTCAGGCGGCGAGCCAACGCTCTCGCCCTACTTCCTCGAATCGGTCGCTTATGCTAAGCAGGTTGGCTTCTATCGCATCCTTGCGGCAACGAACGGCATTCGTTACGCCGAAGACATAGAGTTCTGCAAGGCTGCGAAAGCGGCGGGGCAGCACGGCGTCTATTTGCAATTCGACGGCGTGTCGGAAGAGAAGAACAAGCATCGCGGCGTCGGAAATCTCTTCGACGTGAAGTTGCGCGCGATTGAAAACTTGGCGAGCGTCGGGATCAAAGTGACGCTCGTGACGACCATCGTCAACACGATTAACAACGACGCCATTGGCGGGATCGTCAACTTCGCCGCGAAGAACATTGATAAGATTCAGACCATCGCGTTTCAACCCGTCTCGTTCACGGGGCGCGATGAGGATGTGCCTGATGAGATTCGCGTCCAGCAGCGTTACACGCTCGCCGACATGGCTAGCGATCTCGAAGCACAACTCGACGGTAACTTGAAGGCGCTGCGCGATTGGTTTCCGCTCTCGTCGTATTCAGCCTTCACCTCTGTGATGGACATGCTGCAAGGGGCGGACGCGCCTTGGGGCTGGTCGAGTTGCAACTGCCATCCGAACTGCGGTGTGTTCACGTTGATGGTCGTCAATCGCCACACGGGCGCGTGGACGCCGCTCTTCAAATTCTTCAACTACGAACGGTTCATGCGCGACGTGACGCTCATCACTGACACGGCGCGCGGGCAAAAGCTGACGATGGCGCAACTCGCCATGACGATCCTGCGCAACTACGATCCCACGCAAGCGCCCGAAGGTTTCCCCGTCTCGCAGATCATCAACCTGTTCAAGCCTTCGTCCGCCAATTCCAATTCGGATCGCAATGACCGGATGAAGACGCAACAAGGTTCAGATAATCCCGCAGACAAGTGGCGTGTGCTCTGCGTCGAGGGCATGTGGTTTCAAGACCTGTTCAACTACGACTTCCGCCGCACAGAGATGTGCGTCATCCCTTACGGCACACAGGAAGGCGAGATCAGTTTCTGCGCTTACAACACGGGCGTCGGCTGGCGGCAGATCATCGAGAACATGCACAAGACCGCGAACCTCGGCGACTGGTATCAAGAGCACGGCCGCCACGCCGTCTATGCCAAAGGCAAACACGTGCCCGGCATCCAGAAAGCGCGCACGCTCAGCTTGCCTGTCGTGCAACAGATTCTCGCTGAAGATGCGGATACAACCGACCGAACGGTGTCACCATATCTTGTAGAAACAGAGGAAGAGGTAGTAACAATTTCCTGAACTAAGTTATCTGACAGTCAGCGCGTTTATGTTGTTAGTTCTGCTGACCGTCACGCAATTCGCTCGATACGCAAACGTAGCTCGCGCTCGTCCCGACGGCGCACTTGATGTTAGGAGACAAGCTCAATCCGACCTGTCTCTTTTCTCCACTTTAGTAACAAAACAGAAAGGAATAACCCAATGAACCTCCTCAAGTGGGGCAAGGCTGTTGCCCTGATGCTTGCGCTTGCCTTGCTCGCCCCTTCTACCCTACCGGCTTTCGCTGCCGGGCACTTAGACGACCCTAAAACCAATGAGGTTATGCTACCGGACAGCACTGAGTTCGAGGTCGAAACAACTGAAGAGATTTCCAGCAAGACCGCGACCGAGGGCGACCCGCTTTCTTTCAAGGTCACCGATGACGTAAAGATAAATGGCCAGACACTGATCGCTGCCGGCACACTCGTCAAAGGCAGCATCACAAGCGCCAAGAAGGCAGGCATGATGGGCCGGGGCGGTCAACTCGGTATCCGCGTCGAGACCACCACGACCGTCGATGGGCAGAAGATCAAGCTACGCTCCTCGAAGGGCAAAGAGGGCGAAGATAAGACCGGCACGACCGTTGCGCTCGTTGTCCTATTCGGCCCACTCGGCTTTCTTAAACATGGCAAGAATGCCAAGATCAAGTCTGGCACGAAGATCAAGGTCTATACGGACGAAGAGAAGAAAGTCGAAGTGAAAGCGTAACTGCAAAGCAGCGGCCAGAGGCGAAGGCATAAAGCAGATGCAGTAAGCTGTGGTTATGTCTTCGCCTTTTAGTGTCTGCTCATAGCCACGCCCTACGCTCATCCTTCTCAATGTCTAAGCAGGGGCGGTTGACATTTAATTGCCTGACCCGTAAATTTTTTCTTGCTCCATTGGGAGGTCGTCCAATGGTAGGACTCCAGACTCTGGATCTGGCTATCGGGGTTCGAGTCCCTGCCTCCCAGTTTAATCAACTCGAACACTTACGGGCAGCCTTGATTTAAGGCTGCCCGTTTTGTGTGCCTATAATGTGCCAACATTCAAATCTCTCACCTTAGAGTCTTACGATTGGCGGTTGAAATCTCACGTTAGTTAACCCTGCACAAAAGTAAGTAGGGAGGCGTGAAGCAACGCGAACGGGACACTTGAGTTCTTTTGTCCTGTTCATTATATCAAGTTAGGCCAGCGTATTCAGCTTTTGGGGCGATTGAGTGTTGCCTAGTTGGGCTTTGATGATACAAGCCACGCCGCATCTCGCATGGTGTGAAACATGATGAGATGCAACTGTGTTGGCATTGGGCGAGCGGACACGAGCGAAGGCGGCCGTTGTCGGTGTTGCGCCACGGCCTTACAATGTCGGCATCCACTCCATCAGCAGCGCGCGGGGAGACGAGGGCTTTACACTCACTCCCCTCAGTCCGGCTACGGTTGCGCTGCCTCTCTTTTACCGCTAAGATGTGCGGCATCAGAGGCGTTGGTGAATCCTTCGTCTCCCCGATTGATGGGGTGAGGACATTAATCGGATTAGAACAGGCGCGAAGCTCCCAAAAGCTGCCGCGCCTGTTCGCTTTTAACCAGCGTGGTAGCCCAAAGTCGCTTGCTAAATCTCTTACCTAGACAGAACGAGGTGAGCTTGGTAGAGTCCCCGCGCTTCCTTAGAAGGGGAGCAGGCGGGATAAGTCTTTGGGTGCCTCTCTTCGCGGAGAGCGAACCGACGAGTCCCGCCGCTTTTGCTATCTACCTATTGACTTCCATAGCTCACACGCATATCTTTCGCCGCGCTCTTTATAGTTAATGATATGGCAATTGGATTTCCAGCAGGCTTTACCGCGAGCCGAACGTACCAGCTTCAAGAAGATGAATTGATCGCAGTCGTGAAATCTGCATTGGCGAATTTAGGCTGGTCGGCTGAGGTTCAGTCGGACGGGGAATTTCTCGCTGCGATTCCTTTTAGCGGGTGGTCGTGGGGCGAAAAGCTGAAGGTCGGGATTCTTCCGGGCGGCGTGCTGCAAGCCGAAAGCAAGTGTGTTTACACAGGCCAGTGGATTGACTTTGGCAAAAACCGAAGTAACGTTGAGACATTCTTCGCATTCGTTGAGCATGGCATCAGGGCGGGTGTTTACGAGCGACCTCTATCTGCGGTTAAGCAGGAAGCGGTGGCACAAGGCCAACCAGCGGCTCCCAAAAACCAATGGGCGGGGCTGCTCTTTGGTGGTTGCTTAATTACCACACTTATTTTGGCTACCCTCATATACTTCATCTCTGCCGTGATTGGACTTTTGACCGGGCATCTATACCTTCCGAGTAGGGGACATAGCGGGATAATTCATGGCGCTTGGGCGAGAATAATTTCAGTCATAATCTTGGCAGTTTTTGCATGGATTCTTGTATGGGTATTAAGAGATAGAAGGAAGCGTCGGCTGTAAGAGCGAAAATATTGATGGGGTAGCTAAGAGAACTCAATGGTGCGTAAGTACCGATACTCTCAGCCTTACTATGTTGACGCGAGACACTGCTCATCATAATGTGCAGGATTGTTGACGTACAAGCCAACAGGCGGACGTTTGGGGCGTAGGGCCGGCCTACGCCAAGTTGCTCAAGGCGGCTGGCATCACAACGGCGCGCAAGCTCAGAGATGCAGACCAGCGCTGGATACGACAGCGTATGACGGTCGTCGGGGCGCGGATCGTGGAAGAGTTGCGCGGTGTCCCTTGCTTACAGTTGGAGCAATGCCCGCCACAGAGGAAGTCCGTCACTTGCTCGCGTAGCTTCGGCGTGCCGGTTGAATCATTAGACGAGTTGCGAGGCGGTCGCCCTGTACCTCACGCGGGCAGCAGAACGTATGAGAAAGCACGGTATGGCGGCTGGTGCGCTGACAGTCTTCATTCACACGAACCGTTTTAATAATGAGCCGCAGTATGGCAATGCAGCCACGTTTGAGTTGGCTAATGCGACCGACACGACGGACGAGTTGCTTGCATGGGCGCTGAAAGGCTTAGGGCGGATATACCGTCACGGCTTCAGATACAAGAAAGTGGGCGTGACGCTATTAAACCTTAAGCTGGCTGAGCGACTAACGGTGCGTCTGTTTGGGCAAGCCGACTTCGAGCGGGCGCAAAGGGTGATGCGCGCGATGGACGAGATCAACCGGCGCTTGGGAAGGGACACAATTCGATTCGGCATAGTCAACCCTGCTGGTCGATGGCAGACCAAAGCGTTGCGGCGCTCGCGTCGTTACACGACTTCTCTTAAAGAAGTATTGCACGTCAAGTAAGTAGTATTAGAAACTTCAAGCTGAAAAGTTGGTCTGCCAACCAGGCCAAACTTGCCCGAACTCAACCTGCACAGGCATAATCGAAGGCGAGAAAAAGCCAATAGAAATGCGTATAACATTACTTGGCTTTACTCAGACTAAAGAGCTTCCTTGAGAGGGCTTGCGTTATGACCTATATAACGCCTAGCTCCCCTAAATCAACGTCCGTAACAACCGCCGCTTTTTCCTAACCTCGCGCAGATGGAGGTACCGATGCGCACCCGTTCTGGCCTTGTGTCACTTCCCTTACTGTTGCTTGCGTTAGCCGCCGCTGCCCTTGCGCAGCGGCCCGAGTTGGTCATACAGACGGGTCACGCCGACCACATCGGTATCATCGCTTTCGCCCCCGACGGCCGCCTGCTCGCAAGCGGCAGCAGCGACAACACAGTCAGGTTATGGGACACGGCGACCGCCACGGAGTTGCGCGCGCTCAAAGGGCACACCCGCCCCGTGCTTTCGCTCGCGTTCGCGCGCGATGGACGCGTGCTGGCGAGCGGTAGCGCAGATACGACGATCAGATTGTGGGACACGACGACTGGGCGCGAGTTGCGTGTGCTGGGCAATGACGCGGGCCAGGCCGCTGTGGCCGGTGGCGCGGCCGCTTTGGTCTTCGACGCGGACGGACGCACGCTCATCAGCGTCAGCATTGACATTACGCAAGGCGACACCGGACTGCTTTACGCGCTCTCCTTCAAGCATTGGGATTATGCGACCGGCCGACTCTTGCGTTCGTTCAACGCCCCATGCGGCCAAGTCATTACCATCGCGCTCAGCCCTGACGGGCGCACGCTGGCAAGCGGCGGCTTCGACCCGCTCATCCTCTGGGATGTAGGCAGCGGGCGCAAGCTACGCACACTCGTGGGCGGCGATAAAGTCGTCGAGGCTCTGACCTTCAGCCCCGACGGGCGCACGCTGGCGGGCGCGGGCCGGCTGTGGGATGTCGCAACGGGGCGCGAACTGCGGGCGCTGAACGGCTACGAGGGCGGCGCGTTCAGTCCCGACGGGCGGACGCTGGCGTTGATTGATGGGCGCACAAAGATCAACTTGCTGACCGTGGCCACCGGTGAGGTCGCGCGGACGTTCGACGGGCCGCAACTTGGCGTTGACTGCCTCGCGTTTAGCCCCGACGGCCAGACGCTCGCGAGCGGCGAAGGCGACTTCGTGATCAGGCTACGTGATACAAGCGCAGGCCGCGACACGGGCACCCTGCGCGGCCACGCTGGCGCGGTCAGGGCCCTCGCCTTCAGCAGTGACGGGCGCACACTCGTCACAGGCCACGAGACGACCCTCTTCCAGCGCGACACGATCCGGCTTTGGGACACGACCTCGGGCCGGCCGCCGCGCGTCCTCACAGGGCCGCGCCATGCCCCCAAAGGTATCGCGCTGAGCGGCGACGGGCAGACGCTGTACGCCAACAGCAGCGGCGTCTATGTATGGGACGTGACGACCGGACAGGAGTTGCGGACGCTCAAGGTCGGGGCGGACGCCATCGCCTTGAGCGCCGACGGCCAGACGCTCGCCTGCGGCGGTCGTGATCAGACGATCAAAATCTTCGACGCCGCGAGCGGCCTTGAGCGCCGCACGCTGACCGGCCCACTCACCACCACTTACTCGCTCGCGATCACGTCCGACGGTCGCACAGTGGCGCGCGGCGGCCCCAAGCCCATCATCGAACTGTGGGATGCGGCGCGTGGGCAACAGTTGTACACCCTCACGGGGCACGCCGCCAACGTCAACGCGCTCGCCTTCAGTCCAGACGGGCGCGTGCTGGCGAGCGGCAGTCGCGACAAGACCGTGATGCTGTGGGACGTGAAGAGCGGTGAAGTGTCGCGCATGCTCACGGGGCACACAGGGGCCATCTATGCGGTCGCGTTCAGCGCGGACGGGCGCTTGCTCGCAAGCGGCAGCGAGGACAAAACGGTCAAGCTGTGGGACGTGAGCACGGGGCGCGAGTTGTTGACGCTCAAAGGGCATACAGACGCTGTGCTGGCCGTCGCCTTTCGCAGCGACGGGCGCACGCTGGCGAGTGGCAGCGCAGACACGACGGTGAAGTTGTGGTCGTTGCCGAGCGGGCAAGAACTGGCCAGTCTACTCGCGCTTGATCATCAGGATTGGCTCGTCGTCACGCCCGATGGCCTCTTTGACGGCTCGCCCGCCGCATGGAATCAGATTCTCTGGCGCTTCTCGCCTGCGCTCCGCGATGTCTATCCGGTCGAGTATTTCTTCAACGAGTTCTACTACCCAGACCTACTGTCCGACATCTTCGCCGGCCGCCACCCGGCCGCAAGCCGCGACATCGCGCAGAAGGATCGCAGACAACCACACCTGAAACTCTCGCTGGCCGACGGCGTGACTTCGGCGACGAATACCTCCGCGCGCAACGTTAAGTTGATGATAAACGTGTCGGACGCGCCTACGGGCGCGCAGGATGTGCGGCTATTCCGCAACGGCTCGTTAGTGAAGATGTGGCACGGCGATGTGCTGAAGGGGCAAAGCACTGTGACGCTTGCGGCGAGCGTTCCGCTTGTTGCTGGCGCTAATCAATTAACGGCTTACGCATTCAATCACGACAACATCAAAAGCTCTGATACCACGCTTGTCCTCAACGGCGCTGAAAGCCTGCGGCGCAACGGCACAGCTTACGTTGTGGCGGTGGGCGTGAACGAGTACGCGCCGAATCCGTTCTTTCGCAATCTGAAGTATGCGGTGGCGGACGCCGAAGAGTTTGCGGCTGAGGTCAAGCACCAGCAGGAGCAGTTGGCACAATATGAGCGCGTGGAAGTGATCAAGCTGACGGACGCGACGGCGACAAAGGCGCATGTGCTTGGCGCGTTGGATGAATTGGCGAAGAAGGTGCAGCCGGAAGATGCAGTTGTTGTCTATTTCGCGGGGCATGGCTTGGCTGCGGGCGGACAGTTCTATCTCATCCCGCAAGACTTTGGCGCTGAGTCGAAGCGGACCGACCGACAGGCGATGCTTGATGCGTTGCTCACGGCACATGGGATTTCGGCCACCGAATTGGAAGATGCTTTCGAGGGCGTGGACGCCGGTCATCTGACGATGATCATTGACTCCTGCAATTCAGGGCAGGTATTAGGCGGCGAGAAAGAAGGCCGTGGGCCAATGAACGCGAAAGGCTTGGCGCAACTCGCTTATGATAAGGGCATGTACATTTTGACGGCGGCGCAAAGTTTTCAATTCGCTAATGAGTTGCCGCGCTTGGGCCATGGGTATCTGACCTACGCACTCGTTGATGAAGGGCTAAAGCAGGGCGCAGCGCCACGCGAGCAAAACGGCACAGTCTCGGTGCGCGATTGGTTCGATTACGCGACCATGCGTGTGCCGACGATCTATCGTGAGGAGAAGGCGAAGTTATCAGGGGATCGGTTCGCGAAACTCAGAGGATTGAACTTAGGCGCTGCCGCTGGCACAGTTGACGAAGTGCAACAGCCGCGTGTTTTCTACCGGCGTGAGTTGGAGGCACAACCATTGGTGATTGCTAGACCTCAATCAGCGCACCCGTAAGGCTCGGTATGAGACACGCGCCAATGCGCTAACTATTTCGGATGTGCTAGTTGGTCTGCCAATGGTCTGCCAACTAATCCAAACGCGCTAAAACTCAGCCGACACAGCTATAATCAGAGAAGGGAAAAGTCCAATAAAAACGCACACAAGCCAACTCAGCTTTACTTAGGTAAAGGGGCTAATTGAAACTGCAAAACCTATATTCGTGGAGTCCCGTCGCTCATTCGATAGAACAATTTTTGCCTGTCAATCTTGTGTGCCAGTTGTGTGCCAACTCAGACAAACACGACTAACTCTGCCATACAGAGACATCATGACATTACTCGTAAGTCTAACAACGGCAGTCAGTAAGCAACTCAGGAAAATTCAAGCAAAAGGCGCTATTTGAGACTCTGGATCTGGCTATCGGGGTTCGAGTCCCTGCCTCCCAGTGATTCGTAAAGGCCGGACAATAAGTCCGGCCTTTATTATTTGAGCAGTAAGTTCCAACCAGAAACTACCATTATTCATAGCGTAGCGCGTCAATCGGATCGAGCGCGGCGGCTTTGCGTGCGGGGTAGTAGCCGAAGAAGATGCCGACGGCTGCGGAGAAGATGACCGAGCCGATAATCGAGGCGGGCGAGACGAGCGTCGGCCAAGTCAAGAGCGCGGGGATGGCGACGGAGACGATGACGCCGAGCGCGATGCCGATGAGGCCGCCGGTTAAGCTCAGTACGATTGATTCGATCAAAAACTGCGTGCGCACGGCAGATGAGCGCGCGCCGATGGCCATGCGTATGCCGATCTCGCGTGTGCGCTCGGTCACGGAGACGAGCATGATGTTCATGATGCCGATGCCGCCGACAAGCAGTGAGACGCCAGCGATGCAGCCGAGCAGAATGGTCATCGTGCTGTTGGTCTGATTGGCCGCTTCGGCCACGTCCGACATGTTGCGCACAGTAAAGTCGTCCGGTTCGCTCGGCGTGAGCTTGTGGCGCTGGCGCAGGAGGTCTGTGATCTGCGTCTGCGCCGTGTAGGTCAGATCGGGCGAGCCGGCCGAGACATAAGCGACTTGCAGGCGCGTGTTGCCCAAGAGTTTTTTCTGCACGGAGGTGTAAGGCGCAAATGCGAGATCGTCTTGATCGCGCCCCTGCGGGTCTTGCCCTTTGCGCGTCATCACGCCGACGACGCGAAACGGCAGATTCATCACGCGCACCGTCTGCCCGACCGCATCCATGCCGGGAAAGAGATTATCGGCGACCGTCTGGCCGAGCACGATGACGCGCGCGGCGGTGCGCACGTCGGCGTCGGTGAAGAAGTCGCCGCTCTGCACTATCCAGTTGCGTATGCCGGGCAGTTGCTCGCTCACACCTTGCACGTTCGTGTTCCAGTTCTGATTGCCCGCGACGAGTTGCGAACGCGCGTTGACCGAAGGGCTGACCAATGAGACGCTCGGCACTTCGCGTTTGATCGCGTCGAGATCGTCGGTGGTCAAGGGCGTGCTCGTGCCGGTGTCGCCTGCGCCGCCGCGCACGCCGCCGACGTTCTGCGCGCCCGCGCTGATGAACAGAAGGTTCGTGCCCATGCCTTCGATCTGCGCTTGCACAGAAGCCTGCGCGCCCTGCCCGATGCTGACCATCGCGATCACGGCCGAGACGCCGATGATGATGCCGAGCATCGTCAAAGCCGCGCGCATCTTGTTGCGCGCCAGCGCGCGAAAAGCGACACGGATGATTGATAGTATGTTCATGATCTTCTATGCCTTAATAATCAATAGAACTTCGCCGTCAGTCTTCATCCTCATCATCTTCAATGGGTGGTAGATTCTGTAACTGTATTGCCGCATCGCGCGGCTGTGCGACGCGATGATCTTTTTTGATCTTGCCATCTTTGAAGACGACGACGCGGTCGGCATACTCGGCGATGTCCGACTCGTGCGTGACGAGCACGAGCGTGATGCCGCGCTCGCGGTTGAGCCGTTGGAAAATCTCCATCACTTCAATCGAGGTGCGCGAGTCGAGATTGCCGGTCGGCTCGTCCGCGAGGATGAGCGCCGGATCGTTGACGAGCGCGCGTGCGATGGCGACGCGCTGTTGTTGTCCGCCGGAAAGTTGATTCGGATGATTTTGCTCGCGCCCGGCGAGACCGACAGAATGCAGCGCCTCGATTGCGCGCCGGTGTCGTTCGCCAGCATCAAGTCCGGCGTAGAGCATCGGCAGTTCGACGTTCTCAAGCGCAGAGGTGCGCGAGAGCAGGTTGAAGCCTTGAAAGACGAAGCCGAGTTTGCGGCTGCGTATGTCTGCGCGTTCGTCCTTCGAGAGCGCGGAGACGTCCTGCCCGTCAAGAATGTACATGCCGCGCGTCGGGCGATCCAAGCAGCCGATGATGTTCATCGTCGTTGACTTACCCGAACCCGACGTGCCCATGATAGCGACGAACTCGCCCGCGCGAATCGTCAGCGAGATGCCGCGCAAGGCGTGCACCTCTACATCGCCCATCGTGTAGGTCTTGTGCACATGCTCCAACTGAATAACCGGCCGCGCCTCTGGCTGCTGCGCGAGCAGGCTCGCGTTCACTTCAAACTCTTGCGGTCTAATTTCAACTGTCGCTTGCATCGCTTCAATTTCCTCTTGCTCAACTCTCACAACTGACAGCCGCCGATCTGTAAACAAACTCTCGACGGCTGTCTCAGGTATCAAGCCGCGTCAATTACCGACCACGATTGCCACCGCCGACGGGGCTGCCGCCGCGCGTCGCACCGCCGAAGCCGGGCGGCGTCGTCTGATTCGCGCTCTGCGACTTGCTTGCGCTAGCGATGGTCTGACCCGTGATGACAAGGTCGCCTTCTTTCAGATCGCCTTCGACCACTTCGGTTGATGAACCATCGGTCAGACCGATCTTGATCCGACGCGGTTGCGGTTTGCTGTCTGCGCCGAGCACCCAGACGCGGCGCGTCTGACCCGCGAGCACAGGCGCGGTCGGCAGTGCGAAGTTGCTGCGCGCGTTGTCGCCTTGTGCGTTGCTCGCATCAGTCGCGTTGGCGGTCGTGCTGCTTGCATTCGCATTCTGCTGCCCCGCGTTGCGGCGCTGACCTTGACTGAAGCCGCCGTTGCCGTTCTGGCTTCGCTGCCCTGACGCGGCTTGCGGCATGTAGCGCAAGGCGGCATTCGGCAGTTTGACGACGTTGTTGCGTTCGTCAATCGTGATCGTCAAGTTCGCGGTCATGCCGGGTTTGAGTTTCTGTTGCGGATTGCTCACATCAATCACGACGTTATAGGTCACGACGTTCTGCGCGTTCTGCGGATTGAGTCGCACCTGTTGGATCGTGCCGTTGAACTCCTGCCCCGGAAATGCGTCCACCGTGAAGCTCGCGCTCTTCGCTTGTTCGACCAGACCGATGTCCGCTTGATCTATGTTGGCGATGACCTGCATCTGCGTCAGGTCTTGCGCGATGGTGAAGAGCGTCGGCGCAGACAGGCTCGCGGCGACGGTCTGGCCGACGTCCACGTTGCGCGAGACGACGATGCCATCAATCGGCGAACGGATCGTCAAGTGTTCAAGATTGATCTCGGCGAGACTCAATGCGGCCTGCGCCTGTTGCACCTGCGCTTCGGCGTTCAAGACTTGCGCTTGGCCCTGCTGCGTCTGCGCCTGTGCCTGTTGCACTTCGGCCTGCGCCTGCGCTGTGCCTGCGCTCGAAGCCGACTGCACTGTGACCAGCGCTTGATTCAACTGCGCTACGGCTTGGTTGTAACGCGCCTCGGCCGTCTTGTAGTTCGTCTGCGCCGTCTCAAGATCGCGCTCAGCGATGACGCCGCTCGCGGCGAGCGATTGCTGTTGATGTAGAAAGCTGAGCGCGTCGTCTAGTTGCGCTTTCAGTACGGCCACGTTCGCCTGTGCTCCTGAGACGCCGGCCTGTCCGTTCTGCACGGTCGAACCGGCGGCAAGCGCTTTGGCTTGCGCGGCGGCGACGCCGGCCCGCGACTGCCCGGTACTAGCACGTGCCTGTTGCACGGCCGCTTGCGCCTGTTCGAGATTGGCGCGCGCCTGTGCGACTTGCGCCTGCGCTGTGGCCGGATCGAGTTGGGCGATGACTTGGCCCTTCTTCACCTTTGAGTTGAAGTCTGCGTAGAGCGCCGAGATCGTGCCCGACGCTTGGCTGCCGACCTGCACGGTGGTGACGGCTTGCAGCGCGCCCGTCGCCGTGACGGTGTTGCGCAGGTTGCCGCGCTCAACTTTGGCCGTCATGTAGTCTGCGGCGCTCGCACGATTGCCCCAATAGAAAAAGCCCAACGCCGCGACCGCGACAACCGCGACGAGCGCCAACAATAATCTCCGCTTACCTTTTAGGATTAATTTCAATCGTTCCATCTTTCTCTACTCACGCCGTTTCAACTCCACCGCGTGCCTCTCAAAATTGCCAATTTTCCCCGAAAATCTCTCCATTTTGATAGACACCGACGGCTGCACTTCGGTTACACCTGCGCGGGTAAAAAAGCGGCGAGCCGAACACAATCAGTTGTCGAATTTTTTACGTGTAACCGGCCGGCGCGACGCGGTGTCTGTCCTAGTGGGAAGTTCTCAAAGGGCTAACCAATGGAGCCGATGGCTCTCTCCGAATAAAGACTCTCCCCATTGACAATTTTGAGCTAGAAGCTCAAGGGGGTTTTGAAATTATGAAACGGATTCTTGGTGCCATCATGTGTCTCGTGCTGCTCGCGAGCGCGGCGCTACCTACATTCGCGCAGACGCGCCACGCGTGGCGCGACAACCGCGCCGCGCAGAGTTGGCGCTACGACAACTCACGGCGCACTTACTACGACAACTCGCGGCGGGTTTACTACGACGGGCGCTACGATAATCGCTCCTTCTGGGATCAGCATCGCGACAAAGTGACGGTCGCGGCCGGCACAGGCATCGGCGCGGTGCTCGGCGCAGTCGTCGGTGGGCAGAAGGGCGCATTGATCGGCGCGCTCGCAGGCGGGGGCGGTTCGGCGCTCTACACCTACAAGCTGCGCGACCGCAATCAGTATTGGCACTATCGTCGCTAAGGCTAAAGTTTACCGCCTCGCGTTCAGATAGATTGAGCCGAACTTTAATCTGAACGCGGGGTTGTAACCTAAGCTTGCGGCGCGGTGTCTGATCTGTCGGGAGAGTCAAGGTCGAGTCTCCCGACAAATAGAACCTCTCCTACACAGAAACAAGGTAAACTTAGGGAGCACAAAGAAAGATGAAAAGACTCGGAAAGATTAAGACGCTCGCCATCTCCGCTTTGGCGGCTCTGGCTTTAGCCACCCCGCTCGCGTTCGCGCAGAGCAAAGGCGGCGATCATGGCGACAAGCAGGGCGCGCACGGCGGTTGGCGTGAGCGTGGCGAACAAGGCGGCGGCGAGCATTTCGGCGGCGGCATGTTCAGAGACCTCAACCTGACGGACGATCAGAAGGCGAAGCTGCAACAGATTCGCCAGAGCTTCGCGGAGCAGACCAAGCCTCTGCGCGAGCAACTCAGGACTAAACACCAAGAGTTGCGCCAAGCGAGCGAAGGCGGCACGTTCAACGAAGCCCTAGCGACGCAGAAGCTGACCGAAGCGGCCACCATTGAGGCGAAGCTGATGGGCGCAGAGTTCAACCTGCACCAGCAGATGCTCTCGGTCTTGACGCCGGAACAGAAGACGCAACTCGAACAGCGGCGCGCGCAGTTCAAGGCCCAACACGGCGAACATCGCGGCGACCGTCAACAGCAGCAGCAGCAGTAAACCTCTAACCGGGCATGGCGGACTCGAAAATGTTTAAGGCATGATCGAGTCCGCCGCCCGCAAAATTTCGGGAGCGCATCTGTCGGGCCAACACGAACAGGCATCGGACTTGGAGTTGGCACGGCGGGCGCGTGGTGGCGACGAGTCGGCGTTCGCCGAGATCGTGCGCCGTTATAGCCCGCGCGTGTTTCGGGTCGCGAGTCGCTTCTTTCGGCGGCGCGAACAGGTGGAAGAGGCCGCGCAGGAGGTTTTTTTGAAAGCGTTCACCGAGCTTGACAGCTACGAAGGACGCGGCTCTTTGGAAGGCTGGTTGACGCGCATCACTACAAGGACGTGCCTCAACCTGCTCCGCAGCATGAAGCGCCGACCCGAGTTGAGCATCTCCGAACTGGCGGAGAACGAGAGCACTTGGCTGGACGCACATCTGGCGGGCGCGGCGACCGAGCGACACGAGGCGGCCGAGCGCAGTCTCGTCGCAGCCGACTTGGCCGACCGTGTGTTGGCTACGATGTCGCCCGATGATCGTCTGGTCTTGACGTTGATTGACGGCGCAGAGGCTTCGGTGAAAGAGGCGGCCGAAGTGACCGGTTGGTCAGAGGCGAAAGTTAAGGTGCAAGCGTTTCGCGCGCGGCGCAGGATGCGCGAGGCTTTGGAGAAACTGTTAGCGGGCACGCGCAAACGTCGGCCGCAAGAGACTTGAAAGCGCGAGGGCGAGTTATGAAAGACGAACACATCATCAACATGCTTGAGAGCGCGCCGTTCGCGAGTTTGACTGAACGCGAGTTGGTGGTTGTCACCGCTCATTGTGCGGCTTGCGCCACTTGCCAGCGCGCCTACGAAGCGGCGCGCATCTCGGCGCTGTTGCTCAAAGAGCGCGCGAGCGAGCGCGTCGAGCCGTCGCCGTTTTTTCAGACACGCATCTTGGCGGCGTTGCGCGAACGGCAAGCGGCGAACGAAGCATGGTCGTTCGTGCGGCTGTGGAAATCGGCCGGCGCGCTCGTCTCTTCGATGGCAGCGCTGGTTGCGCTGCTCGCCGGTCTAACTTTTCTCGCGCCCACGACACAGCCAGCAATGCCGCAGACGGTGGCTTCAGTCTCAACTCCCTACTCTGCGGAAGATGTGGTTCTCTCGCAGGATGATCTTTCAACTGAGCAGATGACCGACGGGCAAGTGCTCACGACGATCTACGGCACGGACGATGACCAGACGAGGTAATGATGAACAACCTCAGCAAAAATAGGTGGCAGATCAGACTCGCTGCCGTGATCATTTTCTTGCTTGGCGTCATGGCCGGCGCGCTTGTGCCGCGCGTCTATCACGGCTGGCACAGAGCCGGCAGCGCGCCGCACGAGCCGGAAGGTTTTGATCAGATGCTTGACCGCTTGCAACTCAGCGATGCGCAGAGGACGCAGGTGAAACAGATTCTCGGCGATACGCGCGGGCAGTTGGAGGCGCTGCGTAAAGAGTCCGAGCCACAGATCGCGCAGATTCGGCGGCAGACCGACGAGCGTTTGCAGCAGGTGCTGACGCCCGCGCAGTGGCAACAGTTTCAGCAACTGCGCACTGAGATGCGCTCAAGACGGCACAGGCACGACGGCCGGGACAGCGAGCAGCGACAGACAGACAACGCCACGCCGTAAAACTCGTGCGCGCCAGCGAGCAGATTCATCTTCCGCAGTAGTTGGTCTTGAACTCTCTCACTTCGTCCCGTTGGCGCGACCCACCGTCTTCTCATCCAACTCATAAACTTCAATCGCGGGCTGCGCGCCGACGGAGATGCGGAAGGCGGGCGCGGTCGTCTGACTTAAGGCCGAGAGAATGGCATCGTTGCTGAAGTAGCGCCGGCCGCGTTCGACAAGCACGAAATCGCCGACGCTCAATGCGGCGCGCTCGGCCGGATCGGTGAGCGAGAGCGAGCTGAGATCAGGGCGTTGCGCTTGGCGGGCGTAGAAGGCTGTGAGCGCGGGCGTTTCGTTGGCCACGCGCGCGCCGGAGCGGGCGCGGCGGGCGATCTCTGCGACGGCGGCGCGCAGGCCCGCGTCGTAAAACTCATCCTGCGGGAAGTAGTAACCTGCGCGCGCTTGTCCGCCGCCGATGAGATTTGTGTAGAGCCGGTAATGCGGAGCGGCGTGCGCCGCAGACCACAGGGACGCGAGCACGACGAGCGCGGGCAGAACAGCCGAGGCGTAAGTGTGCAGCAACGCGCGGGGCGCAGATGCAGCGAGGGCGCGCGCGAATTGTTGGCCGATGAACTGCACGCCGATGGCGGCCGTGATCAAGACGACCGGCAGGACGGGCGTGAAGTAGCGCATGAATTTGCCGCCGACGAAGACGAAGGGCAGGAAGCCGATGGCAACCCAGAAGAACAGGAAGTAGCGCCCGTCACCAAAGCGGCGACGAAACAGGAGCGGCAGCCCCATGATGAATGCGAGTAACGTGAGCGGCGGCAATTTGACGGCGATGAGCACGAAGTAGAAGTAAGTGGGGACACCGTGCAGCCAGTCGCCCAGTTTGTGACGGTAGAGCCGACCCATGAACTCGTAGCTGTCGTGCCCGATCCGTTTGTAGCTGGCGAAGCTCAGAGCCATGCGCCACGTGCCGGGCAAGAGGATCGGCAGATTCAACAGCACGAAGGTCGTGCCCAAGATAAAAAAGAAAAGTAGGAAGCGCGGCTTGCCCAGACGCCAGCGGGTCGCCGGGATGGCTTGAAAGATGTGGTAGTAGGCGATGCTGGCGGCGAAATAACCGGGCAGATACTTCGAGGCGAACATCGCGCCGAAGGAGATGGCCGTGGCCCAGTAGTAAGGCACAGGACTCTCCTTGCCCGTTTCCGCGATGCGCTGCGAGCGCAGCCAGAAGACATTTGCCAGCAGGAAGAAGAAGACGAGGAACGTGTCCTCTTTGGCGATGCGATTGAACCCTATCGCGTTTGGATCAAGCGCCCAAAGGGCCGCCGCGAGCAGTGCCACTTCGCTGCCGAACAACTCCGCCGTGAGCAAGTAGAGCAAGATGATGGTGAGCGCGCCGAAGAGCACGGACGGCAGCCGGAGCGCCGTCTCGACGGGCACGTAGAGCGTCGCTTGATGCGCGGCGACGAGCGACGTGTGGTTCCAATGTTCGGCTGCGACGACGCTCGCGGTCTGCAAGGCTTTCATCAGAAACGGGTGCTCGCCGTTGGCCGGCGTCAACCCGTGCGCGCGATAGTCTTCAACGGCGGCGAGTTTGTTGAACTCATCTTCGCTCAAGCCCTCGGCGCTCAAGCCCGTCGCGCGCAAACCAAAGCCCACGAGCACGAGCACTGCGAGCGCGACGATGAAGCCCGTGCGGCTGAGCGCAAGGGGGCTGCGCGTAGTGAATAGTTCGGGTCGCAATCCTGCGGTGACGGCCGGTGTTGCCGTGACGGACAAAACTTTAAGCCCTCCCGTTTTCGGGTCGGATTAAATTGGCGCTGCCCGCAAATTCGGACTGCCGGGCAGAGTGGACGGGCCGCCGTCGCGCCTGCGTTATGGCTTGATCTCAAGCGTGCCGACGAGGCGCAAGCTTAGCTTGAGTGCCGCCCGTGAGCAACCTGTGATGAGCCGCACGTCTGGCAGTCGACCTGTCTAGGGACTTGCAATTCCACGCACAATCAGCCATTATTTGCGATGTTTTTGCCTCTGACATGCTCCTGCCTTTTAGGGGTTGAGTCATACATTTAGCGCAAGCCTTTATTACCGGCACACAGTTAGATAGTTTGAAAGGAGACCAGATGGCCACAGAAATTCGGCAGCCAGATCAAGCAGCACCCCCAACTTCGTCCGCTCCGGCTTATCGTATTGACCCGAAGCTTCACCAGATTCTCTACACGCGCCCGTCGCGCCCGACGCTTGAGCCGAAGCCTGAGTCGGAAGATCTGCCAGAGCCGCCGTATCCGATCCACCCCGACCCGCAGCCGATGTCGAAGAAGGAGTATCAAAAACTCAACGCCATCCGCACGTGGAAGACTTGGGGTTCGCCCTACTTCAAATCGCTCTATCATCGCGGCGAGTTGCGGCCGATCATTCCTTATCTCTTCACCGAGTGGAAGTGCAACTATGATTGTCACTACTGCTGGTCGTACAACAACAAGGTCAAGGGCATGACCGAGGACGTGGCGCGCCGCTCAATTGACTGGCTGCACTCCATTGGCTCGCGCGTCCTTGCCTTGATGGGCGGCGAACCACTCCTGCGCCCCAAGTTCATCCACAAGATCGTGTACTACAGCGCGAAGAAGGGCATCTTCGTCTACTTGCCGACGAACGGGCGGCTGATGAAGCCCGATGTGGTTGATCGTTTGGGCGACGCGGGCATTGCGACCGTCAACCTCGCGGTTGACTCCGTCAAGGATCGCAAGGCGCTGCCGAAAGCGTTAGAGACGATCCGCCCTTACGTTGAATATCTCGTCCAGCGCCAGCACCACTACGGCTACACGGTGATGTTCAATATCAACATCACGCGCATCAACATCGAAGACGTGAAAGAGTTGACGCTGATTGCGCACGACATGGGCATCGCCACCGACTATCACATCAACGAGACGCCGATGACCGAGCAGACGCACTTCAAGCACCTCGACGAGAACAGCACGTATCTGACGCCGGAAGATTTTCCGAAGGTGGACGAACTGCTCGACTGGCTCGATGCCAAGCGCCATCAAGAAGGCTACAAGATGGTCAACCAGTCGAAGCACATGCAGGACATGAAGCAGTTGATGCGCGGCGAAGTGCCGCCGTGGAACTGCCGCGCCGGTCAGAACTCTTTGATCATCCGCACCGACGGCACGCTCGCGCCTTGCTTCCCGATGTACTCGGCGACGCACGACTGGGGCACGATTGAGAATCCGAAGTTCGAGGTCAAGCAGTTGGATGAGATGAAGCAGGAGTGCTCGAAGCATTGTCTCTCGACGTGCAACTACATTCTCGCCTACTGCTACGACACGAAGCGCGTCGTGAAGTGGATCATGAAGCAGGCGATGCACGGCTTCAAAGGCTCGACCGACACGATCCAGTAAACGCTAAAGACGGCGCGCAGCTTGCGCTTGAAACAAAAAAGGCCGGCGGTCTTGTCCCCGCCGGCCTTTTTGTTGCGAGCCAAGCCAAGCGCTGCCCGGCCTCGCAAGCTCAAGCTACATCCCTGTGCCGCACTTGAAGCTGATGTCCGTTACGCTGCCTGAGCCGTCGGGTCTCAGGTTCGCGTCGGCGGAAATTGGCTTCACCCGTCTGGCTCTCAGTTGTGCTGCCGCTTTGAGCAGCACTATTGATTAAGTCGGCTTTACCCGCCCCGCCTTTAATCGCCTTGGCCTCTGGGGCGTCAGTTCCTTCTCTCTGCGGGTAAGTTCTCCACCTTGATCTTGTCTGACATGATGTCTGTTCCTTTCCTGCGGCACGCTTGCTTGTTGCCTTGAGCGACAGACTGACCTCATCAGCCACTCTTGACGTTCGCGGCGTTTATCGCCTTCAACCCTACATGCGGGAAAGCGGCCGAAAAAGGCTCACGACGGAAGAAAATTTTTGGAGAAATCTTTTGCGACGGCTTGCGACCGGCGGTGACGGGTGCGGTAAAGCTGTTTTCGAGTACGCAACAAGAGCTTCCGGGTACCCTAAAGTCAGTTTTGGGTACTCCAAAGTCTTTAGCGAGTACCCGATAGTCACTTCCGGGAACCCTAAACTCACTTTAGGGTACTCAGAAGTTACTATCGAGTATCCATTAGTGACTATCGGGTACCTGAAACTCACTAATGGGTATTCAGAAGTAACTTTGGGGTACCCAAAACTAACTTTGGGGTACGCAAAAATTCAAGTCACGTACCCGAAAATGGCTTCCGGGTACATGGAAGCTCATCGCCTGAACCGGTTTTTGCCTTTGTTTTAGCGATATTGTGCGGCCCGTTCGGGTTTGCCCCAAGCTTGATAGAGATTGACGAGGCGTGTGGTGGCGAGGCGCGTGTAGGTATCCTGTATGGCGCGGCGGTTCTTGAGGATGGTGTAACTGTCGGTCAGGAGCGGTTCGGCTTCGTCGAAACGCCGGAGCGCGACGAGGCAACCGCCGAGTGCGCTTTCGGCTTCAGCGACGAGCCAGTTCGACATTTGAGGTTGCGCCGCATCTCCAAAGCCTCGCGCAGAACAGATCGACAAGGAAGGCCGAGACGCGCTGAGCCTTGTCGCGTCGGCAACAACTCATCGAGCGCCATCCGATTGCCGTCGCTCCAAGCTTGCAGCAGACGGGTCACTTCGCCGGACGTGAGCGTATTCAATCGCGGGCCTCCCATCAGCTTCAGGAGTCAACGCTTCATGCGGCGCGCCCTAGCATATGCCCGCGCTCGCAAAGCGGTCAACGAAACTTTACGATGGGATCGAAGTGAATGGCTTAGAGGAGCGTGCGTTCAGATAGTCCGCCAGAGTTCGAGTACAGGCCGCTAGTCCTGCCCCTGTTCCGCTTGATCGATCACTTGCTGCACGAGCAGATGCACGCCTTCGAGGGCGATGCCGTGCTGTTGTTTCAGGCGCGCGAGGACGGCCGCCGAGTCGCTGTCAAGGAAATTCAGATCGGAGAGGTCGAGCGTGATGTGCACGTCGCGCTGCGCTTGCAACTCTGTGCAGATGCACGCGAGCAGTTCTGCGTCAGCGAGCGTGAGCGAGCCAGCGATGCGCAAGATCGTGTGCGCGCCGCTCGCGTCGTCAATCTGTGTGATCTGCGTGGGCATCTTCGTCTCTGTTTGCGCTCGACGCCGGGTAACTCTTCCGACCAGCGCGCGCCGCCTTGAAGATTGTTGATACGCGGCGGCGCGAATTTTGTTGCGTCCGACTAGGCCTCGGCATTATAACGAGCCGGCACGTCGCAAGACGAATACACGCGGGCGTGAATACTATCTTCCAAGCTAAACTTCTGAGGAGCAAAAAACGCGATGACGAAGAGTAAAGAGTCGGCGCCGACGCAAGGTAAACGTGCGCGTTTGACGCGCCGAAAATTTTTGGGCAGCGGTGCAATTGTCGGCGCGGCGTTGGTCGTCAGTCCGGCACTGGCGCGCACAAGCAACAACGCCGCGCCGGCCGTGAAATCATTCGAGTTGGAAGAGACGACTATCGCGGAGTTGCAAGCAGGGATGCAGTCGGGCAAATGGTCGGCGCGCGAGTTGGTCAGAAAATATCTGGCGCGCATCGCAGAGATAGACAAGCGCGGCCCGACTGTGAACGCCATCATCGAACTCAATCCCGACGCAGAAGGGATCGCCGACGCACTCGACCGCGAACGCAAAGGCGGACACACGCGCGGGCCGCTTCACGGCATCCCCGTGCTCATCAAAGACAACATTGACACGGCGGACCGGATGAAGACGACGGCCGGATCGCTCGCGCTCGCCGCTTCGACGCCGCCGCGCGATTCATTCGCCGCCGAACGTTTGCGTGCCGCCGGCGCTGTCATCATCGGCAAGACGAATCTGAGCGAGTGGGCCAACTTTCGTTCGTCGCATGCGACGAGTGGTTGGAGCGGACGCGGCCGGCAGACGCGCAACCCTTATGTGCTGGATCGCAATCCGTGCGGCTCAAGCTCCGGTTCGGGCGTCGCAGTCGCGGCGAATCTCTGCACCGTCGCCGTCGGCACGGAGACGGACGGCTCGGTCGTCTGTCCTTCGTCTGCGAACTCGCTCGTCGGCATCAAGCCCACGCTCGGTCTCATCAGCCGCGCGGGCATCATTCCGATTGCGCACAGCCAAGACACCGCAGGCCCGATGGCGCGCACCGTTGCCGACGCCGCCGCGCTGCTCACAGCGCTCGCGGGCATTGACCCGCGCGACGCCGCGACGCAAGCAAGTCGCGGTAAGGCACAGGCGGATTACACGCGCTTTCTCGATGCCAATGGTTTACGTGGCGCGCGCATCGGTGTGGCGCGAAAATTTTTCGGCTTCAACGATGCGGTTGACGTGTTGCTGAACGAGGCCATCGCGGAGTTGAAGCGACAGGGCGCGACCATCATTGATCCGGCCGACATCGCCACGACGGGGAAGTTCGACGACACGGAGTTGACCGTGCTGCTCTACGAGTTCAAAGCTGATCTTAATTCATATCTCGCCGCTTTGGGTGCGGGCGCACCCGTCCGCTCGCTCAAAGAGATCATTGATTTTAACGACAAGCATCGCGCCGAAGAACTGCCCTACTTCGGTCAAGACTTGATGATCAAGGCGCAGGCGAAAGGGCCTCTGACGAGCAAAGAATACTTGCTCGCGCTCGCCAAGAATCATCGTCTGTCGCGCACCGAAGGCATTGATGCGACGCTCGCCAAGTTTCGCCTCGACGCGCTCATTGCGCCGACGGGCGGGCCGGTCTGGCCGACCGATCTGATCAACGGCGATCACTTCACCGGCGGCTATTCGACGCCCTCGGCCGTCGCCGGTTATCCGCACATCACTGTGCCCGCCGGTTACGTCGCGGGTCTGCCCGTCGGTCTCTCCTTCTTCGCGGGCGCATGGAGCGAGCCGACATTGATCAAGTTCGCTTACGCTTTCGAGCAAGCGACCAAGCTGCGCCAGCCGCCAAAGTTTTTGCCGACTGTCGAGTTGAGCGCGACATAAACGCGCCGCACGCAAAACCGCCACACCATCGGGCGGCGCAGTTGTTTTGCACCCGCGCTTTTGCGCCGTTAAAATCGCGGCTTTCGTTGCAACCGGCTGGCACGAACGTTGCTCTAAAGAGATGCAAGCGGGCGCGGCTCATCGCGCCCGTCCCATTGTCTCGCTAAATTTTTTGGAGCGTGTTTTTTTGGCTACACCTGATGCCCCAGTTTTTTACGACCCGCACGGGCGACGTTGGCGGCGTGTGCGCCGTACATGGCTGTCGCTCGCGGTTCTGTTCACGATCCTCGCAGCCACGTTTGTCGTCAGCGTGCTCAGCAACCCTTTGCTGCCGCGTCTGAATCTGCAACCGATCAGCAACAGTCTGCCCAAAGCCGAAGACACGAAGCTGACCGCGCCGACGCCTCTGCCCGTTAACAAGCAAGCGCAACAAGCGAAGCGCGCGCAGACGGAACTCAAGCGCGCGCTCGCCACCATGCCCGTCGTGCCCGCCAAGCGGCCGGACGTGATGCACGTCACGCCGCCGCCCGCAGTCATGCCGACGCCGACACCGCCGCCCATCACGAAACCGCTCGCCGTCGGCTTCTACGTCAACTGGGACGATACGAGTCGCGCCTCTCTGAAGCGCAATCTTGATCGGCTCGATTGGGTCGTGCCCGAATGGGTGCGTTTGCAGGACGGCCCCTCGCCGCTCGCACCTGACATTGATCCGCGCGCGCTCGATCTCATTCGCCGCGAACGGCCACAACTGCCCATCCTGCCGCTCGTGCAGAACTTTCAGAACGAAGAGTGGAACAGCGAAATTCTGGCGCACGCCGTTGCCGATGAACCGGCGCGGCAGCGACTCGTCAATGCACTCGTGCAGTTGGTTGACGAGAATAAATTCGCGGGCGTCTGCATTGATGTCGAAGAAGTGCCCGCCGCTTCGCAGGCGAATCTGTATCGCTTCATCGAAGAGTTGCACGCGGCCTTTCAGCCGCACGGCTGGCTCGTCGTGCAGGCCGTTCCGTTCGATAACCCCGACTGGAACTACAAAGCCTACGCCGCGACGACCGACTACCTGTTCTTGATGGCCTACGATCAGCACTGGTCTTCGAGCGAGACGGGGCCGATTGCCGCGCAGAACTGGTTTACGGAAGTGCTCGCGCGGCGCATGCGCGAACTCGATCCGGCGCATACGGTCATCTGTCTCGGCAACTACGGTTACGATTGGACGGCGGGCGAAAGTGACGCGCCCGAAGTTTCGTTCCAAGAGGCTGTGCTCGCGGCGCGCGATTCCGAAGCCGAGATCAAATTCGACCCGCTGACGCACACGCCCTACTTCAAGTATGAAGAGGAAGACGGCTCGCAGCACACCGTCTGGTTTCTCGATGCGGTGACGGCCTTCAATCAGATGCGCTTGGCGAGCGCGTATCATCCGGCGGGCTTTGCCATCTGGCGGCTCGGCTCGGAAGACCCTTCGCTCTGGTCTGCCTTCGGCACAGGCATGCAACCGGCGAATATGTCTGCGGACAACTTGCGCGACATACGCTACGGCTACGATGTGGACTTCGACGGCACAGGCGAGATTCTCAAGATTGAAGCTGCGCCGCACGACGGCGCGCGTGATGTGCAACAAGACGGGATGAGCGGACTCATCACCAACGAGCACTACACCGCGACGCCTTCGACTTACGTAATCCAACGCACGGGTGACCACCCCGGTCTCGTCGCGCTCACGTTCGACGACGGCCCCGATCCGGTCTGGACGCCGCGCATCCTCGACATACTCAAAGCCGAGCACGTGCCCGCCTGCTTTTTCATCATCGGCGAGTATGGGCAAGCGAATCCAGACCTCGTGCGCCGCATCGTCAACGAAGGGCACGACCTCGGCAATCACACTTACACGCACCCGAACCTCGGCGAAATACCGGGTCGCATCACCGATCTGGAGTTGACCGCCACACAACGCCTGATCGAATCGCTCACAGGTCGTTCGACCAAACTCCTGCGCCCGCCCTACTACGGCGACGCCGAGCCGGAGACGCCCAACGAGCTTGAGCCACTCGCCCGCGCCGAAGCTCTGGGCTACATCACCGTCGGCTTGCACATAGACCCGGACGACTGGCGCATGCCCGGCACAGATGAGATCGTCCGGCGCACCGTCGCCGGCATCACGAACCCGAACGCTACAGACGAGACGCGCGGCGAGATCGTCTTACTGCACGATGGCGGCGGCGACCGCTCGCAGACCGTCGCGGCGCTGCCGGAGATCATTCACACCCTGCGCGCCAAAGGCTATCGCTTCGTCACCGTCTCGGAATTGGCCGGCGCGACGCAGGCGCAGACGATGCCGCCCTTGCCGCAGCAGCGCGGACTTGTCGCGCGCACAGACGCGCTCGCTTTCTACACGCTCTCGACCGGCAGTTGGCTCTTGCATTGGCTCTTCATCATCGGCATCGTGCTCGGCATCGGCCGGCTCGGCATCATCGGCGCGCTCGCCTTGGCGCAACGCCTGCGTTCGCGCCGCCGCGAGTTGACGCACGCGGGCGCAAGCTTCCAACCGTTCGTCTCCGTCATCGTCCCCGCGTACAACGAGGAGCTTGTGATCGCAAAGACGATCAGGAGTCTGCTGCGTTCGGACTATCCCACGTTTGAGATCGTCGTCGTGGACGACGGCTCGCCCGATAGGACGAGCGAAGTCGTGCGCAAAAATTTTGCGCACGAGGAGCGCGTGCGTCTGTTTACGAAAGAGAATGGCGGCAAGGCTGAGGCGCTGAACTACGGCTTGCGGCGCGCGCGCGGCGAAGTGATCATCGGGCTTGACGCCGACACGATCTTTGCGCCGCAAACCATCGGCGCGCTCGCACATCGTTTCTACGATCCGCAGATCGGCGCGGTCGCTGGGAACGCCAAAGTCGGCAATCGCATCAACGTCGTCACGCGCTGGCAGGCGCTCGAATACATCACGTCGCAGAACCTTGACCGGCGTGCGTTCGCATCACTCAACTGCATCACGGTCGTGCCCGGCGCGGTTGGTGCTTGGCGGCGCGAGTTGCTTGAACAAGCCGGCGGCTTCAGCGCCGACACTCTCGCTGAAGATCAGGATTTGACGTTGCGTGTGCGGCGGCTCGGTTACAAGATCGGTTATGAAGAGACGGCGGTCGCGTGGACGGAAGCGCCGGACACGGTGCGCGGGCTTGCGAAGCAACGCTTCCGTTGGTCGTTCGGGACGCTCCAGTGCATGTGGAAGCATAAGGACGCGCTGTTGCGGCCGCGCTTCGGCATGCTCGGTTTCATCGCCATGCCGAACGTCTGGATTTTTCAGATCATCTTTCCGCTCATCACACCGATCATGGATTTGATGATCGTCTGGACGATCATCCACAACGTGCTTGAGCGTTTGGAGCATCCGGCCGAGCAAGCGATGTCGAACCCCAGACAAGTCTTGTTCTACTACGCGCTGTTCCTCGCCGTTGACTGGCTCTCGGCCGCTTTCGCGTTCCTGTTAGAGAAGCGCGAGCAGTGGAAACTGCTCTGGTGGCTCTTCCTGCAACGCTTCGGCTATCGCCAGATCATGTACACGGTTATGCTCAAGTCGGTCGCCAGCGCCACGCGCGGCGCGCTCGTCGGCTGGGGCAAGCTCGAACGCAAAGACACAGTTGTCGTGCATCATTAGCGACGCTCTATACGAGAGGAGGCGGTCATGAGTCAACATCTGCAAGAGACAGCCAAGCGTTTTTTGCGCAAAGAGTGGGACAAGCTGACCGAGCGCGAGCGGCGCGTCGTCAAGCGTTTGGTTGAGCGCGCGCACATCAGCCGCAACACCAACCGCGAGTTTGAGGACGAGCGCACATTCGGGCAACGGCTCGCCGACAAGATCGCCACGTTCGGCGGCTCTTGGACATTCATCATCATCTTCGGCGCAACCCTCGCCGTCTGGGTTGCGCTCAACTCCTACATCCTCGCGCATCGCGGCGGCCCGTTCGATCCGTACCCGTACATCCTCCTGAATCTCTTCCTCTCGATGCTCGCCGCCCTGCAAGCGCCCGTCATCATGATGTCGCAGAACCGGCAAGCCGCGAAAGATCGACTTGACGCCGCGCACGACTACGAGGTCAACCTCAAAGCCGAGCTTGAGATCGTCAGCCTGCACGAAAAGCTCGACGAACTGCGCGAGCAGCGTTGGGCCGAAATGGTCTTGATGCAGCAAGAGCAGATTCGCATGCTCGAACAACTCTTAAGCACGCACCTCGACACACACGCACAAGCTCAGCCGACGACCGACAATCTAACCCGCCTGAGTTGATTATTTTTTGCGTCGCTCAACGTCTGCCGCCGACGATCATGCGCAAGGCGCGCAGGCGTGCGTCTAATTCTTCGGGTGTGATTGAAGCGTACTTGGCGGGGAGCAGGCGTCGGCTCGAAGCTTCAAAGACGGCGAGCAGTTCCATGTATTCGAGTAGCTCGACGTCGCGGCTGGGGAAATAATCGGAGGCGGCACGCGTGAGATGCTCGGCCGTGACGGGCGCGGCCGTGCCCGCTTCGCGCGCGGCGTCGTCGTTCGCCATGAGGATGACGGCCTCGATGTCCGCGTTGCTGTAGCCGACGAGTTTCGAGGCGAAGCTATCGCGGATCGCAGGCAGCTCAACCTGCGTGTCAATCTTGTTTTTGCGCATCAGCGCGGCGGCGATCATCTCGACCTCTTCGGGCGTCTGCGCGTAGAGAAACGGAATCTTGCGGTCGAGGCGGCCGGCGCGCTTTAAGTCAACGTCGAGCTTGTCGGGCCGGTTCGTCATTACTAAGAAGAGTATGCGCCCGCGATTCGACGTGTCGGACATGAACTCCTTGATACGCGCGATGACGCGCGACGAAGTGCCGCCGTCGCCCTCGCCGTCCGTATTGCCGAACGCGCGGTCGCCTTCGTCAATGATCACGACGACCTGACCAATGGCGCGGATCACGTTCAGAATTTTTTCTAAATTCCCTTCCGTCGCGCCGACCCACTTCGAGCGAAAGTTCTTCAACTTGATCGCCGTCAGCCCGCACTCTTTCGCAAATGCCTCCGCGACAAACGTCTTGCCCGTGCCCATCGGGCCGGTGAACAGTATGCCCATCGGCACGCGGCTCGCGCGCCCCTCGCGGATCGAGTCGGCAATGACGAGTAAATCCTTCTTGACCTCTTCCATCCCGCCGACAACCTCAAACCCATGCGCCGGTTCGACGAACTCGACGAGGCCAAAACACTCGCGCTCTAAAATTTCCCGCTTGCGCTCGGCGATCAGCCGATCCGTCTCTTTGCGCGCACGCTCGGCCGGCGTCGGGAGACTCGCATCGGGCGCGGGCGCGGCGGCGGTCGGCGCGAGCAATTTTTTGATCTCGTCGCGCGTCAGGTCTGCGGTCAAGGCGGCGAGTTTGTGTGCGCGCCCAGCCGCATCGGGGCTGCCGCCGAGCAGTCCGACAATGAACGACTCGCGCTCGGCCGATTCCTCTTCGGCCGGTGGCGGTGGTGTCAGGATCGAAGAGATTTGAATGGCTTTGAGACCGGCCGTGATGTCCGCGTAGCGTTCGGCGTCGCGCTCGGTCAGGCGTGAATCGGCCAAGAGCGCGGCGCTTTTGCGCGTCTCGCGATCCGGCATCGGCACTTCGACGACCGCGACCTTCGGATTCGAGACGATCTTCGGCGCAAGGTCGGGCAGATTCTCGACGATGAGCAGCACGACGTTGTCGCCGCGCTCGATCTCCGGCAGCGCAGACCAACGATGCAGCGTCACAATCGCCGCGCGATCCGCGTCGCCTTGAAACGAAGGATCGCCCGCCGGCGCAACCGCTTCGGCGTACTCGATGATCACGGCCGTCTTGGTCGCGCCGACGAGTAAACGTTCAAGCGCCGCGAACACGCGCGCCTTGTCGGGCGCGAGCAACAGGTCTTCGATGTTCGTCACGTCGCTCGCGCGTTTGGCGAAGCGCACGCCCGTCGCTACGTTATAGACCGCAATCGTGTCCTTCGATTCTTTGAGCAGCACGTCGGTCATAAATTCCGTCAACGATAGCATCAGCTTCTGCTGGATGACCACGTCATAGACGTTCCCATGCAGCACAAACATCGAAGCCTCGCCGCGCAAGTAGCGGCGGCGCAAGTCGTCAGCCCATACGGGCAGCACACGCGATTCGCTCATAGCTTAAAAATCTTTCACGCCGAGCGGGTTCAACAAACGCTCCGTGTCGGCCGCGGTCTGTTTGATTGATTCGACGCCGTCGAGCAGTTCATCAAGTTGGCCGCTCAACTCCTGCGGCGATTGCATCGTGACGATCTGATCCGCGATCAAGCGGAATGAGTTTTCGATCAGATCGAGTTGCCCGCGCGCAACCATCAGGTAGTGATGAATCTCCTGCACCTTGTCGAGCCGCTTCATGATGATGGCGAGATTCTTGCGCGCGATGTTCGTCTCTTCGTCGTCTGCCGTGCCTTTCTTTACCGTCCGCTCCCAACGCTGCCGGTCTCTGTCCAACTCCGCGAGATCAACCGACTCAAGATACTGCTCATAACGACTGCACGTCACCGCCATGTCAATGAACGCTTCCACCAAACGATCAGTCTTGCCCAACTCCGTGCGCAGCAACTCGCCTGTAAACGATGGATTCTGCGCCGCGAGGTTGTTGATCTCTTGCTGCCGCGCGATCAAATCCTCGACGCGCAACCGATCATGATCCGCAAGCACTTGCAGACGGGCCGCGCGCGCCGCCTCGTCTCGCGCCATCCGCTCTTTATCGAACTGCGGGTCCCAGAGCGTCTGCTGCAACAGCTTCGAGCCGGGCGCAAAGACGAGCCACAAGGCTTCGAGACAGATGACGATGACGGCGAGAAACGGGCTGAGCGTGACGCCAGCGGCAGCCAAGCCGCCGAGAAATAACGACAAGTTGTAAGGATTCGCAAACGCTGCCTTCAGATACGGCCTGTCAGTCGCTTGCTTCAGATAAGCCTTGCTCGCCGCAAACGTATCCTCACGCAGCGCCTTCGTGTTGACCGGCGTGCGCTGTTGCTGTTGCGGCGGCTGAATCTGCTGCTTTCCGGTCGTGCCCATACAATCGTCAATCTAACATTATTTCGGCGCATAGATCAGATCAAGCAACTTCTTTTCGACGGCGCGGAATTCGAGCGCGGACTTGAGCGCGATGTCGTGGACGGGAAAGGCGGGCACGTCCACTTGATGCAGGATGCGCGCCGGCCGCGCGGAGAGCACGTAGATCGTGTCCGCTAAATAAACCGCTTCGGAGACGTCGTGCGTGACGAAGAGAATAGTGTTGTTCTCGGCGCGCGAGACATCGAGCAATAGGCTCTGCATGCCCCAGCGCGTCTGCGGGTCGAGCGCACCGAACGGCTCGTCCATCAAGACGACGCGCGGGTTGTTGACGAGCGTGCGCGCAATCGCCACGCGCTGCTTCATACCGCCGGATAAATCTTTCGGATAACGGTCGGCAAAGTCTGCGAGACCAACCTGCTGCAAAATCTTGTCCGACACCTCGCGCCGTTTCTTCTTCGCCATGCCTTGCAGCCGCAATCCGTACTCGACGTTATCGCGCACCGTCAGCCAACCGAACGACGTGTAAGCTTGAAAGACCATGCCGCGATCACGCCCCACGTCCGTCACGGGTTTACCGTCAACCAAGACCTCGCCTTCGGTCGGCGGCAGCAGCCCCGCGACCGCTTTCAGGATCGTTGACTTGCCGCAGCCCGATGGGCCGAGAAAGACTATGACCTCGCCCGATTGCGGTTTGTCGTACACATCGAACGACACGTCGCGCACGGCTTCGGTGCGATTGCCTTTGCGATCTATGTAGGTGACGCTCAGGTGCGACACGCGCAACTTGGGCGGCGCACCCGTCTGCTCTGGCTGATAGGTCGCATGCGCGGCAGACTTCTCGCCAACCGTGACGGCGATTGTGCCCGGCTCGCCCGCTTGCGGCTGCGGCTTCGGTGTCTCTGGATCAGCCATGTGAACCTGTTATGCAGTCTCCCGCCAACGAAACAGCACGCCGGATAAGGCGCGGATCAGAAAATCTGTCAGTAGGCCGATGCCACCGATGACGATCAGACCGGCGAACGACCAAGGAGGGTTCTGGTGCGTGCGTGCCAACTCGACCATGTAGCCCAGCCCGTGCTCCGGGTTGACTGCCTCAGCGAGAATCACATATGTCCACGCAATCGCGTTCATCACGCGGAAGCTGTCGAAGATTTCCGGCAGCGCGGCCGGCAGCAGCACAGTTCTGATCACTTGAAACTTCGACGCGCCGAGCGTCAAAGCCGTCTGCACCAACTCTTCCGGCACGAGCCTGATTGACGAGACGACGACCGGCAGCAGATAGACGAACACGCCAAGGAAGAGAAACGCGATCTTCTCTTTTTCGTAAATGCCGAACCACAGGATCAAGAGCGGGATGAACGCGGAGATCGGCATGTAACGCAAGGGGGCCATGATCGGCTCGAAGAAGCGATTAACGGGATCGAACGCGCCCATCAAGACGCCGAGCGGCAGCGCCAAAGCTGAAGCCAATAGGAACGAGAGCGCGATGCGGCGCGTCGAGACGTAGATGGCCGTCAAGAGATCATATTGGATGAACAGTTGCAGCGTGCCGCGCAGAACTTCGGTCGGCGTCGGCAGAAAATCAGACCGCACCAGATGCCCGTAAGAGACCGCGCACCACGCGCCCAACACGAGGGCCGGCGCAACAAAGCCCAATAGAAACGCCGTCCGTTTGGGGAGCGGCGAGCGAATCGAGAAGAGACTGGATTTGCGTCGAGACATGATTAAGAAATGATGAATGATGAATGCAGAATGATGGATGATAGCAACTGCCTTTTATTCACCATTCATCATTCTGCATTCATCATTTGCTTTACTGCGTGGCCAGAATCACCTTGATGTCGGTGCGGCGGTTCTGTTGCCGGCCGGCTTCTGTGGTGTTCTCGGCAATCGGGTTCGTCTGTCCGCGCCCGATGGTCTGGAAGCGCGTCGGCGGGATATTGGGGAAGTTTTTGACGATGTAGTTCTTGACCGACAAAGCGCGCCGTTCCGACAGCGACATATTGGCGGTGGGCGAGCCGGTGTTGTCCGTGTTGCCTTCGACGCGCAGGATCGTGTTGCCGAACGAGGTCATCGTCTCGCCAAGTTTGTCGAGCACGATGTAGGAGCCGGCCATGATCTCGTCCGAGCCGGGCGTGAACTGAATCTGAATCTGTTGGTGCAGGATCGGAATGTCTTTCTCCGATGGCGCTTTCGCCACGACCGGCGCTTCTTCAACCTTCTGCCCCGGATAGTTCGCAGCCAGTGCTTGCAGGAAGCGCGTGTCGGCCCAGTCCTTCGCGTCCACGCTCTTGTTGACCAGACCTTTCTTACGCCAGATGACGAAGGCCGTATCAAACAAAGTATCGTAGTGCGCCTTCGCGCCGTTCAAGCCGTAGAACTGTGCGTTGTCGGCGTAGGGCGTCAACTTCAAACCGGACAACATGCCGGAGACCGTATCCGTGTCGAGCTTCAAAGCTTTGCCGACGATTGCATACGAGCCGTTCGGATCGTCCTTGATCATCTCAATGCCGTCGAGCCAACCGTGGACGAAATCGCGGACGGTTTCGGGCGCTTTGTCAATCAACTCCTGCCGGGCGACGAGCGTGTCGGCGATGATGTTCGTGGCAGCCTGCGTCGAGACGAGCACGTGCGCTTGATCGCCGCGCGCTTGCACGGCGGCCGACAGATCAGGCTCCCACGTCACGGCCGCGTCAACCTGTCCGGCGCGAAAAGCTGCTGCCGCAGATGGCGCGTCGGTCGTAAAGACGATGTTCTTCTCGACGGCGTTGCGCTCGTCGGGCGTCAAGCCAGATTGCGAGAGCAGGTAGAGCAACAGAAAGTGCGACGGCGTGAACTGCGTGCAGGCGATCTTGTGCCCCTTCAAATCTTCGACCGACTTGATCGCGGTAATCGCGGCGATGCCATCGCCGCCGCGCGACCAGTCCTGCATGATGATGGATTTCGCCTGCTGATTCTTCTCCGCGAGCATTGAAGCTTCGCGCGCCCAGTTGTCCACAGTGTCCCACATGATGTCCACTTGGCCGCTGCTGAACGCGGCGAGTTTCGCCGCCGGGTCTTCGAGCAAAACGAACTTCACGTCCATGCCGAATTTCTTTTTATAGTTCGACGCCGCGTTCGGCTCCATCCCATTGTTGAAGACGATGCCCGGCGAATGGCCGGCCCAAGTGTTGATGCCGACGACGAGCGGGCGACTAAGCTTGCCGTTGCCGACCGTCGTCGCGCTCACGCCCGTCGAACCGACGCCCCGCGCCGGATCGCCCGGCCCATTCTTCAACTTATCGAAGTCGCCTTTCGGGTCGCCGCCTTCGGCCGTCTGCCCGCCGCCGGCCCAACGCTTGATCGCGTCGCCTTTGTAGTGCCACGTCGCAAAGCCGATGACGCCCAACACCACCACCGCGATGAAAGCTTTCGCTAACGGAGTCAGTTTCATAGTTGCCCTCTCAAATCAGAAAGCAGCAAGCAGTAAGCAGTAAGCAGCAAAAGCAAATTTGTTCTGACTGCCTTCTGCCTGCTGCTTTCTCACATTGTTTTATTGCCCTGCGCGTTCTGCTGCGCGGCCTTCTTGGCCTTCAACTCGGCGAGTTGTTGGCGTGCGGTCACGTCGCCGGTCTGGGCGCGGAGTGCCGCGAGGCGCGAATCGAGCGAGGACTCGGAGAGTTCTTTGCCGAGGTTGGCTTCGGCAATCGTCGTCTTGATGTGCTGGCGCACGTTGTCGAGCGCCTTGACTTCGGCATCCACCGAGAGACCGTCGAGTTGCTCTTGCACCTTGATGCGCGCTTGCGCCGATTGCATTTTCGCCAACATCGAGTCGCGCTCGCCCTGCAACTTTCTGATCTCGGACTGCACGCTTAAGAGCGACGACTTGGCCGAGTCGGCATCTGTATGCGCCGAGTCCATCTCGGACTTCAACTCCGTTACTTCGGTCGTCAACTCGTTCTTCTTCTGGATCAAGATGACAGCCAGATCGTCTTGATTGGTCGAGACGGCGGTGTCGAGTTCCGCTTCCGTTTGCTGCAATTCAGCGTTGGCGCGTTTGAAGCGGTCGTCCAATTCTTCGCGCCGGCGAATGATGGCGGCGGTCGCCGTCTTGAGCTTCGAGTATTTTTCGACCATCGAGTTGATGGCGTTCTCGTAAGCGATCTCCGGGTGTTCCTTTTCAATGTCGGAAATCCAGAGCGACAGGAAACCGCGCCATAGGTTGGCCAGACGTTTAAGCATCGCTTATCTTCCTTTCTTCAACTCGTCGGGGGATTAGACGTGGCGGACGGGTCATGCAGCTTCGGCGAATCCTTCACGACCTCCGCCACCTTCGCTTGCCCGAAGAACTCCAACACCTGCTGCACCTCAAGCTTCTTGTCATTACAGACCTTGATCACAGTCTGCAACTCCTCGACGCTCTGCTGCATGATGGCGCGAATGTTTTTGATCTCTTCTTCATACTGCTTGATCCGCGCGTCCGATTCCTGCATCAACTTCTCGTTGTCCGTCGCCGCGTTGCGGATGTAGCCGTCGAGCGCTTGTATCTCTTCGACGCCCGCTTCGATGATCTTCTCAATCGGCACGCCGAACGCTTTCAGCGACGCTTCGACGATCTGCTTCTTCAGCCCTGCATCCGTGCCCGCCGGCAGACTCTTTAACAACTCGACGGTCTTCGCCACGCGCGCGCGTTCTTCCGTGTCCACGCCTGCGGAATCAAACACTGCTTCAAAATTAACTTGCCCACCCGTCGGTGGTGGCGGCGCAGTTTGAAAGACGGTCTGCGTCGGCGAAGGTGTGGCGTAAGTTGCGGCCCCCGTCTGTGCGGCCGATGCGCCGCTGGCGGCGCGTATGATCGCGTCGGCTTCGTCGGCGCTTATCTCGGCGGCGGGCGCGGCTTGCTCGTTCTCGTCGCGCTCGATGAACCAACCGGCGACGGTCGAAGCCCAATGTTTCTTGTCCGTCATAAGAACGCTTGCTGCGCCTCCTTGTTCGTGCGCGACAGCGCACAACGGTCGTCAGACTTGCGGCGCGCGACGAGCGTCGCGGGCGCGAATCGTGAGCATTGATTCATGTTGAACTGCTGCGCTGAAGAACGAGATCGCGCAAGAATCTCCTCCGTGGCCTGCGACAGACTAGCACACGTTTCGGGCCTCTTAGAAATAGAAATTTGCGCCTCAGCCGAAAAGAAATAGGGCGGCCCGAGCGCACGGTTGTTGTAAACTGCGCGGCGCATGCGTCGGCCAATCAGTCACACATAAAAGATGAGATGAACCCTGAACCTGCGCAAGACCGTGAGGGCGCGCATCTGCTCAGGCGCTTCGGCCTGTTGCAAGCGACCGCGCTCAACATGTCAAACATGATCGGCATCGGGCCGTTCATCACGATCCCGCTATTGATGACGGCGCTCGGCGGGCCGCAGGCGATGCTCGGCTGGCTCGTCGGCGTCCTGATCGTCATCCCCGACGGCTTAGTCTGGAGCGAACTCGGCGCGGCGTTGCCCGGCTCAGGCGGCACGTACCTGTATCTGCGCGAAGCCTTCGGGCGCGAGACGTTCGGCCGGCTGCTGGCCTTTCTCTTCATCTGGCAGTTCATCCTGAGCGGGCCGCTTGAGATCGCTTCCGGCTACATCGGCTTCGCGCGCTACGCGGGCTACATCTGGCGCGGCATGACGACATGGCAGACCGTGCTCGTCGCTGCGGGCGTCGGCGTCGTCAACATCGTGCTGCTCTACCGGCGCATCACTTCCATCGGCAAGATCACCGTCAGCCTGTGGCTCGGCACGCTCATCACGACGCTCGCCGTCATCGTCGCCGGTGCGCTCCATTTCAACGCGCGCCTCGCCTTCGACTTCCCGCCGGGCGCGTTCCAACTCTCGCGCACCTTCCTCTTCGGTCTCGGCGTGGCGTCGAGCATCGGCGTCTATGATTATCTGGGCTACTACGACGTGTGCTACATCGGCGACGAAGTGCGCGACCCCGGCCGTGTCATTCCCCGTTCGATCATCATCAGCACACTTGCCGTCGCCGTGCTCTACTTCGCCATCAACTTGTCGCTCATCGGCGTTGTGCCTTGGCGCGAGTTCGTGCCGGCCGAGACGCACGCCGAAGCGAGTTTCATCGTCTCAATCTTCATGGAAAAAATTTACGGCGCGCGGGTGGCGACCGCGTTCACCGTGATGGTGCTGTGGACGGCGTTCGGGTCTGTGTTCGCGCTGTTGCTCGGTTATTCGCGCATCCCTTTCGCGGCGGCGCAGGACGGCTACTTCTTCCGTGTCTTCGCACGCCTTCATCCGCGCGGCCAGTTTCCTTCCGTCTCGCTGCTCGTCGTCGGTCTGATCTCGATCATCTGCTGCGGCTTCGCGCTCGACACGGTGATCGCCGCGCTCGTCGCCACACGCATCCTCGTGCAGTTCATCGGCCAGATCGTGGCCGTCGAACTGTTGCGCCGACGCCGCCCCGACTTGCCGCGGCCGTTTCGCATCTGGCTCTATCCGCTGCCGAGCCTTGTCGCGCTCGTCGGCTGGATTTTTATTTTCGCCACGACCGACTGGCGCATTATCGCCTTCGGCTTGGGCTTGCTCGCCGTCGGTCTCTTGTTCTTTCTCGCATGGTCTTGGCGCACAGCGCGCTGGCCATTTGTGCGCACTGTCGAAACTGCAAGTGATTAAGACCGCATGAACAGACTACTGCTATTCGGAAGCGTGTTGCTGTTGGCGACGCATGCGCTGGCGCAGACGGCACGGACGGCTGAGCCTACGAAGTTGCCGCTCAAACACAACTGGTGGCTGCAATCGTCGGCGCAAGTGCAGGCACAAGGCGACAATATCTCGCGCAACGGTTTTCAGATACAGGGTTGGTATCCGACGACCGTGCCCGCGACCGTCGTGGCGGCACTCGTCAACTACAAGGTCTATCCCGATCCGTACTTCGGCGTGAACCTGCGCCAACTGCCGGGCGCGAATTACCCAACCGGCAAAATCTTCTCGCGGCTGCCGATGCCGGACGGCAGCCCTTTCAAAGTCGCTTGGTGGTATCGCACGGAGTTTCAACTGCCGGCGAGCGAGCGCGGGCGTACTATCTGGCTCCACTTTGACGGCATCAACTACCGCGCGAACATCTGGCTCAACGGTCGTCTGCTCGCAGACAACAGACAGGTCGCGGGCGCGTTTCGCACCTATGAGTTCGACGTGACGAACTTCGTCCGTCCCGGCGCGCGCAACACGCTCGCGCTCGAAATCAACGCGCCGACCGAAACCGATCTCGGCATCAACTGGGTGGACTGGAATCCGACGCCGCCCGACAAGAACATGGGTCTCTGGCGCGAAGTTTATTTAACGATGAGCGGCCCCGTCGCGCTTCGTTATCCGCAAGTCGTCACACATTTCGACGCGGGCCGGTTAGACCTTGCGCACTTGATCGTCAACGCGGAGTTGCACAACGCGACCGACAAGCAAGTGACCGGCGTTCTGCGCGGCCGGCTTGATCGGATCAGTTTCCAACAAACCGTCGCGCTCGCGCCGCACGAAACGAAATCAGTCTCATTCACGCCCGAACGCTTCCCGCAATTGAATCTCGCTCATCCGCGTCTGTGGTGGCCCACAGGCATGGGCGCGCAGAATCTTTACGACCTGCACACGGAGTTCATCGTCAACGGCGCAAGCTCAGATCAACAGACCACGCACTTTGGCGTGCGTGAGATCACTTCAGAGTTGGACGCACAAAATCATCGGTTCTTTCGCGTCAACGGCCGGCGCGTGCTCGTGCGCGGCGGCGGTTGGTCACTCGACATGTTGTTGCGCCCGAACGCGGAGCGCACGGAGAACGAGATCAGATACGTCCGCGACATGGGCCTCAACGCGATCCGGCTCGAAGGCAAGTTGGAGTTCGACTACCTGTTTGATCTCGCAGACCGCTACGGCATACTCGTCATCGCCGGTTGGTGCTGCTGCGATCAATGGGAGATGTGGGACAAGTGGGACGCAGAAGACCACGAGGTTTCGGCTGCATCGCAGCACGATCAGATCATGCGCTTGCGTCATCATCCAAGCCTGCTCGTCTGGTTGAACGGCAGCGACGGCCCGCCACCCGCCGATGTCGAACAGCGCTACATCAGCATCTTACAATCGTGCCAGTGGCCGAACCCTTACATCTCGTCGGCTTCAGCCAAGCCGACGAGCGTGACGGGCGCGTCCGGCGTGAAGATGACCGGCCCCTACGATTGGGTGCCGCCTTCATATTGGCTGCTCGACACACAGAACGGCGGCGCTTACGGCTTCAACACGGAGACGAGTCCGGGGCCGGCCGTTCCGCCCGTAAGCTCTTTGCGCAAGTTCATCCCGGCGGATCACTTATGGCCGATTGACGACGTGTGGCTCTATCACGCGGGCGGCGGGCAGTTCAAGACGCTCAAGATTTTCAACGACGCAATGGACGCGCGCTACGGCCGCGCGACTTCGCTCGACGATTATGTGATGAAGTCGCAACTGATGACCTACGACGGCGAGCGCGCGATGTTCGAGGCTTACGCACGCAACCGCGAGCGCGCGGGCGGCGTCGTCCAATGGATGCTCAACAACGCTTGGCCTTCGCTCATCTGGCATCTCTACGACTATTACCTGCTGCCGGCCGGCGGCTACTTCGGCACAAAGAAAGCGTGCGAGCCGCTGCACGTGCAATACTCTTACGATGATCGCTCGGTGGTCGTCGTCAACACAACTGATCGGAACTTGCGCGGCGCGCGTGTCACTGCGAGCGTACACAATCTCGATTTGCACGAACGCTACACGCGCACAGATCGAATCAGCATCGCACCCGATAGTTCAACGGCGGTCTTCACAATTCCGCAACTGCCGAACCTAAGCGCCACCTACTTCGTCCGCCTCACGCTGCACGACGCCGCCGGCCAACTCTTGAGCGACAATCTCTACTGGCTCTCGACCAAACAGGACGCGCTCGATTTCGTCAAATCAACTTGGTACTACACGCCGCTCACGGCTTACGCCGATCTCACCGCGCTCAAAAATCTTCCGCCCGCACATTTGAATGTAACCGCGCACACAGAACGGCGCGGCGCAGAAGAGTTCGCGCACATTCGCCTCGTCAACACATCAAACACGCTCGCCTTCTTCGTTCGCCTGCATCTCACGCGCGGCCGCAACGGCGACGACCTCGTGCCCCTCCTCTGGCAAGACAACTACATCTCGCTCCTGCCCGGCGAAGCGCGCGACACCACCGCCACCTACAAACTCAAAGACTTGCACGGCACACAGCCCGCGCTCACCATCATCGGCTGGAACGTCCCGCCGCAAACACAAATGCTCGCGCCGCCGTCGAAGCATTGAAGCTTCAGGCCGGCGGCGCGCGTTTCGTCCGTCTGATGCGATTTAACTCGTGCGCGGCGTCAGGCGCTTGATGAGCGGCGTGAGTGCGGCGAGCACGATGGCGGCGATGATGGTGATGAGCGCGACGTTGCCGAAGAGGTGCACGAGCGCGCCCTCTGCTTTCTCATTGAACATGCCGCCCATGATGCCGGCAACGAAGTCGCCGATTGAAATTGATAAGAACCATACGCCCATCATCAAACCAACCAAGCGCCCCGGCGAGAGTTTTGTGACCGTGCTCAAGCCGACCGGACTCAGACAGAGTTCGCCGAGCGATTGAATAAAATAGACAAGGACGAGCCACAGCGGCCCAACCTTCTGTGCTTCGGTCAACTCTGCGCCGCCCGTCATCGGGATCAGCGTCGAGGCATAGGCCACAATCGCGAAAGCAAGCGCCGCAAAGAAGAGGCCGAACGCAAACTTCGTCGGGCTGGAAGGGTTGCGTCGCCCCAAACGTTGCCAGATGAAAGCGAAGGCAGGAGCTAACAGCACGATAAAGATCGGTTCGACTGATTGATACCAACTCGAATAGACCTTGAAGCCGAACACGTTCAGCCGCGTCAACCTATCGGCAAATAGCGTCAAGCTCGTCGAAGCCTGTTCAAATGACATCCAGAAGATGACGGAGAAGACGAACAGGATAAAGATCGCGCCAACCCTCAGCGCCTCATCCTTGTTTAGCTTGCGCACAGTGCCCAAGATGTAGCCGAGGAAGAAGAACATGACGCATGGGAAGAGACCGCCGATGAAACCTGCGCCGCTCCATCTGACGCCACCGAGAAAGCCGAGCACGCCGCCGACGAGGGCAAGCGCGGCCGTCAACATATCGAACCCTTGCGCCGCCACCTCGTCGCCCGTCTTGCGCACCTGCGCTATATCCGGTTGCTCTTTCTTGACCGGCCGCTCGCCGACGCCGCGCAAGCGGTCGCGACCCAAGACGTACTGAGCCAACCCTATTAACATAAAGACGCCCGCCGCGCCAAAGCCGTAGTGCCATTCGACGCGCTGGCCTAAGAAGCCGACGACAATCGGCGCAAGCAACGCACCGAGATTGATGCCCATGTAGAAGATCGAGAAGCCCGCGTCGCGGCGCGCATCACCCTCTTCGTAGAGGTCGCCAACCATCGTACTGACGTTCGGCTTCAGAAAGCCTGTGCCGATGGCGATCAAGGCAAGACCCGCGTAGAAGTTGGGCATTGTCTTGACCGCCATCGAGAAGTGGCCACAGGCGATGATGATGCCGCCGATGAGCACGGCGCGGCGCGCGCCTAAGTATTTGTCTGCGAGCCAACCCCCGATGAGCGGCGTCCAATAGACGCTCGATGCGTATGTGCCCATGACGAGGCCCGCGTATGGCGTGGCGAAAGCCAGCCCGCCCTTCGTCAATGCAGTCGTCATGTACAAAAACAGGATCGCCTTCAGCCCATAGAAGCTGAAGCGCTCCCACATCTCGGTGAAGAAGAGCGTCGAGAGTCCACGCGGGTGGCCGGCGAGGCCCGAGGTGTCGCGCACGTCTCTTTGACTTGCGCCCGTCTCGTCAAATGCCACGCTCATGTTTAGCTGCTCCTTAAGATTTGTGTTGTGCTAGCCTCGGCGGCGTGTGGCTCGAAAGCACGGGCCCAGTAACTTCGACTTGTGCCTGCTTAGAACCGGCCGCTGCCGTGAAAGGTTCGTCGTCTTCTGCCGACCTTGAACATTATTATCATTTGTGCCCCCGGCGTCTAGCGCGGTTTGCGCCTCTGCTCACAATGCACGGGTGCAGAAATTTTGCGCGCGCGGCTCTTTCACATTCAGCCGAACCGGATTAACATACGTGGCCACACAAAACAATTTTTCACTTCGGGGGAATGAACATGGCTGACAAGCGCAAGCGGACAAGTAGCGACAAGGGCAAGGGCGGCGGTGTCATCTCCAGCGTCGTGGATCAAACGACGCGGCTCGCAGACGAGACCACGCGCATCGCAGGCGAGGTGTTGGACAGCGCGACCAACCTGACGAACACGGCGCGCGAGACCGGCGCGGATTGGGTCAAGGGCGTCAGCCCGACCGCCGCCGAACTGATTCGTCCCGATGGACGCAAACGTAAAGCGCAAGCCAAACGCTCGTCGCGCAAATCATCGGCCGGTCAGGCGACTGCGGGGGTCGTGCGGGCGGCGCGCAAGACGGTCGCCAGCGCAAGCAAGACGACGGCGCGCGCAGCGAAGGCCGCCAGCAGCACGGCGAATAAGATCGCACGCGGCGCACGCAAGACGGCGAAGCGTGTAAGCGGAAAGAAAAGATAAACGGACACGGACGGCGTGCCCGGCGGCCCGAGATCGTAAGCAGCGCATCGCGTTTTAGCTCGTGATTCAGCGTAGCGCGTTTTGCGCTCCTCGTGCGATTGACGCCGGGCGCGCCACTCTCGCGCGCAACTCGAAACCCGATGAACGCACTTGTAGTTGATGACGAGGCTCTGATCCGCGACAACATAGCCGAAGTCTTGCGCGCCGACGGCTGGACGGTCAGCGAAGCAGCAACGGCCGAGGCGGCGCTTGCACAGCTTCAGGGCGCGGACTGGACGCTCGTCTTCTGCGATGTAAAACTTGGCGAGGGCGCGCAGGACGGCTTTGACGTCTTGCGCCGCTTCAACGAAGGACAGCCCGACGCGCAGATCGTCTTGATGACCGGGCACGGCTCAGCCATCGGCGCGCTCGATGCTGTCTCCTCCGGCGCTTACGAATACCTCTTAAAACCCTTCGACATTGACGACGTGCGCGCCATCGCGCGCTCTGTCCGCGCCGGCCGCGAGCGACGCGACCGACCGACCGTCACGGGCGAGTTGCCGTCCTTGCCCACGCACAGTTCCGATCTCGAACTCGTCGGCCGGAGCGGCGCGTTCGTCGAAGTGATGAAACTGGTCGGGCGCGTCGCGCCGAAAAATTTGCCGGTGCTGGTGACGGGCGAGTCGGGCACGGGCAAAGAGGTGGTGGCGCGCACCATTCACCGGCGCAGCCCGCGCGGGACTTTAAGTTTCGTCGCCGTCAACTGCGGCGCGATCCCTGCGGAGTTGATCGAGTCGGAACTCTTCGGCCACGTCAAAGGTGCATTCACCGGCGCGAGCGTGGACCGGCGCGGGCTTTGGGAAGAAGCCAACGGCGGCACGATCTTTTTAGACGAGATCACGGAGACGACGCCCGCGTTTCAAGTGAAACTTTTGCGCGCGTTGCAAGAGGGTGAGATCAGACGTGTCGGCGCGAATCAGACGATCCACGTGAACGTGCGCGTCATCGCGGCGACGAACCGCGACCCGGAAGAGGAGATGCGCGCGGGCCGCTTCCGCCAAGATTTGTTCTACCGTCTGAACGCGGTCACGATCTACCTGCCGCCTCTGCGTGAACGGCGTGAGGACATCATGCCGCTCGCGCGCTACTTCGCCAAACGTCTGGCCGAACCGGGCGCGCGACAGGTCAGTTTTTCGCGCGAAGCCATCGAGATGCTTGAGACCTATCACTGGCCCGGCAACATACGCGAACTAGAGAACGCCATCGTCCGCGCCGCCGCGCTCTGCGATCAGATCGTCCGGCCCGAAGATTTGCCCGAACGCATTCGCCACGCCGTCCATGCCGCGCAAGCCTTGCTCGTGCCCGCGCCGTTCGAGACCGCGCAAGCGGACGAGCAGCCCCTCTCGCTCGCCGAACTCGAACGCCAACATGTCCTCCGTGTGCTCCAACGCACCGGCGGCAACAAGCAAGCCGCCGCCCGCATCCTCGGCATAGACCGCACGACGCTCCAACGTATCGTCAAACGCTACAACCTAGACGCGGCCGGCGCGCGACAGTCATTAACCGCAGTGTCTGATGAAGACAAGAGTGACGGGCAAGTTAAGCCGGGTAAGATTTAGGAGCAGATTCTGACTAGGCTGCGGCGCTCGCGCTAACCGTGCTCGCGTCGTTGGCTTTGGGCCGGCGCAGCATGGCGGCGCGGGCGATGCCTGTGATCTGCTCGACCGTGAAGGGTTTGGTCACAACCCAGTCCACGCCGGCCGCCGCTTGTTCGTGCGAGCCGACCGCTTCGCCCCAGCCGGTGACGACCGCGAGCGGCAAGTGCGCGTGTCGTTCGCGCAAGGCGCGTGCTAACTCCCAACCACTCATGCCGGGCAGCCCCAAGTCTGTGAACACGCCATCGAACTCCGTCTCGCTGCAACGCGCGAGCGCCTCGTGGCCGGTCTGTGCCAGCACAACCTCGTGGCCGTCTCTGGCGAGTATATCGCGCAGCAACTCGCGCACGTGCTCTTCGTCGTCCACGACCAGAAAGCGCGCGCGCTGTGAACGCTGTGGCGCGATAGAGATGGGCGCGGTCAATTCGGCGGTGCCGCGTACGGGCTTGCTTGTGCCGCGCGCTGTCGGCAACTTGAGGCGAAACGTCGTGCCGCGCCCGACCTCTGATTCGACCTCAATCGTCCCGTCATGCCGCCGGATGATGCCGTAACTGACGGCGAGACCGAGACCCATGCCGGTCTTGCCCTTCGTCGTGAAAAACGGGTTGAAGATGCGTGAGCGCACGTCGTCGCTCATGCCTGTGCCTGTGTCGCTGACCGAGATTTCGATCTGCCCGTCAACATCGTGCGTCGCCAAAGTCAGCGTCCCGCCCTGCGGCATCGCGTCCACCGCGTTGAAGACCATGTTGACCAAAACTTCACGCAACTCCGCGTCATCACCGAGCACCAGACCGTTTGAGCGGATTTGTAGCTCAAGACTAATGTGCACGTTCGCCGCTTCGGCGCGGTCTTTCCAACGCGGGCGCGTGATCTCGCTCACGTCCAATAGCAGTTGATCCACTGAGACGGGTTGAAAGTCGTGCGCGCGCCGTTGGCGCGCAAAATCTTGTATGCGCTTGATGGTCTTCGCGCCGTCTTTCGCGGTCTTGATGATGATCTTGAGACCGGCTTCGAGTTTCTCCGCGTCATTCGTCGTCAGCAGCAACTGCGCGCGGCCCAAGATACCTGCGAGCGTGTTATTGAAATCGTGCGCCACCCCTGAAGCGAGTTCGCCGAGCGCGGACATCTTCTCGATCTGCGAATACTGCTCGCGGATGCGCTCCTGCTCAACGATGTAGTGGTTCAACTCTTCGACGTGTCGGCGCGCTTGCTCAGCTTGCGCGGCTGCGGCTTCGGTGCGCGCCGCCGCTTCGGCTTCTGCCTTGGCGGCTGTGGCCATCACGTCAATGTTCTGCAAATAGGTGCGGTAGGTCAGATAGACGATGGCGATGATCGGCGCGACGGCTATAAGCGCGTAGAAGCCGACCGTGCCCATCAGTTTGGTGATGAGACCTGCGGCCGATGCGCCCGCGAAATAAGTTAAAGAAGTGTAGAGGCAGTATTGCTTATAGACCTGCCAGATGGGTTGATCGGTCTTCCAAGCCCACGCCACGGCCGCGAGCACGGAGTTGCCGATGTATTGCACGAGCGCCATGACCGAGAGCGCGATGATGAATTGCGCGCCGAGCGCGGCGTGCGGTATCTGCACGATGGGGCCGAAGAAGAAACGCAGCACGCAGACTGTGATGAACGTCGTGAAGGCGACGAGCGCCGCGTTGTAAGCGAGCGTCAAAGGCTTGCGGCTGATCAAGAGCGACGAGCAGAGACCGTCGGCCGCCGCGAGCAGGATCGCCGCCTCGCCGCCGTAGAGCAGCATCGTCAGAAAGATGAGCGTCTCCGAGATCGTGATGCGCCCGTTGACGCCGGGCACGCGCACGGTGATGCGCGAAGTCAGCGCGACCGTCAACGAGGCGAGCAACAGAAACAGCAGATCGAGTTGCGCGAACGGCAGCCGGTAAGCCGAATAGAGACAGACGACCGCGCCGAGCGTAATGATCGTCAGCATGAATGGACGGGCTAACTGCTGTCGGGTCAGTAGGTGGGTCATACGCTTGTCCGTAGTCAGTTGTCCGTTGTCAGTTGTTTTTGTTTCGCTAGTTGTCGTGTTCGTCTTTTGCGGGCAACTCGCGGCGGAGAAACAACGGACAACTGACTACGGACGAGGTCTTAATTCTCTTTCGGGCGCAGAAAGATCGTGTCATAGCAATCGCGCAGTTTGTAGCCGTTGCGGAAGAAGAAACGTTGCGCGTCCTTGTTCTGTTCGTTGACGAGCAGACAGATGGCGCGCGTCTCTTTGAGCAGTTCGCGCCCTAGTTGCGACAGCCCGCGCGAACCATAGCCTTTGCCCCGCTCGTCTGGATGCACATAGATACCTTCGAGGTAGTTCATCTCAGCCGTCTCAGCCAATACATCCGCCTTGAACAGCAGCCGCCCGCGCTCGCACCAAACCCAGACACGCCCCTGCTCGATGCGCCGCGCCAAACGCAGCCGAAAACCTTCCGGGTCTGCTTCGAGCGGATCGACGCCACTTTCGATAAAGGCGAGTCGCGCGTTGACCGACATGACCGACGGCAGATCGTCTAAGGTCGCGCGGCGCAAGTCTGCGACGGGCGCGAGCGCGGCGACGGGCCAACGCTGTTCTAAAAACAGTTCGCGGCAAATGAGGCGCGGTTTTTGTCCGCCCGCGCCGTAGTGCCACCAGAAACGCTCGACCTTGTCGGGCGTGCCGACGACGACATGCGCGCGCTCATACCCTTGCGCGAGGCGCGCGAAGGCTGCGAGCACAGTCTCGTGCTGTGTCTCAAACAGCGTGGCGTGGCCGATGAGCGCGACGCCGATCAATTGGCCTTCGTGGTCGCGGCAGCCGTAGAACGTACCGCGATTGAACGGACTCTCCAGCCCGTTGTCCGCGATGAGACCGTTCATCACGACCGTGTCCACCGTGCCCGCGCGCAAGAAAGCGCGCACCTCCGGTTCATCCGCATCGCCGAGCGGGGCGATGGCGGGTGCGCCGGGTTGCGGGGACAACCCTTGCGCCGTTGTAGCGATCACTTCATGTCTGAACGGTCGAGTCATAACGCGCTGATTCCTTTCACGTCGGGCGGAAAGGCTTGCGCCGCGCGCAAGCATTCAATAGTTGCGATCAATTTGCGCCGTCGTCTTTGTTGACTAGCATCTGCGGCGCGGGGTCGCCGGCCATTGTGGCGGACATCGCCTGCACACAGGCGTCTGCGCGCAGTGTGCTATCGCCAAAGATGATGCCGTCGCCGAAGATGATCCCATCGCCGAAAATTATGCCGTCGCCGAAGATGATGCCATCGCCGGCGAGCGTGCTGACCGGGACGACGGGCGTGCCGTGGCCGAGCGTGCCGCCGTCGCTTGTGAGCACGCTATCGCCAAAGATGATCCCGTCGCCGAAGATGATGCCGTCGCTGTAGATGGCGTTGTCGCCGAAGATGATGCCATCGGCGAGCGTATAACCTGTACCGTAAACTTTCTGATATTCGGTCTCAAGATTCGTGCCCGTCGCGTATGTGCGATTGAGGATCAAGCCTTGCGACCAGATGAAAGTGTTATTGGCAATCGTCGTGTGCGGGTCGGGCGCAGCGCCGGTCAGTAGCGGCGCACCAAGCGGCGTCGCGTTCGTTAGATCGGTGCGCACGAGCTTCGCCAATCTGATCGCGCCCTCGATGTTCAACTCGCCCGCGCCCTGTTCCAGCATGTTGAAGTTTGCGAGCGGCTGCGCCGTGTACATCAAGATCAGCTTGACCATGTTCGGCGTCAGTCTTGGATTGGCTTGCAGCATTAGTGCCACTGCGCCTGCGACGACGGGTGTGGCCATCGAAGTGCCGTTCATGTACATCATCCTGCGGTTGTCCGTGGGACTGACGCCCGCATCCAACTCTGGATGCTGTTTGATGATCAGATTGTTGTCAGCTTCTGCGTCAACGATCTTGTTCCCCGGCGCAACCAGATCGGGCTTGATCAGACTGTCGTAGTGGCGTGCGCCCTGCGGGTCGAGCCAAGAGCCACGCGTCGGGCCGCGCGAACTGTATGAAGCGATCCCGTCATCGGTGCGTGCGTCCGTGCCGAACGAGTTGGCTGCGCCGACCGTGATGGCCGCAGGCTCGTCGCCCGGCGAATGGATCGCGCCATAGATTTTATTGCCCGCGCTGTCCTTGCCGTTGTTGCCGGCGGCAGCGACCACGACGATGCCCGCATCCACCAACCGCCGCACCGCGCGGCAGACCGGATCGTTCTTGTACGAATCAATCGCAGGCCCGCCGAGACTCATGTTGACGACGCGAATGTTGTAAGCCGCGCGGTTTTGCATGACCCAATCGAGCGCAGCCAATACGTTCGAGGTCGCGCCTACGCCCTGCGAGTTCAGGACGCGCAGATTGATCAGATTAGCGTTGGGTGCGATGCCGATATAGTCGCCGTGTGCGATACGGTCGTTGCCCGCAGCAATCGAAGCGACGTGCGTACCGTGCCCGTATGGATCATCCATGCGGTTCTCGCCGGTGAAATCGCGGCTGACGACGATGCGTGTCCGGTTGGTGCGATCCGTGAAGGCGACGTGCCCTAAGTCCATGCCGGAATCAAGCACGGCGATGCTGATGCCTGTGCCGTCGAGTTCGCGCGCGAGCAGGCCGTTAACGTTGCGCACGGCGTCTGCGCCGCTCGTTAATGAGACGTGACCGAAGGGGATGTTCTCTCGATCCAGCGAGACGTAGCGTACGTCGCCACGCGCCGCGAGCGCGGCGGCGGCGGCGGCGGGCAACTCAAGTACGCGCGCGTTCAGATGTTCAAGCTTGCGTGCGAGCCGTGCGCCGTAAGCGTTCCACTTCGTGTCGGGCGCATCCGTCGTCTCGTTCAACTCCACGATGACGCGCGTCAGTTTGTTCCGCTTGCGCGCATCGCGCGCGAGTCGCTTTAAGTCCGGCGAAGTTTTATCGCCCTGCGCCGTTTGCGGATTGTCGGCTTGAACCGTCTGCGGCTCGAGCTTGGCCCCGGCGAAGTCCTCTCTACTCTGCGCGCGCGTGCGTCCGCCCGAGAGCGCGACGCCGAGCAACGCCAGCAGCGCGAGCAGCGCGACCCACATGATGATGGGAGCATGCTTGCTATGCTTCACTAGACTCCTCCACTCGACTGCTCGCATCGGGGAACGTGCCGGGGGCATGCGACGCGACGATCGAGACGCCCCTGCTTGATCGAGACCCTACCCTGTTTGAAGTCTGCTGCCAACGTGCCGCAAAGGATAAAACCACACGCAGACTTCAGGGATACAAATGCGAGGTTGAAATTAACAACCACAGAGAGAGTCAAACTTGGGGAAACGAGTTTTAGCATAATAACGCCGCGCTCGTCCACCGATCAATAGATAATCGCAGCAGCGCCGACATAAATTTAGTGTCATTAACGTACCGTGCGTCCGGTCGGCGCTTGCTCGGTCGGCACAAGCGTCGCCCGAACACACGGCGTGTTAACGCATTGCGGCGGTCGGATCGCCGCCGATCATGGCCGCCTGCGCTTGCACGTAGGCGTCGCCGATCACGATACCGTCACCGATGACGATCCCATCGCCGATCACGATGCCGTCGCCGATCACGATGCCGCCGCCCGTGAGCGCATCAGTGCTGATGAAGGGTACACCAGCAGCGAGCGTCGTGCCATCGCTCGTGCGCAGTTCGCTGCCGAGCATGACACCGGTCGTCATCAGCGCAGTGTCGATGGACTGCCCCAGCTCGCTTTCGTTCACGCCATCGCCGAGCGCATGCCCTGTGTCGTAGCTGCCTTGATATTTTGTGATCAACTCCGCGCCGGTCGCATAAGTGTGGTTGAGCACAAGCCCCTGCGCCCAGTCGAAAGTCTGCGCGGCGATGGTCGTCTGCGGCGCAGGCGGCGCGTTATTGAGCAAGGGCGCGCCGTTCGTTCGGAACAAGCCGAGATCGCTGCGCACGAGTTTGGCGAGTTTGATCGCGCCCTCGATATTCAACTCGCCCGCGCCCTGCTCCAGCACGTTGTAGCCTGCGAGCGGCTGCGCCGTGTACATCAAGATCGCTTTGACCATGTTCGGCGTGAGCGATGAATTGGCTTGGAGCAGCAGCGCGGCTGCGCCTGCGACGACCGGCGTGGACATGGACGTGCCGCTCAGATACATCATCCGCTTGTTAGTCTGCTCACTCACGCCCGCGTCCAATTCGGGATGCTCCGTGACGAGCAGGTTGTTCGTCGCTTCAGCCGCAATGATGCGATTGCCGGGCGCGACCAGATCGGGCTTGATCAGATTGTCGCAATGGCGGCCGCCGTTTATGTCTATCTTCGTCGAGCAGCCGCGCGTCGGCCCGCGCGAGCTATAGGTCGTCACCACATCATCATCACGTGCGTCCGTGCCGAAGGTGTTGGCCGCACCGACCGTGATGACCGCAGGCTCATCGCCCGGCGCGTGTATGCGCCCATAGATTTTCTGTCCGGCGTCGTCCTTGCCGTTGTTGCCGGCGGCGGCCACGACCACAAGCCCCGCGTCCACCAACTGCCGCACCGCCAGACAGACCGGATCATTTTGGTAGGAGTCAATCGCCTGCGTGCCGAGACTCATGTTGACCACACGGATGTTGTAGAGCGTGCGATTCTGCAAGACCCAATCGAGCGCGGCCAGCACGTTCGAGGTCGAGCCTGCGCCTTGCGCGTCGAGCACGCGCAGATTGATCAGGTTCGCAGCAGGTGCGATGCCGATGTAAGCGCCGCCGGCGACTTGGCCGTTGCCCGCAGCCAGAGAGGCGACGTGCGTGCCGTGCCCGTAAGGGTCGTCCGTGCGGTTCTCGCCGGTGAAGTCTTGACTGGCGACGACGCGGCTGAGACCGAGACTATTGCGAAAGGCGACGTGAGTTGCGTCAATGCCTGAATCGAGCACGGCGATGCCGATGCCTGTGCCGTCGAGCGTCGTATTGGTGGTGAGGCCAAGCAAGTCCAAGCTCGTCTGCGTGCGCACGGCTTCAGTACCAGTCGTCGTCGTGACATGACCGAAGGCGGCGGCGGGTCTGTCCGGCCCGACATAAGCCACGTCTGCGCGCGCGGCGAGCGCCGCGACTGCGTTCGCAGGCAACATCAACACGCGCGCATTGAGCCGCGCGAAGCGACGCACGACGTTGGCAGTGGGCGAGTCTGCGAGCACAGCTTCAGCTTGCAGGGCCGGCGCGCCCTTGAACTGCACGATGACTTTGACGCGCTCGTTCGGTTGCGCCGCCTGCAAAGTTGCACTCAGATCGGACGCTAGTTTGTCGGCTTGTACCATGCTTACGCGCACGTTTGCGTTCTCGTTATATGCGGCGCTTGGGTCATCCGTCTGCGCCATGCCGGCGCACGGCGCAGAGAGAAACGCCAGCAGCGTCAACCAGACGACGAAACGAGAACTCCTGCGGTCGAGCACTTGCGCTTCTCCTCTACAACGGTCGAAAGTTTTAGACGAGGTGGCTAAAACGTGAATCTGTTGGTCGGGGGTGTTCAGCTAGTCGAACTTTCCTGCGGCAAGACTTGTTCCACTGGCGCGCGATACGGATCGCCCATTTTTTCGCCGCATTAAGCAAAGCAGCTTGCGCCCCGCGAGCGCGCCGCCGTTGCACAATGCAGCGAACGCCTGCGCCCGCGCCGCAGTGATTTGCCGCAGGCGCGGCGCGACCGAAGGCGATTTGTCTGCAACTCAACGTTGCATCATCGTTCGAGCAAGTTGGCACGACGCTTGCCCGTAGCGGTCATCGTCTCCCTGTTTCCCCCGACGCAAAAGAACTCCCCGTCCAGCCAGTTGTTCGTTAACAGGGTGCAGCGCGCTGCCCCCGCACGGTCGTCTGCTTAATCGAAATTGAGTCGAGCGAAGGTGGATGATGAATGATGAACGAGAGCCGGTGCGTTTGTTGATCGCCGACGACGATGCGGAGATCAGAGACGTGCTGCGCGAGTTTCTCTGCGAGCGTTACGAATGCCATACGGTTGATTCGGCTGAGGCGGCGCTCGCTTGCCTGAGTCGCGAATCGTTCGACCTCATCATCAGCGACATCACGATGGGGGGCTTGAGCGGCTTGGAACTCGTGCCGCGTGCGCTGCGGCTTGCGCCCGACGCGGTCATCATCATGATCAGCGGCGCGCAGACCATCGAGCACGCGATTGCCGCCATGCGCGCGGGCGCGTTCGACTTTTTAACGAAGCCCTTTGATCTCTCGCAGGTCGAAGCGGCCATTCGGCGTGCGCTGCGGCATCGCGCGCTTTTGGTCACGAAGCGACGTTATGAACAACACCTAACCGAACTGGTCGCACAGCGCACGACCGAACTGCGACAGGCGCTCAATTCGCTCGCGGACTCATATCGCTCAACCTTGCAGGCGCTCGCCGCCGCTTTGGAGACGCGCGACCGCGAGACGCACGGCCACTCCGAGCGCGTCGTCAGTTTCACCTTGCGACTTGGGCATGAGGTCGATGTGGCGGACACAGACCTGTGCGCGCTTGAGTTCGGCGCGCTCTTGCACGACATCGGCAAGATCGGTATTCCCGATGCGATCCTGCGCAAGCCCGCCGCGCTGAACGAAGGCGAGTGGGAGCGCATGCGCCAGCACCCGTCTTTGGGCGCGCAGATTCTCGCCGGGATCGAATTTCTCGCGGGCGCGGCGCGCGTCGTCGCGCAACATCACGAACGTTGGGACGGCACGGGCTATCCCGAAGGGCGCGCGGGCGCTGAGATCGATCTGAACGCGCGCATCTTCGCCGTCGCCGATGCGTTTGACGCGATCACGAGCGACCGCGTCTATCGCGCCGGCCGCTCTTATGAAGCCGCCGTGCGCGAACTGAGACAAGAGGCAGGACGGCAGTTCGACCCGGAAGTGGTGGCAGCCTTCCTGCGCATCCCGCCCGTCGAGTGGGATGAACTGCGCGCCCGCGCTGCCCGCGCACGACACAAGACGGTCGAATCGCGGGCGGCCAAAGCGACAGGCACAGCGGCCACGGGGCGCGCATTGTTCGTCGTGCCGATGCTGCTACCGGTCTGAAGCGTCGGCTCAAATTCGCTCTAACACGGGTTGCGTCAACTCGTCTTGCACGTTGCCCGTGTTCAAGGTCGTGGCCGGCTCGAACAGCATCACCTGCGCCTCTTCTTCGGCCACGGGTCTGTGCTCGACGCCGCGCGGCACGATGATAAATTCACCCGCTTCGAGCCACACGACGCGATCCCGAAACTCCATCCGAAAGCGCCCCGCGACGACGAAGAACATCTCGTCCTCTGCCTCGTGTTGATGCCAGACGAACGGCCCTTGAAACTTGACCAGCTTCACCAACTGTCCATTCAACTCACCCACGATCTTCGGCTGCCAGTGCGCGCTAAAGAGCGCCAGCTTCTCTCTGAGATTAACTTTTTCCATCTGTTACTCCGATCAAATTACGCGCAACTTGGCCCGTGCCTCGTTCACGGCTTGCACCAGTGTGCGCACGTCCGCTTCATCGGTGCGATAGTTCGTGATGCACGCGCGCAGGACTTGCTGGCCTGTGCCGAGCCGCGTGGTTGAAATCCAAGCCCGCCCCGATGCAAGCACGTCGGCGGCGATCTCATTGAGTTGTGCGTCTCCCCGCGCGCGATCAATGAAACATACGACGGGCAATTCGGTCTCGTTCATGATCGCCCAATCATTCTGTTCAAGCTCGCGGCGCAAGAGCGCGCCCATCGCAGTCTGTTGACGGATCACTTCGGCATAACCGTCCCAACCGGCGACAAGCAACGAAAGGAAAACTTTCAGCCCCGTGAAGCGCCGCGACCACTGCATTGAATGTTCATAAGGGCTACTGATGTCGTGCTCCGTCTCGACCGCGCGCGGCATGTAAGCATTGGCGATGCGAAACGTGCGCGTGAGTATGTCTGTGTGGCACGTGAGATAAAGCCCTGCGCCCATCGGCACGGAGAGCCACTTGTGCGCGTCGAATGTGATCGAATCGGCGCGCTCGATCCCTTTGAGCAACGGGCGCAACTCCGCGACTAGTGCCGCCGCCCCGCCCCATGCGGCATCGGCATGCAGCCACAGCTCGTTTTGCGCGGCGATATGGGCCAGTTCATCAACCGGATCGAGTACGCCGGAGTTGGTCGTGCCGAGCGTGGCGACAAGCATGAAGGGCGCGCAGCCCGCGTTGCGGTCGCGCTCGATCTGTGCGACGAGCGCATGGCAATCCATCTTCAACTTCTCATCAACCGGAATCTCGCGCACGGCGTCCGTGCCGAGACCGCAGAGGCGCGCGGCCTTGATGATCGAGTGATGCCCTTCGCCTGAGATGTAGAGCACAGGTTGCGCCGCGAGCGCGCGCACGCCCCCGCGCGCGAACTCACTTTGCGTGTGTGTAAGCGCCGTGAGCACGGCTGTGTGGTTCGCCTCTGCGCCGCCCGAGCAGAACGTGCCGTCGGTCTCGGCGTAGCCGAAGCGTGCGCCGAACGCGCGCACCAAGTGCGACTCCACTTCGGCCGCGAACGGGTTGTGACTCCAAGCGGCCATCTGCGGATTGAAGGCAGCGACGAGCGTATCGGCGGCGATGCCCATCGTCGTCGGCGCGGGATTGAAGAGGCCAAAGTAGCGCGGGTGCGGCGTGTGCACCTGATACTGTCTCAGACAATCGGCGACAAACTCGACCGCATCATTCGGCGCGACCGTCTGCGCGAAATCGAACGGCGCAAGCCGCGCGCGAATCGCAGACGGATTCGGCTCAGTGCTCACGGGCAACTGTGCAACTTCCGTCGCGTAAGCTTCAATCGTTTCGACGACGCGCTGCCAGAGTTCGGCGCGCGCTCCTTCGGCCAGCATCAATGTCACTGCTTGTGCTCCTGATCGATCTGATCGTTTAATGCCCGCATGTTAACCGATGCGCCGCGCGCCGCGCGACTGATTGATGTAAGCCATGAGATCGCGGACGGACTCGTCACCTATCGCGGCTTGCCCGCGCCTGTCATCACGGATCATTTAACGCGCGTAGCTTCGCGTCAGCTTTACGGCCCCGACACAGAGTTTCACATCGGCAAGATTGAGATGGTCGCCAACACAGGCACGTACCTTGACGCGCCCTTTCATCGTTACGCCGACGGCCTTGATGTTGCGCAACTCCCGCTCGACGCAGTCGCCAATCTCGATGCCGTCGTCGTCCGCAGCGCAGGCGGGCGCGCGATTGATGCGGACGTGTTTGCGCCATATGATCTGCGCGGCAAGGCCGTGCTCGTGCACACGGGTTGGGATGTGCACTGGAACACGGAGCAGTATTTCAACGGTCATCCGTTTTTGACGCGCGCGGCGGCCGAGCATCTCGTCGCTGCGGGCGCGCGCCTCGTCGGCATTGACTCGCTCAACATTGACGACACGGCCGATCTGACGAGGCCCGCGCACACGCTCTTGCTGCGCGCCGACATTCCGATTGTCGAACATCTCTGCAACCTCGCGGCGCTGCCCGCGCATGGCTGCAAGTTCTTCGCCGTGCCCGTCAAAGTCAAAGGCATGGGCACATTCCCCGTCCGCGCCTTCGCGCTTGTCGAATGAAGCGAAGTCTGTTGATCTTATTGCCGATGGCGTTGGCGTTGAGCGTTTTGCCGTCGGCTCATTCACAGGAGCAGAAGCTATCGCCCGCGCTTGCGTCGCTCGTTGCATCTGAACGCGCGTTCGCGCATCTGTCAGTCGAGCGGGGCGTGCGCGAAGCTTTTCTGACCTACTTTGCGGACGACGGCATCAACTTTCAGCCGCACCCGACGAACACCAAAGAAGCATTCCGCAAACGCCCCGCGCCCACGACACCGCCGACATTCACGCTCAACTGGTATCCGATCTATGCAGACGTCTCGCAGGCCGGTGACCTCGGCTACACGACCGGCCCCTACACGGTCACGGATCACTCCGCGCAGCCGCGCCCGACGCAATACGGCTACTTCTTCTCGATCTGGAAAAAGCAACCGGACGGCAGTTGGAAAGTGGCCGTTGACTGCGGCGTCAGCACGCCTGCGCGGCCGCCGACCGATGCGCCCGTGCTGCAATTTCATCCACCAAGCAGCACACACAAAGCACGCGCACACGTGAACCTTGAAGCGGAACGTGCAGTACTACTCGCAGCCGACCGCGCGTTGTTGCACGCTGAAAGCGAGCGCGGTGGCGCCGAGGCCCTCGGCGCGCAGTTGACCGCAGATGCGCGTTTGCATCGCAACGGCATGTTCCCCGTCGTCGGCCGGCGGGAGATTCAAGCTTATCTCAACAGCAAGTCGTGGAAGCTCACCGGCACGCCGACAAGTGCGGACGTGGCGCAGTCCGGCGATCTGGGCTACAGCTACGGCAGCTATGAACTGAAAGACGGCGCGACGACTGAGCGAGGCTACTACGTCCGCATCTGGCGGCGCGACGGCGACCATTGGCGCATCGCACTCGACACGGCGAGTCCAATTCCGGAAGAGAAATAGCGAAGTCAATACAATGCGCGAAAATTTTTCTCTCGATCACTATCCTTTGCCTCTTCGTATGTCTCTATAACAGTGAAGGCTGTTGACGGTGCATGGCGCATGACGTTGATGTGGAGGTGCCGGACGAGGTGCTCGTGGTCGCAGCGATGCTGGGCGACCTGAGCGCGTTCGATGAGTTGTGCGCGCGTTATCGCGCGGCGGTCGTGCGCGCAGCCCAAGCGATTGTCGGGCGTGCAGACGCAGAAGACGTGGCGCAAGACGCTCTCTTGATCGCCTTCAAGGCGCTGCCCACGCTCGAAGCGCCATCGCGGTTCGCCGCGTGGCTCGGCGCGATCACGCGCCATCGTGCGTTTCGCTTTACGCAGCGCGAGCGTGTGCACAGGGCGGGCCGCGTCGAATTAGATGAAGCATTGCTTGAAAAACTCGCGGCGCTCAATCAGCCGCTTGTTGAGCAAGCGGACAAAGAGGAGTTAAGGCACGCGCTCGAATGTGTGCCCGAAGATTACGCGCTTGTCTTGCGTCTGCATTACTTGGACGAGATGCCTCTGAAACGGATCGCGGCCTTTGTCGGCGTGCCGCTCACGACGGTGAAGTGGCGCGTGCATCAAGGCAAGAAACTGCTGCGCGAGCAGCTTGAACCGGTTGGATGAGAGAGGTTAAAGGAAATGGAACGAGAGAAAGAATTGCTGAAACTCATTAACGTGCTGCGCCGCACGGGGCGCATGGCCTTGCAGGCCGAATGGACGGGCGCGGGCAAAGACCCGGGCACGGCCGCTTATTGTGCCGGTCGTTACAACCGCGTGCTCGAACGCTTGAAGGAGATTGACGCGGGTGCGGGCACAGTCTTCGATCCTCTGCCGCCCGACAGTTCTTTGTCGGTCGTGGCGATGGCATGCCGGCAACTCGTCGCTTATTATGAAGACGAGTTGGGGCCGGAGTTGCGCAAGCATCGCCCGCACGTCGGCGTCTATGGCTTCGACGCGCGCGCCTTCAAAGAGTTCTGGCGCAAGTCCGCGCACGACATCGAAGACCTCGGCGAGTTCATCCGCGAATCAATCAGCGAGTGGATGCGCCAGCGCAAAGGCTGCGAGCCGGACGCGAGCGCGGGCGAGCAGACGACGAGCACGCACAGCGAGCCGCCGCCATCCGTGCCGTAGGTTTAAAACTTTAATGTGAGGTGCAGATGGATGGAGACCGTGATCGCCGTCCGCGACTTGCAGAAAACTTATGCGCCGAAGGGCAAGCGCCAGCCCGTCGCCATCAAAGCCGTGGACGGCATCACGTTTGCAGTCCCGCGTGGCGAATTCTTTGGCCTGCTCGGGCCAAACGGCGCGGGCAAGACGACGACCATCGGCATACTCACCACGCGCGTCTTACCGACGGGCGGTGCGGCGCTGGTTGAAGACATTGACGTGGCGCGCGATCCCGTCGCCGTCAAACGCCGCATCGGCGTCGTGCCGCAGATGAACAACCTCGACCGCAGTCTAACGGGGCGCGAGAATCTGCTCTTTCACGCCGAATACTTCGGCATCCCCAAACAGACGCGCGAGCAACACGCCAACGATTTGCTCGCGCGCTTTCAACTATCGGAGCGCGCCGACGAAAAGATCAACGGCTACTCCGGCGGCATGGCGCAGCGTCTGAAGATCGCGCGGGCGCTCATGCACGACCCCGCGATCCTCTTTCTCGATGAGCCGACGACCGGACTCGATCCGCAATCGCGCCGCGCGCTCTGGGACATGCTCGTCGAACTCAACGGCAAAGGGCAGACGATCTTTCTCACCACGCACTACATGGAAGAGGCCGATCAACTCTGCCAACGCATTGCCATCATGGACAAAGGCAAACTGCTCGCGCTCGACGCACCCGGCAAGCTAAAAGCCAGCATCCCCGGTGGCTACTTGATCGAACTGCGCGCCGCCGATGACGACGGTGAACGCCTCGTCACATCTCTGCGCACGTTGCCCGGCGTCGCCGAAGTCAACGCGCAAGACGGCTTGATCCGCCTCTACGCCGACAAAGCCGAGGGCTTACTCGCCAACGCCATGCGCTTGGCCAGCGAGCAAGGCATCATGGTCACAGACGCGCACGTCGCCGAACCGAGTTTAGAAAATCTATTCTTGCATCTCACAGGACGCAGCCTCAGGCAGTAATAGCTTATTCAGTATGAAGCGGATTCATCATGAACATGACAACGATGCTCGCCTTGTTGCACCGCGATCTGCGGGTGGCGCGGCGTGAGTTGAAATCATTTATCTTGCGGGTTGGGTTGCAGCCGCTCTTGTTCACATTCATCTTCGGGTTTGTGATGACGCGCCTCAGCATCACGAGCCAGAGCTATCCGAACCAACTGCTGCCGGGCATACTCGCGCTGAGCAT
>QHXQ01000059.1 GCA_003223935.1 Acidobacteriota bacterium | reverse complement strand
CGTGCCGTCGGCGTTGAAGCCGTGATATTCATCGGGCAGGCGCACCATGAGCGTCGGCACTTTGCGCAGTTTCAACGCGCGATAGTATTGCTCGGTCTCTTCAATCGGCGTGCGCAGGTCGAGTTCGCCGTCCATAAGCATCGTCGGCGTCTTGACGTTGCCGACGTAAGTGATCGGCGAGCGGCGCAGGTGCTCTTCCGGGTCTTCCCAAGGAAGCTTCTTGAAGTTGTAATACCACGAACTGCTGTCGGTCGTGCCGACGAACGAGTACCAGTTGACGACCGGCTTCATGACGACCGCCGCCGCGAAGCGATCCGTGTGCCCGACGATCCAAGAGGTCAAGACGCCGCCGCCTGAGCCGCCGCAGACGAACAGATTGTTCGGGTCAATGTAACCGCGCTTGACGACTTCATCCACGCCGGTCATCAAATCGTTGTAATCCTCGCCGGGATAGTTGTTCTTGATCGCGTTGCCGAACTCTTGCCCGTAGCCGCTTGAGCCGCGCGGGTTGGTGTAGAGCACGACGTAACCTTCCGCCGCGTGTTGTTGAAACTCGAAGTTGAAGCCGACGCCGTACATCGTGTGCGGCCCGCCATGTATGTAGAGGATGAGCGGATACTTCTTTGTCGCGTCGAAATCGGGCGGCTTCACGAGCCAGCCTTGAACCTTTTTGCCGCCGACCGAGTCGTACCAAATCTCTTCGACCTCGCCGAGCTTGCGCCCTTCAAGCACATCGTCGTTGACGTTTGTGACGCGCCGCAGCACAGGCTCTTTGATGTTGAAGACCACGACATCATTCGGCGCTTGCGGCGTGGTGAGCAGACCAGCCGCGACGCCGTTGCGGCTGAGCGACGAGAAGTTGAGTTGTTGATTGCCCTTCGTCAACTGCACGGGCGCACCGCCCTTGACTGACTCGAACCAGAGATTGTTTGTGCCGCGATCTTCGGCCACGAAATAGACGCCGCTGTTGTCGTTCGCCCATTCAAGTTCGGCCGGCGAGCGATCAAAATCGGCCGTGAGCACGCGCTTATTTGTGCCGTCGGCGTTCATCAAGTAGAGCTTGTTGACGATGTATGTGTCGTCGGTTTGATCGAAGCCGAGATAGGCGACGAGCTTGCCGTCGGGCGAGACGGTCGGATTGGTGTCCGGCCCCTTGCGGTCGGTGAGTTGGCGAATTTGGCCCATCTTCACGTTGATGGCATAGATGTCCGACTCGCGCTGCAAGTATTCGGCGTCGGGTTGGCGCACGCCGCTAAAGAGAATGGTCTCCGCGTCGGGCAGCCATTCGGCCGCACCGTGATTGTAATCGCCTTCGGTCAACTGGCGCGGCGTGCCGCCTGTGTCCGGGATGATGAAGATATGTTGATAACCTTCCGAGCGCCAACCCGAACCGTCCGAGCGATAGTCGAGCCGATCCACGACGCGCGGCGCATCAATCCACTTCGCGCCCGCCGGACGCGGTGGCATGTTGATCTTGAAACTTTGGGTCGAGGGCACGAGCGAAGTGAACGCGATGTGTTTGCCGTCGGGCGACCAAGCGATGTTCGCGGGCGCGCGCTCTAAGTGTGTGAGTTGCGTCTCGTCAGGTGCGTCGAGCCAACGGACGAAAATCTGCGCGCCGCCGGGTTGACCCTGTGCGACGTAAGCGATGCGCCGACCATCGGGCGACCAACGCGGTTGCGCGCCTTTCATCAGAAAGCGGTTGTGCGTGCCGTCCGCGTTCATGATCCAGATTTCGTCCTCAAACTTGTCGTTCATCTTGTCCGTCCAACGGCGCGTATAGACGACCTGCGTGCCGTCGGGCGAAATCTGCGGCGAGTTGACGTACTCCCAATCGAGATAGGTTTCAATCGTCAGACGATCATGACTCGCGGCGAACGCAGTAGCCGCGAGCGCGATGAGCAGAATAAACAAGGGAAGGGCATTGATTCGGCGCATGGGCAATCTCCGAGTTTGAATTAGGATCGGTTGGGCCAAAGACGCGACTGGCGTTTGCTGCGACAGGAAGCAGTCCGCATCGGTCGTCCAGTGTCGGAAGATGATAGTTGAAAGCCCGCGTTTTGTTAATCAGCCGACAGATGAATCTGTTTGGCTACGTCATGCAGCGCCGCAGCTTCCGTATCCAGCTTTGTCATCGCGCGGGCTGGTTCGCGTTCACGATTCCACCAACGCGCGGTCGCAAACCAAAGTAGGCCGGGCACGAGAAAGAGCGCGCCGATCATGACGGTGACGGTGCGCGGCGAAACCTGGCAGCGGTCGAGCAGTTCGCCGGTCGCATAGTTCGAGGCGGCGAGCGCGAGCGTCAAGAGCGCCAACTCGGCGGCGAACACACGCCCGCGAAAGTTGTCTTCAACCGACCCTTGCAAGAGCACGGTCGAGAAGACCCAGAGGATGCTGCCGCCCATATGCGCGATGAAGAGCAGCAGGAGCGCGAGCGCGAAATTGTGCGCGCCGCCGAACGCGGCGTAGAACAGGCCGCCCAACAGAAATGCGAAGCCGATGGCCGCCTGCATGCGGCGCCGCGATTCGCCCGCGAGGATGCGCGCAAACACAGGCCCCACGGCCGTGCCGATGCCGCGCGCCGCATAGAGCACGCCGACGCCGCCCGCGATGGTGCGCCCGACCGGAAAAATCTTTTCGCCGAAGACGGCCAAGAGCGTCAGGATGCCGCCGCCCAAACCCCACGCCGGTTTGACGAGCAGGAGCGCGAGCACGCGCGGGCGTTTCCAGACGTAGCGCATGCCTTCGAGCGTGTCCGTGAGACCGAGCGCCTTGCTAATGGTGAGTTTCGTGATGCCGCGCGCCGCATAGAGCACGCCGACGCCGCCCGCGATGGTGCGCCCGACCGGAAAAATCTTTTCGCCGAAGACGGCCAAGAGCGTCAGGATGCCGCCGCCCAAACCCCACGCCGGTTTGACGAGCAGGAGCGCGAGCACGCGCGGGCGTTTCCAGACGTAGCGCATGCCTTCGAGCGTGTCCGTGAGACCGAGCGCCTTGCTAATGGTGAGTTTCGTTTTCGCGCGCGCCGCTCGTTTCGGAAAACGGACGCTGGCGACGAGCGCGGCTGAAGCGAGGAAGGTCAAAGAGTCAATGACGAACGCTGCGTCCGTGCCGAACCAAGCGGTGACCGCGCCGCCCGCCGCCGCACCGAGCGTGAGCATCGCCGACCACGTGACCGAAGCGATGGCGTTTGCCGTCACGAGTTCGCGCGCTTCGACGATTGATGGAATGGTCGCGGTCTTTGCTGGCTCGAAGAAGGTCGAGAAGGTCAGTTGCAAAACCGTGAGCACGTAGATGAGCCAGACCTGATCGGGCCGGCGCACGAAGAGAAAGCCGAGCACGACGACGGCGCGCACTACGTCTGAGACGATCATGATCGTGCGGCGGCTAAAGCGATCCGCCACGACGCCTGAGAGCGGCCCCGTCACGACGCTCGGCAGAAACCGCGCCACCAATACAAGCCCGACCGCGCGCCCCGAACCCGTCAGCTTCAACACCAACGTATAGACCGCGATGGTATCGAACCAATCACCGAGTTGGCTCACGACCTGACCAAGCCACAACTGCCGGAAGCTGCGATTGCGCCGCAGCAATGCGACGTAGCCGACAGAAGTGTTCTGCATCTGCTCTCGATCCTGTGTCGTCACGGTTTGCGTTTGAGAGTGCCGTGCGCAGTGACGATTGTCAAACGGGGTGGCCGCACGGCCCGCTTTAATCTGACCGACCCATCAGACTGACATGTCACGTTGACTTTCGTTGACCAGCACATCTGCTGTCTTGCGCGCTTTCACGTGCAGGTTTACGTGCGTTTATGCGGGCGTCTGCGGTGCGGATTCGATTGCACGGGTAACGGCACACGCTTTGTAAAAGAAGTGGGCGCGGCTTGAAGCGTCAGGCGCTTCGCGAGTCCTCCGCACGGGACTTGTCGGGCCGCGCCTTATTTGATAGCGCAAGTTTTAGCGGAAGTCGGGTCGGGCCGCCTTCGCGTGCGGATTAGGTTTTCTCACCCTGCTACAGCGAGCGAGTGCCACAACGCTCGCTGCTTGCCCTGCCGTCGCTCGGAAACGAAGGCCGATTTGCTCCCGGCGCTCGTTTCCGGCGGCGGACTGTTGTCGCCCTCGACGTTGAGGTGCGACCAAACTTTCAGCGCAAACGGCGCGCGGGTTGCGTCGGTCTTATGCGCGTGCATGTGTTCATCTGTTTGTTAGTGGTTCGTGCTGGAATAGCAAAGTTAAGCCAAGACGTAGGCTGATGAGCTTGCGTCGCGGAGGCTCTGGAGTGAAACTGATCGACATGTCGGACTACAGTCGCGCCGCCAAAATCTACTGGGGCGTGGCGGTCTGCGCGGGCACACTCATCTGCGCTTGGGCGCTCTTCGGTTGTCTGTCGTTCACGGGTGCACAAGGCTTACAGTTTCTCGCGCTCGCCAGTTTCGTCGTCCTCGCCGGTGCGCTCCCGATTCGCATTCCAAATAACGCCGCCAGCATTACGCTCGGCGACGCTTTCATCTTTCTCGGCGTGATCGTCTTGGGTGTGCCCGCAGCCGTCCTGCTCGGCGCGCTCGATTCACTGCTCAGCAGTTTGCGCACGACGCGCCGCGCGACCAGTTGGCTCGCCGCGCCCGCGACGATGTCGGTCACCACGCTGCTTGCGGCGCAGACCTTCTACTTCACGCTCAAACTCTATGGCGCTGTGCAACTGCATCCGGTCGGGTTGTCCGGCTTGACGTTCGCGCAGTTGCTCTTGCCGCTCGGCGCGATGGCGCTCGTGCAGTATTTCTTCAACGGTCTGTTCGTCGCGGCGCTGCACGCCTTAAAGCGCCGCCGCTCGATCTGGAAGTTCTGGCGCGACGGCTACGTGTGGACGGCTTGGACGTTCTTCGCCTCGGCGGTCGTCACCGCGCTGCTCTATCGCGCGATGATGAACGTCGGGCTGCTCTACGTGCTGCTCAGCGTGCCGGTCATCGCTGCTACTTTCGCGACTTACAAAATCTACTTCGAGCGCGTCAACGAGAAGACGCGCGAAGCGGCCGAACTCGCGCGCTTGCATCTGGCCACGGTCGAAGCGCTCGCGACTGCGATTGACGCGAAGGATCAGACGACGCATTGCCACGTTCGCCGCGTGCAACTCTACGCCGCCGGCATGGGCCACGTCTTGCACATGGCTGATGAAGAGATCGAGGCGTTGAAGGCCGGCGCGCTCCTGCACGACATCGGCAAGTTGGCCGTCCCCGATCACATCTTGAACAAGCCGGGCAAACTGACGCCCGCCGAGTTCGACCGGATGAAGATTCACACGGTCGTCGGCGCGCAGATACTCGAACGGATTGACTTCCCTTATCCGGTCGTGCCGACCGTGCGCCATCACCACGAGCGTTGGGACGGACTCGGCTACCCGGACGGCTTGCGCGGCGCAGAGATTCCGTTGACGGCGCGCGTGCTCGCGGTCGTTGATTGCTACGACTCGATGCGCGAAGACCGGCCGTTTAGACCCGGCAAGGCGCGCGACGAAGCGAGCGCGCTCCTGCGCCACGACGCCGGCACGCGCTTCGATCCTCAGATCATTGAACTGTTCCTCAAACATCTGCCGGAGTTTGAGCTTGAAGTCGCGGCGCATGGGTTGGATCAGCATCTCGCCATAATTGAGCTTGACGAGCATACGTCCAGCACAAGCTCTCTGCGTCGCCCGCGCAACAGCGGCCCGCTCTCGCCGCCCGCCTATCTCGATCAGATCAAGAACGCGCACCGCGAGGTCTATGCGCTCTACGAGATCGCGCGCACCTTCGGCTCGTCGCTTGCGCTCGCCGACCGCGCGCACGTGCTCGTGGACAAGGTCGGCCACGTCGTACCTTACGATACATGCGCCGTTTATATCTACGACGAGTTGAAAGGCTACGCGCGCGTGGCGCACGTCGCAGGCCGGCACGCGGAGTTATTGCCCGGACGTTGCGTTGCGCCGGGCGAAGGTGTGATCGGTTTTGTGCTCGCCAATCGTCGCCCCGTGAACGGCTTCGATCCGATGCTCGACTTCGCGGAGTTCGCGCTAGCGGAAGGCGAGCGGCCGCGCTCGATGGTCGCGCTGCCGCTCGTTAAAGACGAGCGCTTGCTCGGCGTCATCGCCATCTATTCGCTCGACTACGAGCCATACACGGACGACGACGTGCGCCTGCTCGACATGGTGGCGCGCTTGGCGGCCGACGCCTTCTCGACCGCGATGAGCCACGCCGAAGCCGAATCGAACGCGCTCACAGATCAATTAACAAACCTGCCGAACGCGCGCGCTCTCCATCTGCGCTTCAGCGAAGAAGAGGCGCGGGCGCGGCGCACGGGGCAAACGTTCCAAGTGGTCATGCTCGACTTGGACGAGTTCAAACAGGTCAACGACACATTCGGTCATCAGACCGGCGATCAGATGCTCAAAGAGGTCGGGCGCGTCCTTCAAGCGCAACTGCGCGAGTACGATTTTCTCGCGCGCTACGCGGGCGACGAGTTCGTCGCCATCGTGCAGGAACTGAGCGACGATCAAGTGCGCGACTTGCGCGAGCGCATCGAGCGCGCGATCAGCCGGCTCAGTTTGCGCGTCCCGCCCGACAAGCACGCGCGCGTCGGCGTCAGCGTCGGTGCAGCCCGCTTCGGCACAGACGGCGAGACCCTGAGTCAACTGCTCATCGCCGCCGACCAAGCGATGTACAACGTCAAAGCCAACCACAAACAACACCGCCACCCGCCCACAGACGCGCCCGCCGAGATGCCCGTTAGTGATCTGACTTCGGCAGCAATCAACTGAAGTGGTCAGTGGTCGGTGGTCAGTGGTCAGTTGAGAAACTGTCTCTCACTGATCACTGACCACCGACCACTGACCACTGTTCTTGACTTTCTCGCCCGCATCGCTTTCAATCAATAAAGAGGCGCGTGCGGGCGTCCGCTTATGGTCGCACGCTCTCACGTCAAGCGTTTTGCCGGAACTCGAAAGCGCGTGGCGCATCCTGCCCCCGACCTGCCGATGCGGAAAGCTTTACCAAACAAAAGCATGCTCGCGGCCAATGATCAATCAAGCAAGCCGGCTACGCTGCTCGTCGTTGATAGCGACGAGCGCGCGCGCGCGTTGCTCGTCCGCACGCTCGAAGGTGCGCGTTATCGCCTGCTCGAAGCGGGTGATGCGCCGACGGCACTGCGGCTGTTGCATGAGGCGCACTGCGAACTGATCCTGCTTGCGAGCGAGATGCCGGGCGTTGACGGCCTCGCCTTGTGTCGCGTGCTGCGCGCGCAAGCGGCGACGAAGCGGCTGCCGATCATCATGCTCGCCAGTCGCGCCGATGAAGAGTTGCAGGTCGGCGCATTCGCAGCGGGCGCGGATGATTTCGTGGTTAAGCCTGCGGCCCGACCCGAGCTACTGTCGCGCGTCAGCGCGCACCTCGAAGCCGCGCGGCGTGAGCACGCGCTCGCGGGCAGCAATCGCGAATTGGCTTTCCTCGCAGACTTGGGGCGCGGGCTTCTCGTCGCGCTTGAGCCATTGCAGGTTGTGCGGCGCGTCGCGGGCGCGACCTATGATGCGGCGAACGCGGCGCTCTGCGCGGCCGTTGTAACGGCGAACACGAATGAAGTGAGCGCGGGCGACGTTGATGACGGCGCGGCTTCGTCTGAGCATAAACTGGTGGCGTGCGTGTTCGACCGCGAGGGCAGCGCCGAAGGGCCTTCGCTCGTGGACGTGGAGAAGTTGCGGCGTTGGCTACTGACGAATCCTTCGGCGTCTGTGCTGCTTGAGCGGCATGGAGATTTTTTTCTGCGCGACGACACACACCGCGCCGAGTATGTCGCGCCGCTCAGATTCGCGGGGCAAGCGTTGGGCGCGCTCGTCGTCGCGTTCGACGATGCGGCGGATTGCGGCGAGACCGAGGCGCGTCTGATTGATGCGGCAGCGCAGCAGGCGGCACTCGCGGCGCACATCTCGTCGCTGTACGCGGCGGCGCGTGCGTCATCTGTGAGTCTCGCGCGCGAAGTTGAACGACGCACGGCTGAGGCAGAAGCACAGCGTCGTTTCACCGAAGCGATCATTGATAGTCTGCCTGTGTCGCTCTACGCAGTTGATCGCACGCATCGCATCGTCGCTTGGAATCGCAACCGCGAGCTTGGCGGTCAAGGTGTGCCGCGTCGGAATGCGTTGGGCCGTAGCGTCTTCGATGTGTTGACGCGCCAGCCGCGTGCGACGCTCGAACGCGAGTTCGGACGCGCCTTCGAGACCGGCCAGATCGAGCGCATCGAGCAGGAGAGCACGGCCCCCGACGGGCACACGAAGCACTGGCTCGTCAGCAAAATTCCGATGCGCACAGACGGCGCGGAGGTCTCGCACGTCATCACTGTGGGCGAAGACATCACGGCGCGCGTCGAAGCGAATCGCGCGGTCGCACGAACTGAAAAACTCGCCGCCGTCGGCCGGCTCGCCGCCGGCGTCGTGCATGAGATCAACAATCCGCTCGCGACGATTGCCGCGTGCGCCGAAGCTTTGGAGACGCGCGTCGCAGAGGGCACGTTCGGCGCGTCGCGCGACGTGGACGACCTGCGCGAGTATCTCGCGCTCATACGCGGCGAAGCGTTTCGCTGCAAACAGATCACGAACGGCTTGCTCGACTTCAGTCGCAATCGTGCGGGCGAGCCTGCGCCCGTGTCTCTGACCGAGGTGGTCAAAGCGGCGGCGCGGCTGTTGCGCCATCAACGGCGCGCGCAGGACATAGAGTTTCAAGTCGAAGTGGCCGACGACATCGCGCTCGTCGCAGGCGACGCGGGCCAGTTGCAACAGGTCGTCATCATCCTCGCCGAGAACGCGATTGATGCGATGCCGCAGGGCGGCGCGCTCAGTCTGCGCACGTACAATCAGAGTGGCGGCGTCGCGCTGCAAGTGTGCGATACAGGCGTCGGCATCGCGCAAGAAAACCTCGCCAAGATTTTCGATCCGTTCTTCACCACAAAAGAGGTTGGGCGCGGGACAGGTCTCGGCCTTGCGGTCTGTTATGGTATTGTGACGGAGCACGGCGGGCGTATAGCGGTGGATTCGGCTGTCGGGCGCGGGACGACCTTCACAGTCAGTCTGCCCGCGATGAACGAAGAGATCAGAGATGGAGGCCGAGACGTTTGAGCGCACCGCTGCCGACCAGAATCATCGTCGCCGAAGATGAAGCGAACCTGCGGCTCGTGTTGCAAAAGGAGTTGGAGCGCGCAGGCTACTTGGTGCGCATCGCGCCCGATGGCGAAGCAGCACTGAAGCTGCTGGAAGAGACCAACGTGGACGTGATGCTCTGCGACATCAACATGCCGCGCATGGACGGCATGGAGCTTTTGCGGCGCGTCCATCAACGCCCGAATCCGCCCGAAGTGATCATGCTCACGGGCCACGCTACCGTCGAGACCGCCATCGAGGCGATGAAACTCGGCGCATACGATTACCTCTCGAAGCCTTATCACATTACGGAACTCGATGCGCTCGTCAAACAGGCGGCCGAGAAACGGCGCTTGCGCGTGGACAATCAACGCTTGCGCGCGCAGATCGCGCGCCAGTCAGAACTGCCCAACATCATCTTTGAGTCGGACGCGATGCGCGAATCAATGCGTCTGGTTGAGCGCGTCGCGCCATCGGATGCGTCCGTGTTGATTACGGGCGAGTCGGGCACGGGCAAGGAGTTGATCGCGCAGGCGATTCATCGTCTGTCGCAGAGGCGCGACGGCTCATTCATCGATCTGAACTGCGCCGCGTTCACCGAATCGCTGCTTGAATCAGAACTCTTCGGCCACGAAGCGGGCGCGTTCTCGGGCGCGAAGGCGCGCAAGTTGGGGCTGTTTGAGTTGGCCGATAACGGCACGCTGTTTCTGGATGAAGTGACGGAGTTGCCAGCGCCGTTGCAGTCAAAACTGTTGCGCGCGATTGAGACGCGCTCGTTCTATCGCGTCGGCGCGGTGCGCAAAGTGCAAGTCAACGTCCGCATCATCGCAGCGACGAATCGCGACATCAGTCAAGCCGTTGGCGACGGCACGTTCCGCGCCGACCTGCTCTATCGCATCAACGGTTTTCAGATCAACCTCGCGCCTTTGCGCGAACGCCCGGACGATATCGAACCACTCACGCGCTATCTCTTGAAGCAACTCGGCGGCCCACACCCACCCGACATCAACCCGGACGCGCTCGCCGCTTTGCGCGCTTACGCTTGGCCCGGCAACGTGCGCCAACTGCGCAACTGTCTGGAGCGCGCCGTACTGCTCGCCAACGACGGGCGCATCACGCCGGCCGAACTCGCGCCCGAAATTTTGCAACCGGCGGGCGTCTCCTTGAGCGGCACCGCAAGCGCGAGCGCGCCGAGCACAACGGAAGCGGGCGGCGTGCCGCCCTTGCGCGAGGTCGAGCGCCAGCAGATTCTCGCTGCGCTTGAGCAGACCAACTGGCATCGCGGCAAGACGGCCGAACTTCTAGGCATCTCGCCCTCGACGCTCTATCGTCGCCTGCGCGATTACAATCTCACGCGCCGGCATTAAAAGGAGCGCACGTAAAACTAAAAGGGCAGAGCGCAAACTCTGCCCTTTTAATTATTCATATTGTGCGCCGACGCGCTCGCGCCGTACCGAGATGGTTTGTCACCGCCGCCCGCCATGCCCGTCTGCGGTGTGCTGCTCAAGCGCGGCGGTCAGCTTATCCACGCGCTCGATCAAGCGCGTCAACGCCTCTTCAGTCTTGATCTGCGCATCAGTGAGCGCCGCGATCTTCTCATCCGTCGCACGGAATAGAGTATCGTGCTCATCGATCCGCTCGTCGTGCCGACGGAGCATCTCGGTTAAAATTTGCGTGTAGCTGCGCACATCGGCCGCAAACTCTTCGAGCTTGGCGATTCGCTCTTCGGTGCTCATTCAGGCTGCCTTTCCGCTGCGTCGCTTTGCGGGCTGCTACCTTCGATAGTCGCTCGACCCTGCCATCGTTACCAATCTTTCGTCCGCCGTGCTAGACGCTCGACGTGGAAGATGAAGATGCGGCGTGCTTGTTCTCCGGCTTGTTGTTGAGTTGGCGGCGCGCGTCTTCGGCTTTGCCGGGTTGACCTGTGCGGACGTAGAGATTGATCAGATGGCGCAGGGCTTCGGAGTTGGTCGGATCGAGCCGACGCGCGGCCTCGAAGTGTTTGATCGCATCGCGGTCGCGCCCCGCCGCTTCGAGCAGCGCGCCCGTCTGCATGCGCGCGTAGAACTCGCCGCCGGCCCGCGCGAACTGCTTGTAAGCGTCGCCGTACTTGTGCAGCCGGCCATAGACGAGCGCGAGGTTGTTGGCGACCTGCGGATCGTTGGGCAGTAGGCGCGCGGCCTGTTGCAAGCGCGCGAGCGCCTCTACATAACGGTCGGCGAGATAGAGCGAGTGGCCTAAATTGTTGAGCGTCGCAGGGTCGTTAGGCGCGGCGATGAGCGCGCGGGTGTAGCACTCAACCGCCAGCTTGTGTTGACCCAAGTGGTCGTATGCAAGACCGAGCAGATTATTCGCCGCGAGCAGGTCGGGACCCGTGACAGCGGCGATGGACAACGGCGCAAGCGCCGCATGAGCGTCGCCACGTTCCAACAACGCGCGCCCCTGCGACAACGGGTCGAGCGGCACGCCTTCGGGCACGGGCATAAATTTTTCGGGTTGCGCCGGTGTGGCCGCGCTCGCGGGCGCATCGGCGAGTGAAGGCGGAGGCGCGGGCGTGGCGTTTGCTTTGGCGACATTGCTTCTGCGGGCGGCTGGCGCGGGCGCATCATGCCGACTCGCTTTCGCAGTTGATCGCGCCGCGCCTTCCGCTTGAGCTTGCGGCGCAAGCTTCGTCGGAGTTTGCGAGTTGGATGCAGATTGAGTTTCAGTCACGGGCGTTGGGGTTGTGTTCGTCGCTTGTTGCGTCCGCTGTGGGGCGGGCGTGCTTTTAGTGTTCTTGGCCTGCGTGCTCTTCTTGCCGCCGCCGAAGAGACGTGCAAGCGCGCGAAACGGCGCGGCAAGCGCGCGCAGGAAAGCGTTCTCATGCTTCTTCGTGCGCGCACTGCTGTTTGCGTCCTGCGCTGTGGCGACGTTCACGTCAGGCGCGAGCGTCGGCGTGAGTTGCCGGTCTTCAACACTGTTGCCGGCCTTGGCCGCGTGGCCATCTGCGACAACGAACTGCGCGAAACTCGGCGCGGCGGCCAGACTGAGCGACAGCGCGCAGGCGAGCGCGCCGGGCGCGACTTTGAACAAGCGTATGAACATATTGACTCCTCGACGTTTCACGCTCAGAAAATCTGTTTCGCGGCAACCTGTTGGAGCGCGGCTTGAGCGCAGAGAATTTTAGGGCCGCCGTCCGGCTAAAGCAAAGATACGGTGCGCGCGCGGTCGGGAAGCGGCGGCTCTGTCAAGGCGCGCTGGCGAGAAATGCCTGCCGGTAGTGTGGCGCGATCTCGACGGCGCGGCGTGTGTCCAGATTCATGGCCACCTGCACGAGCGTGGCGCGGGCACAGGGCGTTCGGTCGCTTGCGCGCCGCAGCACGTACTCGAAGGTTGCAGAGGTGCGACCGACGCGCGAGACGAAGATTTCCACCTCCACTTCATCACCATAAACGAGCGGCGTCAAGAACTCCGCCTGCACGTTGACCGTCGGAAACCCCACGCGCTCGCGCGCGCGCAGTTGCTCATACGTGATGCCGCAGCGCGCGGCGAAGAACTCTTCGAGCGCGATGTGGCAATAGTGAAACAGGTGCGGATAATAGACCAGCCCCGCCGGGTCGGCCTCGCCAAAGCGGACGATGATGCGCGTGGTGAAAGACATATGAAAGACCATGACAAATGACAAGAGAGAACCTCTTACCTGTCACTTGTCACCTGTCGCAGCTTTTAACTGTTTGCGATCAATCTTGCCGCGATCATTTTTAGGCAGCGCCGGGACGAACTCGATCCAGCGCGGGTACTTGTAGAGCGCGAGGCGCGATTTGACGAACTCTTTGAGTGTTTGCTCAAGCTCTATGTCGCCGCTGTGCGGTGGGCGCACGACGACGAAGGCTTTCGGTTTGATGAGGCCAGCGCCCGCATCGTGGCCGACGACGACGCATTCGAGCACGGCTTCGTGTTCGAGCAGGCAACTCTCGATCTCGACCGGCGCGACATAGACGCCGGAGACTTTGAGCATGTCATCTGTGCGCCCGTGATACCAATAATAACCCGCTTCATCCACGTGAAATTGATCGCCGGTCGTACACCAATCACCCGCGAAAGTGGCTTTCGATTTTTCATGCGCCTGCCAGTAGCAGAGCGCCGCCGAGTCGCCTTTAACCTTGAGCGTGCCCATCTTGCCCATTGGCACTTCGCGCCCTTCGGCGTCAACGATCTGCGCTTCATAACCTGCAACGATGCGCCCCAGACTGCCCGGCCGCACATCACCCAAACGGTTCGTGATGTAGATGTGAAACATCTCGGCCGAGCCGATGCCGTCGAGAATTTCGACGCCGAAAGTTTTCAACCAACGGTCGTACAACTCGACCGGCAAAGCTTCGCCCGCCGACAGACAGAAGCGCAGACTCGATAAATCGCGCGCGCTTGCGCCCGCCGTGTTGAGCATCGCATTGATCATCGTCGGCACACTCGTCAACACCGTCGGGCGATAGTGTTCGATCACCTCAAACATCTGCTCCGGCGTCGAACGCTCTGCAAAGAGCGCGGTTGCGCCGCCGACGGCAAAGGGAAAGAGCAGGTTCGTGCCGGTCGCATAACCGAAGAAGAGTTTCGGCACGGAGACAGTCAGATCGTTTTCGTTGAGGCCGAGCACACCCTTCGCGTAAGCCTCCGTGTTGTAAGGCAGATCGTGTTGCAGATGCACCGCGCCCTTCGGGTGTCCAGTCGAACCCGAAGTGAATAGCCAGATCGCTATGTCGTCTTTGTGCGTGTCGGCGGGCGTGAGTTCATCGGGCATCTGCGCGAGCACTTGTGCGAACGATTTGAAGTTGCCGTGTTCACGGCCGACGACCAGCACGTTGCGCAGATACTTTGCCTCGCGTGCTGCGGCGCTGAAATTCTCCAGCAGCGATTCGTGGATGACGGCGACGCGCGCGCGTGTGTAAGCGAGATAGTATTTATAATCTTCAACTGGCAGCAACGGATTGACCATCGTGATGACCGCGCCGATGCGGCTTGCGCCAAACCAAGTCCATACAAACTCCGGGCAATCCGGCAGCACGATCAGCACGCGGTCTTCGACCTCAGCGCCAAGCTCACGCAGAGCGTTCCCCGCGCGATTCGCCCAACGCACCGTGTCGCCGTAGGTGTATGTCTCGTCATTGAAGTAAAGACAGGTTTTGTCCGCGCGCCCTTCCTCGACGTTGTGGTAGAGGAAATAATCGGCCATGTTGAAGCGTTCGGGAAATTCGATCATGGGTTCGTGAATCGTTGGCTAGTGAATCGTGAATCGTAAACAGAAAAAGTGATCACATCTATTCACGATTTACGATTCACGATTCACTAGCGAAGGGGCAGCCGGCCGCGCCATGTTTGGCATTGAGGTGCGTACGCGCTTCCCACAACTCAGGGAAGAACTTTTGCTCCAGCGTGGTGCGCAGATAGCCGACGCCTTCGGAGCCGCCCGTGCCGCGTTTTGCGCCGACCATGCGCTCGACCATCTTGATGTGATGCGCGCGCCACAACTGAAAATGTTCGTCGTGCGCGAGCAAAGCCTCAGCCAGTTGAAACTCTGCAACGCGCGTCTCGAAGTGCGTTAAGACTTCGACGACGGCGCGCACGCGACGTTGATAAAGTTGCTGCTGAGCTTCGGGCGCGAGCGTCGCAGCATCGGGCGGCGCATCGAGACCGCGCCGCGTGAGATAAGCGAAGAAAGCTTGGCCGAGGGTCGGGCGCTCGAAGCGCGCCTGTAGTCTTTGCAAGGCAAACTCGTCGGCGCGGAAGTTGTTGAGCGTGCCTTTATCTTTCAGTCCCGACGTGAATTCGATCTCACGAAACTGCATGGATTGAAAACCGCTCGCCGGATTCAACTCGTCGCGGAAGCCGAGAAAACTGATCGGCGTCATCGTCTCCAAAATATGAATCTGCGCGACCAGCACCCGCTCGATCTCGACGACGCGCTGCAAGGCGAGCGTTGCAGCAAACGCGCGCGCCTGATCAATTAACACCAGTGCCGCGTCCAACTCGTGCAGGATTTGCTTGAACCACAATTCATACGCCTGATGGATCGTGATGAACAACAATTCGTCGTGCTGCGCCGGATCGGACAGGCACGTTTGCAGCGTGATCAACTCAGGCACGCGCAAGTATTTGTTATAGGATAAAGGCTCGGTCACGGTTAACCTTTGATGCTGGCTAAAGTTGTGGCTTGTTCAAAGTTTAGGGGTAGCGGCGTAAGCAGCATCGAGCTTATGGGAGACACTACGGCGCACCCAACTCATTATTTCGTCTGTTTAAGCCCCCGCTCGATCAAAAGCGGTTCGACGACCGGATCGCGGCCGCGGAAGGCGCGGTACAAAGCCGCCGAGTCTTGCGTGCCACCCCGTGAAAGGATCATGTCGCGAAAGCGCTGGCCGTTCTCCCGTGTCATGCCGCCATGCTCATTGAACCAGTAATAGGCGTCGTGAGCCAGCACCTCGCTCCAGAGGTAGGCATAGTAACCGGCGGAGTAGCCGCCGCCCCAGATGTGGGAGAAGTAGGTCGTGTGATACCGGGGCGGGACCTGAGGCACGTCAACGCCGAACCGCTTGAGCGCGGCCGGCTCGAACGCGCCCACATCTTGGACCGGCGCATCGGCCGGCAACGTGTGCCAAGCCATGTCGAGCAGCGCGGCGGCAAGGTACTCTGTTGTGTCGTAGCCCTGATTGAACGTGTGCGCCCGCCTGATCTTCTCAACTAAAGACTGCGGCATCGGCTCGCCGGTCTGATAGTGCTTCGCGTAGTTGGCGAAGACGGTCGGCTCCATGGCCCAGTGCTCGTTGAACTGCGAGGGAAACTCGACGAAGTCGCGCGGCACGTTCGTCCCGGCGAACGTCGGGTACTTCGCCCGCGAGAACATCCCGTGCAGCCCGTGGCCGAACTCGTGGAACATCGTGGTCACGTCGTCGAAGCTGAGCAGCGCCGACTGGCCCGCCGCAGGCTTCTGGAAGTTACAGACGTTATAGACGACCGGCTTCGTGCCCGTCAGGCCATTCTGATCGACGAATGAGTCTTCCCACGCGCCGCCGCTCTTGCTCGGGCGCGCGAAGTAGTCGGCGTAGAAGAGCGCGAGCGAACTGCCATCGGCATCGAACACCTCGAAGACACGCACGTCTGGGTGATAGACAGGAATGTCTGTGCGCTCCTTAAACGTCAGCCCGTAGAGCTTGTTGGCCGCGAAGAAGACGCCATCGTGCAGGACGTGGTCAAGTTCGAAGTAGGGCTTGATCTGCGCCTCGTCTAGATCATACTCGGCCTTGCGCACCTTCTCGGCATAGTACTCCCAATCGGCCGGGCCGACCTTGAACCCGCCCCCTTCGGCGTCGGCGACCTTCTGCAACTTCCCGGCCTCGGCGCGGGCCTTCGCTGTCGCCGCAGGCACGAGATCGGTCATCAGCTTTTCCGCGTTCAGCGGCGTCTTCGCCATCTGATTGTCGAGGCTGTACGCGGCGTAGGTGGGGAAGCCGAGCAGTTTGGCCTTTTGTGCGCGCAACTGAGCGAGCCGTGTGACGAGCGCCCGCGTGTCGTTCTCGCCGCCGTGGCTCCCGCGTTCAGCGGACGCCTTGAGGACGCGCTCGCGCAGCGCACGGTTCTTCATCGAGATGACGATCGGCTGCCGCGTCGTGTTCTGCAGCCTGATGACGTACTTGCCCGATAGTCCGCGTTCTTTGGCGAGATCGGCGGCGGCGGCAATGTCGCCCTCCGTTAGCCCTTCGAGTTGTGCTTTGTCGTCAACTACGACGGCCGAAGCGTTCGTGTCGGCGAGCACCTTATTGCGGAACTCCGTGGTGAGCTTCGCCTCTTCCTCATTGAGCGCCCTAAGCTTGGTTTTATCGGCGTCCGAGAGCAGGGCCCCAGAGCGCACGAACGTGCGATAGTATTGCTCGACCAGATACTTCGCTTCAGCATCAAGACCGAGCGTGGCGCGCCGGTCATAGACCGCCTTGACGCGGGCGAACAGCTTCGGGTTCAGATAGATTTTATCTTGGTGCGCGGCGAGCTTGGGCGCTTCCTCAGATTCGATCTTTTGAATGGTCGGGTTGGTGTTGGCCTGTGAGAGGCCGAAGAAGACTTTACTGACGCGGGTCAGCAGCGCACCCGTGCGCTCCATCGCCTCGATCGTATTGGCGAACGTCGGCGGTTCGGTGCTGTTCGCCACCGCCTCAACCTCGACGAGTTGGCGTTTCATGCCCTCCTCAAGCGCAGGCTGATAGTCGCTGTCCTTAATCTTATCGAAGGGTGGCGCTTGGAACGGAAGGGCGCTTTGGGAGAAAAACGGATTCGTCCCGGCGACAGGACCGGGAGCGTTCGTGGTCTGAACAGCCAGTGCTGGCGCTGCCGCCAGCATCGTTGGTTGCGCCGTGGACGCGCCGATGGCAGCACTGAGCGCGATAATAAGTAGGTAACGAGATCGCATACGATTCATTCTTTTCATGCAGTGTCAAACTATCCATTATCGTGACAGGTGACAGGCAGATTCTATCCTGTCACTTGTCACGGTTTTTCAGAACGCTGCGCCTGCTCGTTCGTGCGCGGTATAGGCGCGTGTGGCGATGATCTTGCGTAGCTCGTTGATCGCAAGTTCGAGTTCTTCGTCCTTCGTGTAGAAGTGGGGCGACAGACGTATGCCTGCGCCGGGGCGATAGTCGCAGATGATCTCGCGGCGCACGAGTTCTTTGGTGACTGCGCCCGCGTGCTCGACGTTGACCGTGATCGTGCCGCCGCGCCAGGCAGGGTCTTTGGGACTCGTCACTTCAAAGCCCGCCGCTTCAGCCAACTCGATCAAGTGACTCGTCTGCCGCACGCTCTGCGCGCGAATCTGCTCGACGCCGATCTCATTGATGATCTGATAACCGGAGCGGGCGGCGTAGAGCGCAGGGATCGCAGGCGAACCGTGCAGGAAGCGCGCGATGCCGGGCGCATAAGTGAGCGCATCCGCGAACGCGAACGGCGCTTCGTGCGCCATCCAGCCGGTGACTTTCGGTTCGAGCCGCTCATGCCAACGCGGATGCACGTAGAGGTAGCCTGCACCGGGGCCGCCGCAGAGCCACTTGACCGAGCCGCCCGTGGCAAAATCAACGTCCAACTCCGTGACCGAGAAGGGCACTGTGCCGGCCGATTGATACGTGTCGAGGATAACGAGCGCGCCGACCTCGTGCGCGCGTTCTGTGATCGCGCGCGCGTCTTGCAAGTAGGCGCTCTTGAACAAAACGTGCGAGAGCGGCACGAGCAACGTCTCTTCGTCAATCGCCGCGAGCATCGCGGCGAGCGGCGCAGTGATGCCGTCATCCGTCGGCACGCGCTCAAGCCTGAAGCGCCCGGCGCGCGCGTGCGCTTCATACACATACATCACGGAGGGGAACTCAAGCTCGCTATAGACGATCTTGTTGCGCCGGCCCTCAGGCTCGAAGCAAGAGAGGATGAGCGACTGGCAGACCGAGACGTTCTGATGCATCGCCACCGTGCGCGGCGGCGCGCCGATAATGCGCGCAAGCTCATCGCCAATCGTCAAAGGCATCTCCCACCAGCCTTCAGCCCACGCGCGCACGCCGCGCGTCGCCCACACATCGGCGTACTCGCGCAAGGAGTCGTAAGTCGCGCGCGGCATCGCGCCGAGACTGTGCGAGATCAGATAGACCGCTCTTTCTAAGATCGGAAACTCCGCGCGCCACTTGAGCAGTTCATCGGCCAAAAGGGTCTCGTGCCTCCGTTCGCTGTGTTGATAGTCACGACGATTAAGCCGTCCACTAAAACACCATCGTAGCTTATGAGCAAGTGTGCCAGCTAGACGTACTCATTGCGCCATTACATACTCCAGCCAGTAGCGCCGCAGCTTGTCGCGGTTAGCCTTGCGGTATTCGGCGTAGTCCTGCGCGATGCCCTCGTCGGTGCGCGCAAAGAGGATATAGGCTTCGAGCAGCCCTGCATCGTTCAACTGCACGAGCTTGGCGAGCGCCGGATCGAGTTGCTTGATCTTGCCGTCCTTCGTCTGTTGCTTCACGCTCTCGACGACCATATGTAGCGCGTCCGCCTCCTCCGCGAGGCTGTGGCGGTAGTCTTTCTCGTTGGGGTACTGCTTCCTGAACCGCGCGTAGTTATTGGTCGTCCACGTCGCGCGCGCGATGCCGTACATCATCCACGCCGCCGTGCCGTCCGTACTGCCTAGCGCCTTCGGGTCAATCGTGATCGTCATATGATTGTCCTTCATCGGCGTGACGTTGGTCAGCACTTCAATCTTGGGATGCGCGAGGCTGACGCCGTAGCGCTCGGCCCATTGCGTCAGCCCGACGTAAGCGCCACGATAATAAGGCTCGGCGATGATCGCCTCGACGAACTTATCGCGGGCCGCGTCGCGCTTGTCTTGCGCCATGAGCGCATCGCCCCAGTAGCGGTGCGCCGTCTCGCGGTTCTCATTAACGGCGACGGCGCGCGCGAACCATTCGCCCGCCTGCTCCAGCAGCCGCGTCTTTTCGGCCGCGTCGCGCGTGTTGAAGCCGCGCTTGAAATACATATCGCCAGCGTAGAGCGGCGCTTCGTAAAGTTTGGGATCGAGTTCAAACGCGCGCTGGTAATGTTTGAGCGCCGACTCAAGTTTGCCTTCGGTAAAATCCGCCTCGCCCGCGCGCATCTCCTGTTCCGCCTCTTTCATGTTGGAGAAGGGCACGTCCGTCGCGTCTTTGACCGCGAGCGCATCGAGCGCGCTCGCGGTCAGGTTGCTATCGTCGCCCAGTTCCTTCGAGCGGAGCAGGATGGCACGGGCGCGCTCACGCGCCTGCTGCCGCGCCGCCGGGTCTTTGATCGTGGAGCTTTGGACGAAGAGCGAGAACCCCAAGCTTGAGAGCACGACGACATCATTGGGGTTCTGCTCCATCAACTTTTCCAATATCGGCACCGCCTCCGTGTATTTGCTCTCCCCGAACAGTTTCACCGCCCGGTCGCGGTCGGCTTTGTAAGTGTCCTGCGCTCGGAGCGGCACGGGCGCAGAGACAAGCAGGGCGACGAGCGCGACGAGCGCGGGGCGTAAAAGCGACCGGTGGGCGGTGAAGGGTTGATTGAAATTCATCTCCATAACTCCTTCGGTTAGGTGCTGACTAAGTTGGGCGGTGCGACGATTTTGGCGACGCGCAGGCAGTCTATGAGTCGCCTTTTGCTCGTGTCAACCGTGTGCGCGTAGCTTGGTCGCGTTGCTTTAGAAACCGGCGCGGCCGCACAGGTTCCAACCAGCGTAACGGTACTTATGCCGGCATGTGCGGTTGCAGCGCGTCGCTCTGTTCGTCGTAACTGATGCCAGCGGCGGTCTCGTCGGAGAGGCGCACCCAGCCGGCGAGTGTGTGTTGGAAGTGCTCGCTTGCAGCGAGCGTGAAAGTTTTTTGCGCCGACTGCCATGCGTGGCGTTGGACGTTGATGTAAGGATGCTTGACGAGCAACACGTTAAAGGAGTTGGCTTCGCCGCGCCCGCGCGTCGAGGTGGCCGTGCCCGCTTGCACGACGAGCGCCGAGCGATGCGCGATGCGATAACGCTTCGCCGTGTGCCCCGTGTGACTTACATGCAGATGACCCGCGAGCAGCACGTCTGCGCCGCACGCGGCGAGCGCCTCCATCGCAACTTCGGCCCGCCCGACCAACTCGCGCGCGTCCGTGCCCGCAGGCACGTCGAACGGGTGATGCGTCACGACGAGCTTCACGATCTCGTCACTAAACGGACAGAGCCGTTCGCGTATGCGCGCGACCTGTCGGCGGTTGACGCGCCCGTGTTTGGTCGTGAGCGCACGCGCGGTGTTGAGGCCGAGCGTGGCGATCTCTTCGTCGGCGAAGAAGGGTTCGAGATCGTCCGTGATGTAGCGGCGGAACTTAGCAAGCGGCTGCGCAAACCGTGCCCAGACGTTATAGAGCGGCACGTCGTGATTGCCCGGCACGACGACTTGCGGCACGCGCGGCAGCGCATCAAGAAACGCACGCGCCGCCTTGAACTGTTCTGAGCGCGCACGCTGCGTCAGATCGCCTGAGACGGCGACGACATCTGGACCGATCTCTCTGATCGTCTCAAGCAACGGTTCAACCACCCGCGCGTCGAGCCGGCCGAAGTGTAGATCAGAGAGATGCACGAGAGTACGCATGATAAAGGTAGTGACGAGTGACGAGTTAAGCCTTGTCTTAGCTCGTCACTCGTCACTCAGCACTCGTCACTGCTTTTTCTGGCACGAGCACGCGCAGCGCACACGGGCGCACGCGGTAGTGGAGCGGCGTCTCGATGATATCGATCTCGCCGTCGGTGGCGACGCGCAGGCGCTTGCGGCGCGTCTCGACGAAGACCTCGCGGGCGCAGAGCGAGTCGAAGTCTTTCGCTTCGCGCAGGCGACCGAAGAGCGCGCGCAAGCCGAGCGCGACGAGCCGCCAGCGGCCCGTCTTGTGCGTCACGTGCAGACAGAGCAGGCCGGCGTCTAAGCGCAGGCGCGCGCCCGTCTGAAAGCCGTCCATCTCATACACGTTGTTGCTGACGAAGACGAACGGCGTGCGTCGTTTGAACTCCTGCCCGTCCACATTGAGGCGCACGCTCATGAATGGATAGCGTTTGAAGACGACGAGCGCGGCCCACACGGCGGCGAGCCATTTGTTGTAGCCTTGGCGCTGTTGCTTCTTGCGTTGCCGGACGATGCTCGGATACAGACCGAGACTCGAATTGTTCAAAAACACGCGCCCGTTCACGTCGCCCACGTCAACCGTGCGGACGTGGCCACTGATGATCGTCTCAGCGGCCGCTTCCAAGTCGAGCGGCAGGCGCAAGTCTTTGGCGAAGTGATTGAGCGTGCCGAGCGGCAAGATGCCGAGCGCCTTGTCTGTGCCGACTAAGACGGATGCGACCGCATTGACCGTGCCATCACCGCCGCCCGCGACGACGATCTGCGTTGGCCCTTCAGCTACGCGCCGCGTTAGTTTAACCAACTCCGCCCCGCTCTGCGCTACGCAGACGCGCGCTTGCAGCCTGCGCGCCTTGAAAATTTTTTCGAGCCGCGCACGCAATGCCGCTTTGTCTTCCAAGCCGGCCGCGGCGTTGATGATAATCTCAACCTCGGCAGATTGCGCCGCACGATCTTCGACCGGCGCAGAGCGCAACGCTGGTTCGGCTGTCGTCAACGTGCCCATGAGATCAACGCGAAACTTGGAGCGCTCAAACAGACGGGCGAGGCAGCACGCGCCGCTCGCCCGTCAGAGTGTCAAGACAAAAATGTGCCGGCCTCGTCGCGCCGATGGCGACAACTTGCAGCGCACACAGTTGCGGCGCTTGGCCTTCAGGATGAACCGTCGCCGCCCGTCGTACTCGGCGCGTTAGCCGTGCCGCCCGCCTGCGTCGCCTGTTGCCCGCCGCCTGTGCGGCCTGTGCTTGCGCCGGTCTGCTTGTTGGTCAGGTCTAGGCCGATCAGGTCTTTGAGTTTGTTCAAGAGCAGCGGCAGCACGACCGCCTGCGCGGTCTTCGACAACTCGTCCACGACGCGGTTGCCGATGTTGCCCAACTCATGTTGCAAACGGTCGTAGGCTTGCGTCTCTTTGAACCGCTCCAACAAGCCGGGCTTGTCCGGTTCTTCCGCTTTCGTCTCCGCCTCGTAGCCGCTGCTGTAAGACGGACGCGGCGCGGCCTCGGCGGCCGGATAAGCGGCGGGCGGCGCATAGGCCGCAGCCCTGACAGCGCCACCAGCCTTCGCCGTGCCGTCATCGGTCCTTTCGTAGTCTTCGCCTTCCGACTCGTAGTAGCGTTCGACCAGATCGGATTCGCCCATGACAAGGCCGCCGACGGTGTAGCCGACGACGAGGCCGGCCACGCCTGCGCCGACGGCGAAGGTGACGGGCCTGCGCCGGTACTGCTCGCGCCAGTCGAGCGTCTGCGAGATTGACTCGCGCACGTTCTGATATTGAGTAGTCACTGTCTCTTTAATCTCGCTCACGGTCTGTGTGATTGATTCGCGCGCCTCTTCCATGCGCCGCTGCAACTCCGCTTTGGTCGCGTCGTCGTCGGTGGTCGCTTCAGGCGCGCGTGCGGTTGCTAGATGTCGTTCTTCAGCCATTGCTTGTCCTTTCTGAGTTCTTCGAGGCTGCGCGTCGGCGCAGGGTCGTGCGCCGCTAGACGTTTCTTCATCGCGAGGATGATCGCGCCGCCGATGACGAGATAGAGCGCGCCGGTGATGATAAAGCCGAGCGCATAGCTGAGCGGCGCGCCGAACGAGACGAACAACTTCGAGATGAAGAACGCGACCGCGATGTTCGCGAACGCAAAACCTATGGCGGCCAGTACGCCGCCCACAGCAATGAAGGCGACGCTGCGCGTATAGACGCTCGCTTCTTCTTTCAACTCAAGCTTGATCAAGCCCAGCTTGGCATCGAGCATCCGCATCACGTCGTCGCCCAAGCGACCGAACATCGCCGGCAGATGATCAAACTCTGTGGTCGCCGGCACCTGTGTCTGCTCCACGCGCGCGGGCGCTACGGCCGTACCGCGTCTCTCAAGTTCAGCCATCGCTCAACACTCCTTTCATCTTAAGTTCAAGGTTGAAAGTTCAAGGTTCAAGGTCGAATTTAACTTTGAACCTTGAACCTAAAACTTTGAACTCAACGGCGCGAGCCGCGAATCAGCAGCCCGAGCAGGAAGCCGGCCGCCGCCGAGATCAAGAGAGCTTGACCCGGGTTCTCGCGCGCGTAGGTCTTGGCCTCCTCGGCCACTTGGCTGAAGTCCTTGTTCTGTAAATCCTTGATCTTGTCGCCGACCACCGAGACCTTATCGCTCACGTAGTCCTTGGCCTGCGTGGCCGCCTCGGCGATCTTCTGTCCGTACTCCTGCGCGGTCGCGGCGATGCCTTCGCGCGCGGGCGCTGTGGCTGTACCGGTGCCTGTGCCGCCGGTGGTCTGCAAGCCGCCGCCGGTCGTGCCCGTTGTGCCGGTGTCAGTTGTGCCTGTCGAACCGGTCGGCGTGTTGGTTGGGTTGTTGATGTTCTGTGACATGCGTTTCGTCTCCTTCGCGTTGGATTAATCAGTCCGTTTGAGTTCGAGGGCGCTTCGCCGCGCGCCCGCACCAATAGTTTTCCGGTCGTCTGGGTGCAAACGATGTGCCGAGGCTGCCTTGACGTTTTTCTTGCGCGCCAAAGACCGCAGCCGCGTGTGCATCTTGCACCCCGCGAGGGCCGACCAAGCGCTTTCACTTTGTTGTGAAAAGGTACGGCGATTATAACGCAAGGTCGGGAACAGTACACGCGCGAAAATGCATGCCGAGCGGTTGGCGCGCTCGCCCGTGCCCCGCTTGACAGCCCTGTCGGAGTCTGGTAAGTAAGTACTTACTTTTAATCAGCGACGGACGTAGAGGAGATTTCAGAACTTGAGCAGAGCGGCTGATACGGTACGGGCGGACGCGCTCGCCCATCAAACGGGCGGGCGCATGGCGGGCGAGGCGCGGCGGCAACAGATTTTGCGCGTGGCCATGCGCCTGTTTTCGCAGCACGGCTTTCGCGGCACGACGACCAAAGAGATCGCGCACGAGGCGGGCGTCTCCGAAGCGATGGTCTTTCGCCACTTCGCCACGAAGGAAGAACTCTACAACGCCATCCTCGATCACAAAGCCTGCACCGGCACGTTTGATCCGTGCAACCTGTTGGCCGATGCGATCACACGCAAAGACGACCGCGCGGTCTTTGCCCAACTCGCCCGCGCCTTGATGCAGCATCACGAGCAGGACACGGAGTTTTTGCGTCTGCTCACGCATGCTGCGCTCGAAGAGCACCAACTGGCCGAACTCTTCTGGGATCGCGTCGTGCGCCAGATGTACGACTTCCTCGGCGGCTACATCCGCGAGCGCCAACGCGACGGTGCGCTCCGCTCAGTTGATCCGGCCATTATCATCCGCGCCTTCCTCGGCATGGTCATCCATCATTCGCTCAACAACACGCTCTGGGACAAGCAGCGTCGCCTGCTCGACATCTCGAACGAGCGCGCCGCACGCGAGTTCACAGACATCCTGCTTGGCGGTGTGACGAGCGCAGCCGCTGCTCCGGCGCGCACGAACGGAAAAACTAAACGTAGCGCAGTCGCCGCACGTACTAAGAAAAGCACCGCAAAAAAGAATAGATAAGCACAGCTCGGCGCTCGCGGCCGATAGGAACATTCATCGTCAGTAGAATTTTTTACTTATGATCTCTCGCCATAAATTAACGCTGCTGTTATTCGTCAGCGCGTTCATTATCATCGCCATCTTGTTGAGCGCGTGCAACGGCTCGCGCAGTGCCGCCCAACCGAAGAGCGCGAACGCTAGCCCAACGCCCGAAGTCGTGCAAGTGACAACGGCCGCCGCGATCACGCGCGACCTGCCGCGCTTCGTCGAAGCGACCGGCAGCCTCAACGCCGACGAGCAGACCGACGTTGCGCCGACCGTCTCAGGCAAAGTCCTCTCGGTCGGCGTTGACCTCGGCAGCTACGTGCAGAAGGGCGCGGTGCTCGTCCGGCTTGACGATGCGGACGCACGGCTCAGGCTTGAACAGTTGCAGGCGCAAGCGCAGCAAGCGCAAGCGGCCGTGCGACAGGCCGAAGAAAAGATCGGCCTGCGGCCCGGGCAAGCGTTTGATCCGAATCGCGTGGCGGAAGTCGGCGCGGCTCGTGCCGCCTACGAACTCGCAGAGAAGCAGTTGGGGCGCGAGGCGCGTCTGCTTGAGTCGGGCGACGTGTCGCGCTCGGCTTACGATCAACAGAAGGCGCAACGCGATCAGTTGCAGCAACAGTATGAGGCGCAACTTGCCGCCGCGCGGCAGAACTACGCCGCGATCCAGACGGCGCGCGCCGCCGCCGAAGCGGCCAAAGCGCAGGTCGAGCAAGCGCAGAAAGCGATCCGCGATGCGGTCGTCTATGCACCCATCGGCGGCTATGTCGCAGACCGGCCGGCGGACGTGGGCGAGTACGTCACGACCGCCTCGAAGATCGCGACCATCGTGCGCACGAACCCCTTGCGCCTGCGCATAGACATCCCCGAACAGTTCATCCCGGTCGTGCAAACCGGTCAAAGCGTCACGGTCACGACGAGCGCCTACGCGGATCGTTCGTTCAATGGCCGCATCGCGCGCATCTCGCCCAACGTGACTGCGACCTCGCGCACGCTCACGGTCGAGGCGGAAGTTGACAACGGCGAAAATCTCTTGAAGCCAGGCCAGTTTGCGACCGTGCGCATCCTGCTCCCGAAGGCCGAGCCGGCCGTGCTCGTGCCCGCGCGCGCCGTCCGCACGGAGCAAGGCATCAGCCGCCTCTTCATCATCAACAAAGATGGCCGCGCTGAAGACCGCGTCGTGCAGACGGGCCAAGCGGAAGGCGATCTGATTGAGATCAAGACCGGCGTGCAAGTCGGCGAGTTAGTCGCCACAAGCAACGTCGAACAGTTGAAGGATGGCGTGCAAGTCAGGCAATAGTTCAAAGTTCAATGTTCAATGTTCAAGGTTAAAGCGAGCCTTGTACGTCGAACATTGAACTTTGAACCTTAAACTTTGAACTTTGACCTATGCAAAAACTTGCTGAGATCTGTGTCCGCCGGCCCGTCTTTGCGACGATGTTGATTCTGTCGCTGACGGTCGTCGGCATCTTCTCGTTCTTCTCTCTGGGCGTTGATCTCTTCCCAAAGATCGATCTGCCGACGATCACCGTAACGGTCACCAATCCCGGCGCATCGCCGCAGGAGATCGAGACGGAGATCACAGACAAAGTCGAATCGGCGGTCAACACGATCAGCGGCATTGATGAACTGCGCTCGACTTCAGTTGAAGGCGTCTCGCAGGTCTTCATCACGTTCCTGCTTGAGAAGAATGCGGACGTGGCGGCGCAGGAGGTGCGCGACAAGGTCGGCCTCATCGTCAACGATCTGCCCGAGACGGCCGAGACGCCCATCGTGCAGAAACTCGACACAGACGCCGCGCCGGTGTTGCGCATCGCAGTTTCGTCGCCACGATCTTTGCGCGAAGTGACAGACATTGCGGACAAGCAGATCAAGAAGCGCATTGAATCAATCAACGGCGTGGGCAACGTCGAGATCGTGGGCGGCGCGACGCGCGAGATCGAAATCTATCTCGACCCAGACAAGATGCGTGCTTTCAACGTGACCGTGCCGGAAGTCACGGCGGCCGTGAAGGCGCAGAACATGGAAGTGCCGGGCGGGCGCGTGGACGAAGGCACGCGCGAGCTGACGGTGCGCACGATGGGGCGCATCACGAATCCGGCCGACTTCAACAACATCGCCATCTCTTCGCGCGGCAACTATCCGGTGAAGCTGTCCGACATCGGCTACGCCGAAGACAGCACTGAAGAACAACGCACGTCCGCGACCTTAAACGGCACGCCGGCCGTGACGCTCGTCGTCTCGAAGCAATCGGGACAGAACACGGTGGCGGTGGCGGACGCGGTGAAGGAGCGGCTTGAAGAGATCAAAAAGCTGCTGCCGCCGAATGTGCAGACGGAGATCGTCGGCGATCAATCGATCTTCATCAAAGCGGCGGTCAAATCAATCGAGCATCACTTGATCGAAGGCGGTCTGCTCGCCGCCATCGTCGTCTTTCTCTTCCTGTGGAACTTCCGCTCGACGCTGATCGCGGCGATTGCCATTCCGACTTCAATCGTCGCCACCTTCGGCTTGATGGCCGCGATGGGCTACACCTTGAATCAGATCACGATGCTTGCGTTGACACTCATGGTCGGCATCGTGATTGACGACGCGATTGTCGTGCTGGAGAACATCTTCCGCTTCGTCGAAGAGAAGGGCATGCCGCCATTTCAAGCGGCGATTGAGGGCACGAAAGAGATCGGTCTCGCGGTCATGGCGACGACGCTTTCTTTGCTCGCGGTCTTTCTGCCCGTCGGCTTCATGCAAGGCATCGTCGGGCGCTTCATGTCCTCGTTCGGCTTCACTTCATCATTCGCCATCGCCGTCTCACTGCTCGTCTCGTTCACGCTGACGCCGATGCTCGCCGCACGCCTGCTTCGACGCAGACAACGCCACTTGTCGGCCGCCGTCGGCAGCGAACCATCACAAGGCGATGCGTCGGCGCTCTTAGCTGACGAGTCGCGCGTTGTGGCCGGCGAGTCGAACGATGAGATCGAAACGCGGCGCGAGACCGCAGCACCGCACGTGTCGAATCAACCACAGCGCGAAGCTGCGCACAGTTCAAAAGAGGGGCGCTTCTATCGTCCGATTGATCGCACGTACAAGTGGCTGCTTGAGTGGGCGATGGCGCATCGCCTTGTCGTCGTCAGTTTGTGCGTGCTCGTGGTCTTGAGCATCGTGCCGCTCTTCATGTTCGTCGGCAAAAACTTCTTGCCGGTTGACGATCAATCGCAGTTTGAGATCAGCGTGCGTGCGCCCGAAGGCACGACGCTCGCTTCCACTTCGACGCTCGTCGAACGCATCGCCACAGACGCGCGCCAACTGCCCGGCGTGACCGACACGCTCGTCACCATCGGCGGTGGGCAACAGCAGGTCGTCAACACCGCTTCGATCTACGTCAAACTCGCAGACATAGATCAGCGCAAGCTCTCGCAGATCGATCTGATGGTCAAGGCACGCGACTTGTTGGGTAAGTATCCGCAGAACTTGCGCACGAGCGTGCAGCAGGTGCAGGCGATCTCCGGCGGCGGTTTTCGCAACGCGGACATTCAATACGTCATCGGCGGCCCAGACCTGCAAAAGCTGACGCAGTATTCCGATCAACTGTTGCAGAAATTGAAGACGTTCCCCGACGTGGTTGATGCCGATTCAACGCTAATCGTCGGCAAGCCCGAATATCGCGTCGAGATTGATCGCCCGCGCGCCGCCGACCTCGGCGTCAAGGTGGGCGACATCGCGCAGGGCTTGAACGTGCTCATCGCCGGACAGAAAGTCTCAACCTTCAACGAGGGCACGGATCAATACAACGTGCGCGTGCGCGCGATGGGTGCGGCACGTGCAAGCCAAGAGAACTTGTCGCGGCTCTTCGCCACGTCGAGCAAAGTTGGTTGGGTCAGTCTCGATAATTTAGTAAAGGTTGAAGAGGGCACGGGGCCGTCGGCGATTGATCGCTTGAACCGGCAGCGACAGGTGACGATCACTGCAAACGTCAAACCCGGCGGCTCGCAGGCGGCGGTCATCGCGGCGCTCAATGATTACGTCAAGACGATGAACATCGAGCCGGGCTATGCGACCGGCCTCGCCGGTCGCTCGAAAGAGTTGGGTCGTTCGGGCTACTACTTCATGCTCGCGTTCGCCCTCTCATTCATCTTCATGTACATGGTCTTGGCGGCGCAGTTTGAATCGTTCATCCATCCGATTACGATTTTGTTGACGCTGCCGCTCGCGATCCCGTTCGGCATCTTGTCGCTACTGGTCACGCACCAGACGGTCAATATCTTTTCGGGCTTGGGTCTGCTCCTGCTCTTCGGCGTCGTCAAGAAGAACGCGATCTTGCAGATCGATCACACGAACGAACTGCGCGCGCAAGGCATGGAACGGCTCGACGCGATCATTCAAGCGAACCGCGACCGCCTGCGCCCGATCTTGATGACGACCATCGCGCTCGTCGCCGGCATGATGCCGCTCGTACTCTCAAGCGGCCCGGGCGCTGGCACGAACCGCTCAATCGGCGTGCTTGTCGTCGGCGGGCAAAGCTTGTGTCTGTTGCTGACACTGCTGGCCGTGCCGGTCTTCTATTCGATCTGGGACGACCTCAGCCGCAGCCGCGTCTTGAGCCGCACGGCCGCAACGGTCGGCGGCGCGTTCGCTTGGGCGCGTCGGCGCGTGGCGACGGTCGCCGGCACGTTGTTCGGCAAGTTCTAGTTCAAGTAGATCGATCTCAAATCTGAGATTTGAAATTTGAGATCGCAGCTTTGAAAGATCAAAAGCAGCTATGAGTCATCATCAGTTGAAAAGATTCATCACGACGTTTGCGCTGTTGGGCTGTGCGTCTGTCGCGCCTGCGGTGCGCGCGCAACAGCAGACGCAACCCGCGCCGATGTTGGTGAACGCGAGCGACAAGCGCGACGAGACGACGGCGCTCAAGAGCGACGACGTGCGCGAGTTTGGCCAACAGCCGACGACCACGACGCCGCCATTCACACCGCCGCCTGCGGGCAGCACGTCGCAGCAGAGCACGCCGCCTGCGACGACCAGCACGCAGACGCCCGCGCCTTCAGCCAACACGCCGCCGAGTCAAACGTCTGCGCCGCCCTCGAACGCGCAACCCTTGACGCCCGATGCGCAGACGCAGCAATCCGTTCAGCCCGCGCCGCAAGGTGGGCAGCAACCGCCGAGCAATCCGAACGCTTCGCAGCCGAGCGCGCAACCGCAAGCGCCCGTGAATCCGCAGGGCGCGCAACCTGCGCCGGCCACTTCGCCGCAAGGTTCACAGATTGCGCCGCCGCAAGGGCCGCCGGCCCCCGGTCGTGAAAGCGTGCCGACGGCAGCGCCCGGCGAGTTGCCGCTCGCAGTGCCGCAGGTTGCGCCGAACTATAAGTCGCAGCCAGCGCCGTTTCCTGAACTTGGGCGCGTCGGCGTGGACATGACGGAGCAGCATCCGCTCGCCTTGCGCGAAGCGATTGAGCTTGCGTTGAAGAACGGCAAGGACATAGAGGTTGCGCGCGAGAACGTGCGCGCCGCCGAGTTCGATCTGCTGGGCGCGCATGGCGTGTATGATCCGCGTCTCAGTTCTTTGTCTTACTACGAGCGCACCGTCACGCCTTCATCAAGTTTCCTGAGCGGCGGCCCGAACGGCGCGGTCACACAATCTGATTTCACCGGCACGTTTCGCTTCGAGGGGCTGACGCCGAAAGGCGGCGGCGGTTATCGCGTGGACTTTTCGTCCATCCGTTTGACGACCAACAATCAGTTCGCCGCGCTCAACCCGCAATACCCGACCGCGCTCACGTTCAGCTATACGCAACCGCTCTTGCGCGGCTTACGCTTCGATCAAAATCGCCAGCGCATTGAGATCACAAAGAAAAATCTTAGCTTGACCGACGCGCAGTTTCGCCAGCGCGCGATTGAGACGATCACGAACGTGCAGCGCGCTTACTGGGATTTGGTCTTCGCCTTGCGCAACCTGCAAATCCAACGCGACGCCGTGCGTGATGCGCGCACGCAGCTTGAGCACAACAAGCGCCTCGTCGCCGAAGGCATGCTCGCGCCGATTGATGTGGTGGCGGCCGAAGCGCAGGTCTCAGGCTTCGAGCAGAGCGTCTATTCCGCGCTCGACGATGTGAACCGCGCGGAGAACACGCTGAAGAATCTGATCGCGGAGGATCGGCTCGCGCCGGTCTGGAACGTCGCGCTCGTGCCGACCGATACGGTGGACGCCGCGCCGCCCGCCATCGCTCTGCCCGAAGCGATGGACGCAGCCTTGCGCACGCGCCCCGAAGTGCAGCAGTCCGACATCGCCGCCGCGATCAACGAACTCGACGTGCGGCTTGCACGCGAGCAGACGAAACCGCAACTCGATTTCGTCGGCAGCTACGGCGTCGTCGGTCTCGCAGGCGCGCTCAATCCGGCCGCTGCGAACAATCCTTTGACGGCTTCGACCGCGCAAGTGCGCGACCGCGTCAACGCGCTCTCGGCGCTCGCCGGTCTGCCACCACTGCCGCCGACTGCGACGCAGATTTTTCCGCCGGAGTTGATCGGCGGCCTACCGCAGTCGCTCTTGAATCTGGCCGAGAATCGTTACAGCAACTTTCGCGTCGGCGTGCAGTTGAATCTGCCTCTGCGCAATCGCACGGCCGAAGCGCAGTTGGGGCGCACGCTCGTCGAGCGTGATCGGGTTAAGACGCAGCGCGAACAGCTTGAACAGTTGATCCAGATTGACGTGCGCAACGCTTTGCAGGAGACGCGCACGGCCGAGTCGCGTCTGCGCGCCGCCGCCGCCGCACGTGATGCGTCCGAGCAGCAATACGCGAGCGAGCAACGTCGCTTCGACGCCGGTCAATCAACGATCTTCCTCGTGCTCGAACGCCAGACGGCGCTCACCACCGCGCGCGGCAACGAACTACGCGCACAGACTGAACTCAATAAGGCCATCGCCGAGTTGCAACGCGCCACCGGCAACGCGCTCGAAGCCAATCACGTGCAGGTGAGCGCAATAAAGCAGTGACAAGGGACAAGCAAAAACAACTTGTCTTAACTCGTCACTTGTCACTCGTCACTGCTTTTTTATTTTTGCTTTGTTTCTGCGCTTAAACTTCAACGGGAATTTGCCAGATGCCTGACAATAACCCGCAGCCGGATCAGTCGCAGCCCGCGCCGCATTCGGAGCAAACAAAGGCGTCGGAGAAACAAACCTCCGCGCCTGCGCACGATCAACCACCGCCGCGCGACCGGCTCAGCCGCATCATTCGTCCGCTCGTCATCCTGCTGCTCGTCCTCGTTGCGGGCTTTCTCTTCTGGCGCTTCTTCCTGCGCAAGCCCGATGTGCCGCCAAACATTATTCAAGTCGCCGGGCGCATCGAAGGCGACGACTCGGCCATCGCTGCCAAGACCGCCGGGCGCATCAGCCAGATCAACGTGCGCGAAGGCGATCAGGTTAAGTCTGGACAGCTCATCGTCGTGCTCGACGACGCGCAGGTGAAGGCGCGCGAAGAGGCGGCGCAGTCTGCCGTCGAGCAAGCGGAGGCGCGTCAGCAACGCGCCGCGCAACAGATCGCGGTCTTGCGTGCGCAACTCGATCAAGCACAACTGAGCGTCAGTCAAGCACGCACAGATGCGCAGGGGCGCGTGCATCAAGCGGAAGCGCAAGTCGCTGCCGCCGAAGCGCAACTCGCGCAGGCTGAGGCTGCCTACAATCAAGCGCGCTACGACGCAGAGAAGTTCACGAAGTTGGCGAAGCAAGGCGATACATCGGAACGCACAGCCGTGCAGGCGCGCTCAGCCGCCGACGCACAACGCGCGCTCGTGCAGGCGGCGCACAGACAGGTTGATGCTGCGCGCGGCTCGCTGCAAGCGACGCGCGCCAACCTCGTCAATCCGCAGATCAGATCGTCGCAAGCCGCAGCCGTCCAACAACAGATCGCGCAGGCGCAAGCGGACGTTGACGCCGCCGCCGCCGACATCGAACGCGCCCGCGCACAGTTCCGCGAAGCGCAAGCCAATCGCGCCGACTTGCAGATCGCCGCGCCATTTGACGGCACGGTCGCCACGCGCACGGCCGAGCCGGGCGAAGTGGTTGCTGCGGGCACGCCTATCGTCACGATTGTTAATCTCGATCAAGTTTACTTGCGCGCGTTCGTGCCTGAAGGACAGATCGCGCGCGTCAAAGTCGGGCAACCGGCGCACGTCTATCTCGACACAGCGAAGGGCGGAAGCACGCAACCGCTCGAAGCGTCGGTTGAGCGGATTGATCCTGAAGCATCGTTCACGCCGGAGAACACATACTTTCGCGAGGAGCGCGTCAAACAGGTGGTCGGCGTCAAACTGCGCTTGACCAACCCGCAAGGCGCGGCGAAACCGGGCATGCCGGCCGACGGCGAGATTCTCGTCGAAGGCACGAACTGGCCGCTCGACACGGGCCGGCGTTGAGTCAATCCAGCATTGCAGATTGGCTCTCTTGTTTTCGTCCCGTCAGGGACGACATGAAATTAGCCCAGCTTCAGTGCTGGGTAAGCAATTGGTTTTAATTGGGCGTCCCGTAGGGACGCTTGAACCACACATGCACAGCACTTCAAGCGTCCCTACGGGACGCCGATATTTTTAACGATCTGTTCCCAGCACTAAAGTGCTGGGCTAAATTCAATCGCCCCTGACGGGGCTTAGATTGCGCACCGATTCGATGAGTGCCACGCAGGAGACAAGCCAAGCCGCCGACGCTGCGCCTTGCGCACCGCGCACGGGCGTCGCCGCAAACACAGGCGACGTGGCGATCCGCGTGCGCGGTTTGCGCAAGACCTACGGCGCGCTCGAAGCGGTCAAGGGGATTGACTTGGACGTGTGCGCGGGCGAGATTTTCGGTCTCATCGGGCCGGACGGCGCGGGCAAGACTTCGACGTTTCAAATCCTCGGCGGCGTGATGCCGCAATCTGCCGGCACGGCCGAGATGTTCGGTCGCCCGGCCCGCGATGCGCGTTCTTACGTCGGCTATCTCACGCAAGCCTTCAGTCTCTATCAAGATTTGAGCGCGCGCGAAAACCTGCGCTACATGGGCGAGTTGCGTCTGCTGCCCAATGAAGAGATCGAAGAGCGCGGCGACCGCTACCTGCGCATGTTCGACATGCACCGCTTCAAGGATCGGCTCGCCGGCCGCTTGAGCGGCGGCATGAAACAGAAACTCGCGCTCGCGTGCGCGCTCATCGCTGAACCAAAAATTTTGTTGCTCGATGAGCCGACGACCGGCGTCGATCCGGTCTCGCGCCGCGAGTTTTGGGACACGCTCGCCAATCTCTCGTCTGAAGGCATGACGATAGTCGTCGCCACGCCGTACCTCGACGAAGCCGAACGCTGCCATCGCGTCGCGTTGATGTACGAAGGCGAGATACATGAGCGCGGCACGCCCGCAGAGTTGAGAAAAAATCTCGGTCTCGAACGGCTCGAAGTGCAAGCCGACGATCTGCGTCGCGCCGAAGACGTGCTGCTCGACACGCAAGGTCTCGACGACGTGCAACGCTTCGGCGACCGGCTCGACGTGATGGTGCGCGATCCAAAACAGGGTGAAGAGATCACACGCGAAGCACTCGCAGCGCAAGGCATCGAACCGCGCGCGATGCGCGCGATGCCGCCAACGTTGGAAAATTCTTTCGTCGCGTTGCTGCGTCGGCTTGGCAGCGAGGCGCGCACGCCGCCGTTTCCACAGGCGCGCGAGTTTAGAAAAAGAGAGAGTGACGTAATCGCCATCGGCGCATCCGATCTGCGCAAAGAGTTTGGCGACTTCCAAGCCGTGAAGGACATCAACCTCGAAATCCGCTACGGCGAAGTCTATGGCCTGCTCGGCGCAAACGGCGCGGGCAAGACGACGACGATCAAGATGCTCTGCGGACTGCTCGAACCAACCGCAGGCGAAGTTGAACTCGCAGGCGAGCGCGGGCATGTGCGTTCAAGTTTCGTGCGCCAACGCATCGGTTACATGTCGCAGAAGTTTTCGCTCTACGACGATCTGACGATTGACGAGAATCTGGAATTCTTCGCGGGCGTCTATCAAGTGCCGCGCCGCGAACGCGCAGAAAAAAAGAGATGGGTGCTTGAATTTTCAGGTCTCAAAGGGCGCGGTGCCCTGCTCACGGGCAGCTTGCCCGGCGGCTGGAAACAGCGCGTCGCTTTCGGCGCGGCCGTGATGCATGAACCGTCGGTGCTCTTTCTTGACGAACCGACATCGGGCGTTGACCCGCTCGCGCGCCGCGCCTTCTGGCGCATGATCAACGCCTTCGCTGATCGCGGCGTGGCGGTGCTCGTGACGACGCACTATCTTGAAGAAGCCGAACAGTGCAACCGGCTCGGCATGATGGTCGCGGGCGAACTCGTCGCCGAAGGTACACCGACCGGCATCAAGGCCGCGCAAGGCGGCCACCTCATCGAACTATTGACGAGCGAGCCGCAACGCGCAGCCAACGTCTTGAAAGCCGAGATGGATCGCTGGCGCGTCTCGCTCTTCGGCGACCGCCTGCATGTCATCATTGACGAAGACGCGCAGACAGGCATCAAGAACATCACAGCGCGACTTAAACGCGAAGGCATCAACGTGAGCAAAGCTTACGAAGAGGACTATTCGCTCGAAGACGTATTCATCGTTGTTGTCGAGAAAGCACGTCAGCAAGGATTGGCGGCCGAAGAATAATTTTTAACTCATGAGAAGAATCATCGCACAGGCGCGCAAGGAGTTGACGCAGTTGTTCCGCGACCGTTTGACGGTTGCGTTGGCGCTCGTGTTGCCGCTCATCTTGATGGCGCTCTTAGGCACGGCGATCTCTCTGACGGTGACCGATCTGCCCATCGTCGTGCAGGACTTGGACGGCACGCCGCTGTCGCGTCGGTTCGTGGATGTGTTTCGCGCTTCGTTGACGTTTCGCGTTGTCAGTCTGCCGCCGACGATGCAGCCGGACGAAGCATTGGATCGCGGCATCGCACGCGCGGCGATCATTATCCCTGAACACTTCGAGCGCGATCTTGAGCGCGGGCAGAACACAGACGTGCAAATCCTCGTGGACGCGACCGACGCCAACACCGCGAACATCATGCGCGGCACGATGGCGGCGCTGACGCAGACGTTCATGCTCGGCTTGCGTCCCGCAGGTTTTGCGCCGCCGATCAGAGCCGAGATGCGACTCTGGTACAACCCGGGCCGCGAGTCGCAGAAGTTCATCGGCCCCGGTGTGCTCGCGGTCGGGCTGGCGTTGTTCCCGCCGCTCTTAGCAGCCCTGGCGATGTCGCGCGAGGGCGAGCAGAAGACGATCCTGCAAGTCTATGTCTCAAGCATCACGGCGCATGAGTTTTTGCTCGGTAAGGTGTTCGCGTATTTCACGATTGCCATAGCCGAGTGGGCGCTGTTGATGATCATGGGGATGACGCTCTTTGGCCTGCGCATCGCGGGCGACCCGACGCCGCTACTGGTCAGCACCGTCTGTTATCTGCTCTGCACCGTCAGCTTCGGCGTGATGATCGGCGCGGCGATCCCGAATCAAGCGGCGGCGATTCAGGCTGTGGCGCTCGTCGGCTTCCTAATGTCGTTTCTAATGTCGGGTTTCATCTTTCCGGTGACGAACATTCCGGCCTCGATCCGTTGGGTGGCGAACATCGTGCCCGCGCGCTACTACATAGAGGTCACGCGTGATGCCTTCGTGCGCGGCGGCGGCTGGGCGGGCGTCTGGTACGCGCCCGTGATGTTGACCGTGCTTGGCCTATTCTTCTTTCTCAATGCTTGGCGCACGATGCGACGCATGCAGGTGAACGCATGAAGGAACGATTTGGCTCAATCTTCAGCGCGCGCTTCTGGCCGTTGGCGTTGAAAGAGCTACGACAGATCGCGCGCAATCGGCGGCTGCTTGTCTCGCTCGTCATCCCGCCGACGTTGCAGTTGATCCTGTTCGGCTTCGCGTTGAATCCGCAGGTCACACACTTGCGTCTGGGCGTGGTGGATGCGAGTCGCACGGCGGAGAGTCGTGAACTTGTGTCGGCGTTTGTCGAAAGTCAATCGTTTGAGGTGACGGGGCAGTTCGCATCCGTTGATGAGATGGGCGCGGCTTTGAGTCGCGGCGACTTGGACGTGGGCTTGGTCATTCCGGTTGACTATGCACGCAAGCGCGCGTGGCATATAACGGCCGAAGTGCAACTGCTCTTTGATGCGGTCAACTCGAACACGGCCGCGATTGCGAGCGGCTACGCCGGGCGCGTCATCAATGCGCTCAATCAAAAGATCGCACGCGCAACTCCGCCGCCGGTGATGGAACAGCCGACGCCAACACCAGCCACGAGCGCGACTGATGCGCCGAGCGCCGATGCGCAGAATCAAAGCGCACAAGGACAGACGGCGACAGCGCAGATAACTTCGACAACTTCAACCGCGCCGGCCGTCACACTGAATGTCGCACAGTCGCCGCTCGCACGGGCGTCGGTCACGCCGCATATTACGCTGCTCTACAATCCGGGCTTGCTCAATTCGTGGTTCATCGTAACGGGCACGCTCGGCACGTTGCTCGTCTTAAACGGCTCGATTGTCGCATCGGCTTCGATGGTCAGAGAGAAAGAGATCGGGACGATTGAGCAGTTATTGATGACGCCCGCAGAGGCGAGCGAGATCATCACGGCGAAGATCGCGCCGCTCTTCTTGTTGCTTTGCGGCGACGTGTTGTTGGCGATCACGGTCGGGCGTGTGGTCTTCGGTGTGCCTGTGCGCGGCAGTATGATCCTGCTCTTTTGCGCGGGCGCATTGTGCGTGCTCGCAGGCATCGGCATCGGCACAATGCTCGCCACCTTCACGCGCTCGCAGCAACAGGCGCAACTGATGGCCTTCTTCGTCAACCCACCGCTCGCGATGCTCGCGGGCGCGACCACGCCGCTTGAAGGCATGCCCAAGTGGCTGCAACAGTTCACGCTCATAAATCCCATTCGCCACTTCGCCATGATCTCGCGCGGCGTCATGCTCAAAGGCACGGGGCTGTCGGAACTCTATCCAAACTTTCTCGCCCTGCTCGCCTTCGCCGTCCTACTCGTCGGCATCAGCGCATGGCGATTTAGAAAGCAGCTAGGATGAGGAAGGGGTACAAGGGGAAGAGGGGAAAAGGGAAAAGGAAAGATAAAACCAGCATAGCTCTTTCCCTTTTTCCCTTTTCCCCTCTTCCCCTTGTACCCCTTTTTCTTACGCGCTTATGTTCAGACGCAGACCATCGTAAGCCGCGATGGTCTCGCCCGGCCAAAGTTTCTGCGCTTCGGCGGCGAGGTCAACGCCGTCCCATTGCGGATAGAGATGCGCGAGCAGAACGCGGCGCGGGGCGGCGCGTGTGGCGAGACGCATCGCGTCGGCGAGTTCCAGATGTGTCTCAGTTGGTTTGTCGTGCCGGAAAGAGCATTCCATGAAGAAGAGATCAACTCCGCGCGCAAAATCGGCGAGCGCGTCCGTTGCGCCTGTGTCTGAGGTGAAGACGAGCGATGCGCCATGCGCGTCGGTTAATTTGAGCGCAAGGCTTTCGCTCGTGTGCGGCGTCGAAAAAGTTTCGGCGCGCAAGTCCGGCAGAATTTCAAACGATGAGTGCGGCGCGACCTCTTTGAACGCAAGCGGGAAGGGTTGCTTCGTCAGTCCATAGTTGTTCGCTTCGTCGAAGGCGCGGAAAAGTTTTTCCAATCCGTGCGGGCCGTAAACTGTGAGCGGCTTGCGGCGCGCTTGCGTCTGCGGCGCGTACTTGGTGCCGAAAAGAAACGGCGCGAGACCGCCGACGTGATCGAGATGAAAATGGCTCACCCAGATCGCGTCCAAGTTGACCCAATCGAGTCGCTCCTCAGCCATGCGATGAACGGCCGCCGCGCTCACATCAAGCAGCAGCGTGCCGCTCCGAGTTTGCAGCCAATGCGCGGCCGACGCGCGCTCAGGATGCGGCACGCTTGTGCCCGAACCGAGGACGACGAGTTGCATTGAGTTGCTGCCTCCGTTTGCGTTCAGGCTAACAAGCGCAACAGCAGCGCGTCAACAAACGACTGCTTCGCACTCATGACTAGCGAAGCACACGCTCCATCTGTTCGCTTGACCGGCCGCACGCTGTTTAGTTAAATCACAAGCAGAGCGAAACTCGATCCAAGTTGACGAGACATGAACGAGACGAACATAGAACTCGACGTGCTCGCCGTCTTCTCGCATCCGGACGATGCCGAGTTGACGATGGCGGGTACGCTCATCAAGTTGAAGGCGCAAGGTTATCGCACGGGCGTGCTTGATGCGACGCGCGGCGAGATGGGCACGCGCGGCACACCTGAACAACGCACAGAGGAAGCGCAAGCGGCAGCGCGCGTGCTGGGCCTCGACGTGCGGCTCAATCTTGAGCAGCCTGATGGGCACGTGATGGTCACGGACGAGACGCGCACGGCGCTCGTGCGTGTATTGCGCACGCACAAGCCGAAGGTTCTGTTTACTTCTCATTGGGACGACCCGCATCCTGATCATGCGGCGACTGCGCGTCTTGTGCGGGAAGCGGCGCGGCTGGCGAGCATGCGGCGTTATGATGAAGCTGCGGGACTCGCGCAGATTCCGATGCCGATGATCGCGCATGCGGTCTATTCGCGGCTCGTCGTGCCGTCGTTCGTCGTTGATATTTCGGATTTTCTCGCGGGCAAGATGGAAGCGATTCGCGCGCACGCTTCGCAGTTCTATCGTGTGGGCGTGAGTGAACCTGAGACGCGCATCAGCGCCAAAGACTTTCTCGCGCAGATCGAAGTGCGCGCGCGCTACTACGGCTCGCTCATCGGCACTGTGGCGGGCGAGCCGTTCTACGTCCGCGAGGCGCTCAACGTGGACGACCCCGTAGCACTCTTGATGCGGCCGATGAATATCTATTCTTAAAGGAAGTGGTCAGCGATCAGCCGTCAGCTATCAGCTTCAGCTTCTTGTCTTTAGCTGAAAGCTGATGGCTGACCGCTTCCTCGTCACTGTTCTTTGTTTGACTCTGCGGTTAGAATCTCCTCAGTACAACCCCCTTCAGTTCCTCCAACAAAACGCTTTCGCCCCCGTGTAAGGTCGAAACTTCTGCAACGTGTCAGGGAGGGAAGCAATGGACGTACAACTGAAAAAATTGAACGAGCAGGTGATGGTCATTACCGGCGCGTCGAGCGGCATCGGACTGGTGACCGCACGCATGGCCGCGAAACGCGGCGCACGTTTGGTGCTCGCCGCGCGGAGCGAAGAGGCTTTGCGCCAATTGACGGATGAGATCAAGAGCGCGGGCGGCGAAGCGATTCACGTTGTCGCCGATGTGGGGCGCGAAGCGGATGTGCGGCGCATCAGTACCGCGGCCGTCGAACGCTTCGGCGGCTTCGATACTTGGGTGAACAACGCGGGCGTGTCTGTCTATGGCAAGCTCATGGACGTGCCGCTTACGGACTTGCGCCAGTTGTTTGAAACGAACTTCTGGGGCGTCGTCTATGGCTCGCGCGTGGCTTGCGAATACTTGCGCATGCGCGGCGGCGCGCTCATCAACATCGGCAGCACTCTGTCTGATCGCGCCATCGCGTTGCAAGGCATGTACAGCGCCTCGAAGCACGCCGTCAAAGGCTTCACCGATGCGCTGCGCATGGAACTCGAAATGGATAACGCGCCCGTCTGTGTAACGCTCATCAAGCCGAGCGCGATCAATACGCCCTACACAGAGCACGCGAAAAACTACTTGGGGGTCGAGCCGCAGAATCCCGCGCCGCTCTATGCGCCGGACGTGGTCGCGGAAACGATCCTCTATTGCGCCGAGCATCCAGAGCGCGACGTGTTCGTCGGCGCGGGCGGCAAGCTGCTCTCCGCGTTGGGGCATTACGCGCCGCGTCTGACCGACATGTTGATGGAGAACATGACGACTCAACAACAGAAGTCGGACATGCC
>QHXQ01000012.1 GCA_003223935.1 Acidobacteriota bacterium | reverse complement strand
TGCCCACGCCCGTTCGTCGCGCTGTTGGCGCGAATCAGTCCGCCGGGGTTCGATGTGCCGGCGGACGTGCCTTGGCCCGCGATGGCGAAGTTCGCCGTGTTGCCGGAGATGTTAATGGCGGCGGCCGAGAGATCGATGCCGGGGATGGAACGTGCGATGCCGTTCGTGCGCGTGAACACGCTGTTATAGCCGACCTTGATCTCATTTAAGAGCGTCGGCGACAGGATCGACTGAAAGGCGGCGACGCCGTTCTGTGGATTGGCGACGAAGTTCACGCGCCGGCCCGAAACGCCTTCCGGCTGAATGTTATTGCCATTGTCGCGGAAGAAGCGGAAGTAGGCCGAATGCTTCGCGTTGAACTTGTGATCGAGGCGGAAGGCGTAGGCGTTTTCATTGACGGCGGCGTTCGCCTGAAGTTGGGCCACGTCGAAGAGGTTCGTGCCCGTGCCGGTCGAGACGATGACGGCGTGCGGATCACGGAACGCGGGCAGCAACGCGAGCGTGCGCGATGCGCCGCCGTTGGCTTCGACGCAGGGCACGCCGTTCGGCGCGGGCGCGCAGATGCGCGCCGCATCACCCGGCACGGCCTCAGTTGAGTTGATCCCGGCGCGCAGCCGGTAGCCTTCGTAAGAGAGGAAGAAGAACGTCTTGCCTTTAATGACGGGGCCGCCAGCCGAGCCGCCGAACTGGTTGAGCCGTAGCGGCGACTTCTGCCCGATGATGTTGTCGAAGAAGTTCGGGGCATCGAGGGCATCGTTGCGCAAGTATTCAAAGACCGAGCCGTGGAACTGATTGCCGCCCGACTTGGTGACGACGTTGACCTGTCCGCCCGTGCCCGTGCCGTACTCGGCCGCGTAATTCGACGACTCGACGCGAAACTCCTGCACATTCTCTAAACTCGATTGCAGCCGGAACGGCGAGGGCACTTCGCCGTTTAAGTTGCCGGGCGAAGCATCAATGATGGCCGTGCCTTCGACGCCGTCGTAGCGCACGATGTTCTGCTCGACGGCGCGGCCGTTGAAGCGTATGTCGCCAAACGTGCCGGAGCCGCTGTTGAGTGCGCCGGGCGCTTGCAGGTAAAGCTGCGACAGTTGCCGACCGTTCAAGGGCAGCCCCGCGACTTCACGCGGGTTGACGTTCGCGGTCATGCTGGCCGAACTCGTATCGAGCGCCAACTCGGCCGACGAGACGACATCAACCGTCTCAGCTAAACCCGGCTGCACCATAAGATCAAGCGTCAACTCTTGCCCGACGTTTAACTGCACTTCGGTCGTCTTCGTCGTCTTAAAACTCTGCGCCGCAACCGTGACCGTGTAAGTCGCAGGCTTGAGCGCGGTCACTTGATAGAGGCCGGCTTCGTTCGTCGTGACGGTGCGCTCCTCGCCCGTGCGTTCATTGTGCACGGTGATAATCGCGCCGGGCACGACGGCATTATTCGGGTCGCGCACTGCGCCGACGATGCGGCCTTGATCAGATTGCGCGAAAGCGAATAGAGGCATCAGGCAGAGCGCCGCGAACGCGAGCGCCAGAGATGACATGCGCGGAAGTCGCTGGAGGAGTCGCATCATGAAAAGTCTCCTACGGAATCGTAAAAAAGTTTTGTCGTTGGTGTTTGGTGAAAGCACAATGGCATCGGGGCTTGACTAAGCGAATCGTGCTGTTGATTGGCACAACTCGACCTGATTTTGCATATGCCCGAAGACTGTTGATTCAAGTCGGCAAGCCTAATGCAAGCGAATTAAATCAGGATGAATGACGCCTTAATTATTTGTTAATTCAGGGCGGGGTGAATTGGTGTGTGTTATCAAAGATTTACATCACGCGCTCAGCGTCCGATTGTGCGAACGTTGTGCGAGCCGCGCCGAAAAGCAGTCTTTCCAGACTGTCTGACGCCTGTGCTTGCATCGCGGGGAGCACCTTGGTGTAAACGTTCTTGGTAAAGTCCACCTTCGCGTGCCCCATCAAATCGCTGATCACTTTATCACGCTCGCCCGCCATAAACTGCAAGGTGGCGAACGTGTAGCGGAGCGAGTACAGCGTGAAATGGACGGGCAGTTCGGCGCGCTTCAGCAGGCGCTGAAACTTGAGACCCAACGAATCGGTGCGTTGCGGCGCGCCTGTCGCGTTCGGGAAGACCAGACCATAGTCTTGCCACTCGCCGCCGACGGCACGTCTGCGCGCATCCAGCCGTGCGCGCCAACGCATTAGATCGGCGTAGAGCGCCGCCGGGAAGGGGACACTGCGCACGGACTTCTTTGTCTTGGGGCGACGAAAGACCCAACCGCCGCCTTGCAGCTTGTGTGCTACTTGCCGCACATGGACGACGCCGCGCCCGTCCGCCTCTGCTACGTGCGCCCATAGCAGCCCCGTGTACTCGGCTGGTCTGAGGCCCGTCAAGAGCGCGAAGACGAAGATCAGATCGTCCGGGTCAAGACTCGCCGTCTCAAGTAGTTTGCGGGTCTCTGCAAGGTCGAACGAGCGGCAAGTGCGCCCGTCCGCACCTTCCGGCGGCTTGATGCCGGCGGCCGGATTCTCGCGCAGATAGCGCCACCGGATCGCGTCGTGCATGACGAGATTCAGGACGGTGCGGGCATACCGGATCGTGGCGTCGGCCAGCTTGCGATCCTGTAGCGTGTTGAAGAGGTCGCGAACAGTGACGGGGCTAATCTCGCCGATCTGCAAGTGCCCCAGATACGGGCGCAGGAAAGCCGCCGTCGTGTGGCGATAGCTGTCGAGAGAAGCCGGACTCAGCTTCTCTCGCTCCTTCTGCTTGAGCCATTCGTCGAGCAGGGCATTGAAAGTGATCGGCGCAGGGCTGAAAAACAACCCGGCTTCAACTTCCGCGAGCAGTTGATCGCGGCGCTTCTCAGCTTGCCGCTCAGTCTTGTTATAGAGCGCTTCATAGTGCGTCTTGTGCCGCCCCGTCGCGTCGCGTTCTTTCAAAGGCACGCGCACGCCCCATGTGCGGCACTTCTCACGGTTGCCAGCGTCGAGCGGGATCACCTGACCGCGCGGCCGGCGTTTCTTCTCTTCTGGCATAGGAGCCTCCTTTCCAAGTTGGGATTTAGAGGCTCGGCACTCTATCACGATTCACTCTCCAAGAACTGCCGGATTGATGCGAGCGGGATGCGAATGGTCTTTGGCGTTGGATGCACGACTTCGAGCCGCCCTTCGGCAATCAGCCGCCGGACACGGTGCTCGGTCATCTCGAGCAGTTCGGCCGCGCGCTTAACCTTGACTGCGCCGATGGTTTCAGCCGACTGCGCGCGCACGACCTCGGCGGCGATCTGCCGGATGAAGTTTTCAGGGTCTTCCAACAGTTTTAGCGTCTGCTCGTTCATATCATGCAACTTCGCGCACGTCCGATGTGCGCTGTGATGTTTGCTGCGCTCTCAACTTCGCCTGCTCATAAGCTGCAACCGCTTGCTGTGTTACCACGCTGTAATGTGACTCGAAGCGGGCGCGATCTGCATTGCGTTCGCCGAGCAGCGCGTCGTACCAACTGTTCGGCTCGAAATTAGGCGCGGTCTGCGCTAACTGTGTTGTAGTTGCTCTTGTCATGCCGTCGCTTCTGCGCGCGCCAAGCGAGCGTGTAAAAATCATGAAACGTGAATCGTGAATCGTGAATCCAACTTCACATCCGCACGCGCTTCGTGCGAGCCGAACTGCGCCGCAACGCGGTCGCGCACATCGGGCAGCAACTCGGCGATCACGTCCACCGCGCGCCGACCTTGCACCTCGCAGACGGCTTGCACGGCTTCGGCCAACTCCGCGATCTCGGCATCGGAGACGAGCACACCCGCCGTGCCGCCGGCATTCTCAGCCTCAACCACAAGCGGCACGACCCGCGCAAGTTCGCATTCACGACACGCTGAGAGTGCTTCGTCGAACAGTCCCTCTGCGCTCTCGCGTAGCCAACCGAACCCAAGTGGCTTGCCTGTGTAATCACGCCCGTGCTGCATGTGCCCCGTCCGCGCTTGAGCCGAAAATTTTGAGAGTGACACACACACACGCGCCGCCGGCGCTCCCCGCGCGCGCGCATCATCGCGCGGTAGTGTGTGTGTATTCTCTGAGCTTGTGATCTCTGGAAGTGTAGTCTCTGAAGTATGGCGGATCGGTGCATCTCCAGATGCACCAAACGTACATACTGAGTGGCACGAATCCGCCACGCTCGTTGTCTCTTCGGGTGCGTCGGCAGTTGCGGCGACGACGCGCGGGCGCGGTGGGCTGAGCTGCTCAAGCTGCGCAAGCAATTCCGCCACGTTGAGTCGGTACTGCATCGGGGCGCGGCGTGAGGGTTGGCGTGTCTCGACGAGCTTGCGCTCGACCAATCGCTTGATCGCCGTCTGCTGTTCGCGTCGGGTCAAGCCGGTCTCCTCTTGCCACTCGCGCGCGCTCTTCCAAATCCAACCGTCGGGCAGCGCCCCTTTATCATGCCAATACCAAAGCTGGCTGAGCAGCACACCGGCGTTGCCACCGCCGCCGAGTTGCGCGAACTCTGGTCGGTAAGCGATAGGGACGCCGAGTCGTGCGGCAATGCGCTCGACGGTTAATTGCGTTTGCGAAGCGGCAGCGCGCGAAGGTTTGAGCTGTGCGCTCATGCGTTAGCCCTCACGCGCACGGCGGCCGAGTCTTGGCAGGAAGAGCAGATCGGGTTTAGAATCACGTCGTCAACAAACCGGAAAACAAGAATAAAGAGACCGTGAGTTGAGGCGCATTCGCCAACTCACGGTCTCTTTATATAGTCTCAAAAACTAAGCGCCGCAACGTGCGTTTTCTGACAGACTTCGCGCACGGTGTCACCGTGCGAAAAGCTTTTCGCACGGTGACAATCTGCATATTTATTGGGTTTTATTATGCAGCGATGCGCCGGGAGCTGGACAGGAGATCAGATAATATTTTTTCTGAAGAGTCGCCCCGCTCAAATCCGGCGATCACAAACTCGCGGAAGTTATCGTAAAGCTGCTGTAGGTTGGGAAAGAGTTCAGTTAGATGACAGTCCTTATCCCTAAGCCGTCGGCGCAAGCGGCTTTCAGTTATACCGATCTGCGTGGCAAGGTCGGCTTGCTTGATTGAGGCGATTCGCTCGTCGCGCGTTGGGTAGTATCGCTGCGCGGAATCAAATAGAACTTTAAGACCATCAATGGCGCTAAGTGTCCACTTGCTTCTGTCGGCGCGCGGTCTATGACTATCGCCGTTCTTCTGCCCGTTACCGTTACCTGCTGCGACCTGCTGCGTGATCTTTTCAAGCTTCCGATTCGATAACAGTTCGGCGCGTATTGCAGGGGTATTGTGCTCTGGACAGGAATCGGGTCGTTTGTGCCAATTCGTTACGGCGTCCTCCCATCCCGTCGGGCGCGGACACTTGCACAAAGAGAAAAAGGTCGTCGCTTTTTTGTTGCTATGAAAAACTGTGATCGTGTCGCTTGTTCTGGACTTTCGCCTTTTCCCTCGAAGCTTGAGTTTCGCGCCGGGTGCATTAGCGTGCTCGCTGCAAAGTTCAGACCATTTCCTTCTATTGTTGCCGTTAATGTGTCCTCTGACTCTACTGAAATTTATAAGCCTCACCTGCCCGACAGGACATCTCCGGCACTCGATACCAACCTCGTCATAGGACTTGCCAGACGCAGACACTTTTTTCCGTCGCACGTCGAAAAGAACTTTCGTCACTCTGCCATTCTCTTCAATGAAGAGAAACATCTCGCCCGTGTACCTGCGCGGCTTGCATACAGGGCATAGCCCCACAATCTTAGCCATCTGCGCGGGGTCTTCTCTTACTTTGCGAGGCGGAGGGAAAGCCGAGTATTCGTTGCCGTCGCAGGGGCCGCCGCACGTGATGATGCGCTTGCGCGGGTCATTAGGATCGTGCCGGTCGAGGTGCATAACCGAGCCGCGCCTGCCATACGGCAGATCGCCGATGAGCGCGAGCCGTTTGTAATTGCACGCTTGACAGAGGCCCGTAAAAGTCGAACGTATCGCGTGCGCAGGGACGGCCAAGTGCTCATGTCCGCACGGGCAGATGGTCGGCACGCCGCGCGGCTGCCCCTGCCGATGCCGTTGTAGTCTTGACCATAGAACCCGCGCGCCGTTGTCGAGCGTCACATCCTCAGTCGGATAAGTATTATTCGTGCCCTTCGGCATAACTCACAGTCCCTCTCTGTGAACCCTGATTAAGATTTCGGCTCGCCCAATCGCTCAGGGAAAAGCGATCTGTCCGTGCGCCCCGTCGAGCGCGCGTGAGGCGAGCCGAAGTTCTATTACGATTTTTCGTCGGCGGTGAATTGCAGCCCGAGAGCAAAGGTCTCGAAGTCTCTATGAACCGCGATAATCCCGTCTATTGCTGCAAGCGCCAGCGCGGTCGCGCGCTTCAAGTGCGGATCATCATCGCGCTGATGCAAGCTTGCTACGATTGAGCGCAGGACTCCCAGCTTTGTTAGATTATCTTGAAAGGTCTCTAGCAACCCCTTCGCTTCTCGGTGCGTGGCCGCCAACTCCGCCCGCCCCTCTTCAGTGTTAAGATCAATCTCCGATTTGATGTGAATATCAGATCCCTCTTTCACGGTGGCGATGTTCTCTTGAAAGTCCGGGATAGTAGATTGAAGTCCTTGCGCGTACTGCTCAAACATCACGGCAGAGTCGGCCATGACTTGATCGAACCTTGCTGCGTCCTCTGCGCTGCGATCTCTTCTAACACCTTCTAATCGCTCTGCCTGCCTGTTTACTTCTGCGGCTGTCCGATTATTCTCCGAACTTACAACTTGCAGCAGTCTCATAAGCTCAGAGGCGGCGCGTGTGTATTTAGTCTCACCCATCACTTGCTCCTTTCTGCTGTGCAAGCTCAATCTAACCGGTTCATAAGCTTTCTCTATTTGCGAGCCGAAAAGCTATCTGGTCGAATTGGACAGATGCGTCAAACCTCGTGCGCGTGGGCGTCGCCCGCGTGCCGTTCGAGCGCATCGGTCAGCTTGTCCACGCGGGCGATCAACTGCGCAAGCTGCGCATCGGTGCGCGCCTGTTGCGCGATGAGTTGCTGCAATGCAGCTTCAGTTTGCATCTGCGCCGAGGCTAACGCCGTGATCTTGTCGTCGCTGCGCGTCTGCGCCGCAGCTAAGAGCGCAATCTTGTCGTCGGTGCGAATCTGCGCATCAACTAAAGCGCCGAGCTTCGTTTCGGTTTCGGCCTGCGCCGTGCCGAGTTGGTTGATCCAGCTTTCGTGCGTGTCGGCGCGTTCGCTCGCGCTCTCAAGCAGGCGCGTCAAGATGGCGAATGATCGTTCCAAGTCAGTCACCCGATCCTCTGTGCTCATGTCTCGTTGCCTTTCCTCTTGCCTCAAGAAGCACGATCTTCGTCGGCGGTGTGGTCAATCTCCGGCAAGGGCGGCGCGTCATAGGGCGTCATGGCGGCACGCTCAAGTTGCCGGTCGAGCGCCGCTACATCTGAGCGCAGAATCAAGTAGCGCCCGCCAAGTTTGATCTGCCGCAGGCGCGCAAGCGGCGAGCCGGTTGTAGGCTTGCGCACTGACGCTTCACTCACGCAATAGTGCGCCGCCACTTCTACGCGCGACATGTAGCGATTGCTTTTGAGCGCACTTTTCATCATGCCGCCTTTCTGCCGCGTTTCTTCGCGGGCTTTGCGTCTGCCTTTGGTTGGGGCTTGGGCCCCGGCTTTGGACGCTCCATCTTCAGCGCGCCGTCAGGTATCTCCCAATATTCGCCAATAGGCGATGTGCGCCGCTCTGCGCCGGGAACAAGTCCGGCCTCAAGCCAATTAAGAGCCGTCCGATAGTTGACGTTCATTGCTTCGGCGAATTGTTTAGTGGTCATAACGCGCGGTTGCTTTCTGCTCATGCGGCATAGCCTACACTCCCCTGTAGCCAACCGTAAAGAATAATATTCATAACCCGATAAATAAGCAAGCAAATTCTTACAGGGGAGTGAAAGAAATAGCTTGCAATTCTTTACAGGGGTGTGTATAATTCTTTTCAGGTTAGGACAGCAACGAAGGAAGGAAACAGACCATGATTCAGATTCAACGCCGCGAACAGTTCACCAAAGCAGCCGAGCGAGCCAGCAAAGAAAAACTGAGCGTCCGCCGCTACGAGCCACACGTGTACGAAGTCACGAACAAGGCGAAGGCGCACACCTACCTCGTCCGCTTCGAGCAACGGCACGGGCAAGTGTTCGGCACCTGCACCTGTGAAGCCGGCACGCCGACACGGGGCAAGCGTGTGCCGATGGTCTGCAAGCATCTGTTCGCCGCCGTCTTGTTCGTGCGCGCCGTCCGCCAGATGCGGCAAGCGGCGCACTAAACGGAAACGGGCTTAGGTGAGCGTTCGCACCGCCCGCCTAAGCCCTCGACCTTTCACCCGAAGCCGAGCCGAAAGGATGTACTGATGAGTTTAAGCAAACGACAGTTTGAGGCGCAACAGGAAAAGGAAACGCCGACGGCGCGCATCACGCGCGTGCGGGCGCAGTTGCGCACGGTCAGTTATGAGTTGGCGGCGCACGAGGGCCGCGTGCTCGACTACGAAACGGCCGCAGAACTCAACCGCGCGCTCGCCGCCGCGATGCGCGAGCTTGAGGCGTTGACGTTCTCCGTCGCCGGCCTTGCCGGGTTAGCGCACTAACAAGCGAAGGGCTTACTTGAGACGGTGAATCTCAAGTAAGCCCCGCGCCTTAACGGGCGGCGCACGAACTTCGAAGGGTCACGCGCGCCGCTCAAGTTTCCACTCCACAAAGAAGGGAAAACCAGATGAAGAATAGCACTCGAAAGCAGGGCGCGAAAGCGTCTCGCCCGCGCGCGCGTAAAGAGACGCTCGCAACCAAAGACGCCCGCACGCCCCGCGAGGTAACTAACAAGCTTGTGCCTTACAGCGTCGCGGAACGAAGCGATCAGAAGTTTCCGCATGTTGGTACGCCGGAATTTGAGCAACTACGCAAACGCTATATCCGACTCGCGCAGATCGTTGTCCCGCCTTACGGTTACGAACATCCTTACGACTCAGACGACATAGCCGCGGCCTTCTGCGAGTTGATTGATTACTTCACTTATGCAGAGGACATGACCGACCGCGAGATGATGGCTTGCGCTGTCGTTTCCGGCGCGTTCGTTCACGTCGAAGCGAAGGACCCGGCAGAAGAAAGCTTCCGCCGCCGCAGGCTCATTCTCGACAAGTTGTCGATCAGTTTCAGGATATAAACTCGATGGCCGGAGTCAAAGGTAGAAGTGGCGGCGCGCGTGCTGGCGCAGGGCGCAAGCCCAAGTCGGTTACGCGCGTTGCGCCTAACAAGTGCTGCCCTTGTTGCGCTCCCGCATACGGGCGCTGCAATCGAAGATCGCGGCGCTCGAAAAGCTGCTGGCCAAGGGCGCACCGCGGCCCGCGCCCTTGCCACGGCGCGAGGCTGCGGCGGCCAAGCTGCTGCGCGACATTGCTTCGCTTGTCCCTATGGGCTTGCCCGCCGACGTGCGCGAGGAAGCGGTGCAAGCCATCACCGTAGATATTCTCGCGCACAAGCTCGCGCGCGAGAGTCTCGACAGTCGAACGGTGCGCCGCTACATTCGCGCGGCTTATGGCCTGCGCGACCCGTTGCGCTTCCGCTCGCTCGACGCGCCCGTAAGCCATAACGACGGGCGCACACTTGGCGAGTCACTTGCGGCTTGATCGCATCTGTCCAAATTGGGTAGATGCGAGCTGGCGACACTCAACAACTCAACTTCGGGAGCTTACGAACGACAAGAGCAGCGCGAGCGCAAAGCCGGCGATGCCACCGCCAGCGTGCGTAGCGTAAGCAACGGGCAGCGCGTCCGGTGGACGTAGGAACAGGTAAAGCCCCTGCGCCGCCACATAGGCGGCGACCGCCGCGCGGGTGTCGAGTCGCAACCCGAACGCCCGAAAGCGCCGGTAAGGTTTGAGCGCGACGAGTGCGCCTGCAAGCGCCAGCGCCGCGCCGGATGCACCGCAGACGGGTCGCGTCGGCGCGTCACACATTGCGACCGCGTAAGCCACTTGTGCGAGACAGCCCGCGAGGCCGCCGAGCAGGTAGAGCATCAGCATGCGCCAACTGCCGATCCGCCGTTCGACCATCCCGCCCAAGAACCAAACAGAGACGCAGTTGGCGGCTACGTGCCACGCGCTCACATGCAGAAACAGTGACACGGGCATCTGCCACAACCCGCGCCCGCCTGCGATCTCGGCGGGCGCGTATGCGCCAAGGCGTAGCAGATCGTAACTGTGCCCGGTAAACACGCCGCAGAGATAGATAAGCGCACAGAGGCAGACGAGCGTGCGCGTGGCCGTGTTAGGTCGCATCATCCGCGCCATTGAGCGCCGCCCACGTCTCGGCGCGCACGAAGCACGAAAAGACGTAACCGGCGCAAGCGAGCACAAGGCTTGCGCCCGCCTGCGTCCAAGTTATGATGTGCGGGCGCAGGCTCACACTAGCCACGCCCGCCGGCAGGGGCGCGCTCGGCGCGTTCGCGTGCTGCCCTGTGAGCCATTGCAGCAAGCCCGCCTCATAGAGACAGCCGAGTATGATTGCGATTGTGCTGACTATGGATAGAGCGCGCTTTAAGAGCGCGACCACTTCATTTCTCATAAGCTTCAAGTTGTAGGTTGTAGGTTAAGGGGCTTATACCGAATTGCGAAACAAAATAAGGTGACTCATCGCTTGGGCCACCAGTGATAGTTCGTTAAGGCTGAGATTTGTTCAGCACTGATTTTTTGACAACGTGAACAAACCTTCTGCTCTAGCT
>QHXQ01000011.1 GCA_003223935.1 Acidobacteriota bacterium | reverse complement strand
CCCGTCCTGAACATGATCGCGCGGCTGACTGGACGTGGCGTCACGGACTTCGCCCGCGCCCTTCACGGCCTGCCCCGGCAGGAGCAGGAGCGTGCGCGCACCTCCTTCCGCGAGCGCAAACCGCAGCTCTACGCGCGCGTGCGCGACGGCCTGATCGGCGAACTTGAGCGCGCCTCCGCGAGTAAGCTGCGCTACTTCCGCTGGGCACTCTTTCCCGGCAACAAGCCGGAGCATCCGGTCCACACACTCACGCGCGAAGACCAGTCGGCTGCATGGGAATTCTTGAAGTCGCGCTCCGGATCAGGCACCGAGCGCACGACCATATCGGCCGGAGTTGAAACTTCAGTTCCTGTTGCGTCTGTCCGAACATCGCGCCCCTCGCGCCAGACCGTGACCAACAAGCAGAGAGTTGTCGTGACGCGCGTCGCGGTGACCAATGCCTGATCTCTCGTCTGTTGAAGCGCCGCGACCGCCTGTTCTTTCCTCCACGAGATCGCGGTCGCGGCGCTAAAGCTTGTGCCCACGTTAAGCCCCGCCAGCACCCGAACGCTCCTCGACTATCAGCGGTAACAAATTAAGCGGAAGGCAAGACGTGCCTTCACCAGCAGAAGGTCAGTCACCAAACACATCAAGTGTACGCCTCAGGCTCCGAGGAGCTTCCGGCAGGGGCTGCGAACAAAGAAATGAAAGCGGTCGGCTGTGAGACTGAGCTTTCAAACGGCTCGACACGAAGAGCGAGCCGTCCATGACTCTTAACCACAACACAAACTAAGGAGACAAGAGAAATGTCCTTCAACAAACTCATCGTCGTTGGCAATCTTACTCGCGACCCGGAGCTGCGTTACACCGCTCAGGGCACGCCCGTCTGCACCGTGAACGTCGCCAGCAACGACCGCTCGCGTGACCCCAAGACGAAAGAGGTCGTGGACACTGCGACCTTCTTCCGCGCCACCGTCTGGGGCCAGAAGGCGGAGACGGTCGCGCAGCACTTCGAGAAGGGGTCGGAGATTTACCTCGAAGGCAGGTTCAAGCCGGAAGAGTGGACTGACCGCGAGGGCAACAAGCGCGTGACCTTCGGCATTCAGGTCTCCGACTTCAACTTCACCGGCGGCTCGAACAGGGGCAGCAACCGCGCCGCGACCGCGCGCCCGGCGAGCGCCCAGGCGCAAGCCGGCGGGGCGGACGACGAGGAGATTGACTTCAGCTAAACGACCGTTGGCGTGAGTAACTGACTAAGAAATTCGCCCGGACGCCGCCGACATAAGGTAGGCGTCCGGGCCACATCTTTTGAGGCAGACGATGACGCGCGAAATCCAAATCACATGTGACGGTTCGAGCCTCGGCAACGGCCAGGTAGTCGAGACCCGCGCCGCCTGCGCCGCGCTGATGACCGACACTGTTTACTGGCGCGCCGTCGGCGAGTATCTGGGATCGTTGACGAACCAGCAAGCGGAGATGATGGCCGCCGCGGTCGCGCTTGAAGCCTTGCGATTCCCGTCACAGGTCACGCTCCGCTCAGACTCCGCCTACCTTATTCGCACCATGCGGGGCGAGTTCCGGCGCAAGACGAATCATGAATTCTGGCAGCGCCTCGACAGGGCTGCGGAGCGTCATCAGGTCACGTGGCTGTGGACGCGAGGCCACGCCGGCGATCCCGTTCAGACACTTTGCGACCGGGCAGCCCGCTCGATAGCCGCCGCGCCTTCGACCCGCGAAGCGACGCTTCAATTCATCCTGCGCGAAGCCCGTTCACTACGTCTTCAACAGTGATTCCTTGTTTGACTGGCGTGAGTTATTCGCCGCCTCTGGCTTCAGCACGGCGACCCTTATCCTGCGCCGCGCTGGCGAGAGTGGCCGCACCGTTTTCCCCCGCACCGTGCGCGCCATTTCCGTTTGCACCCGAGCTGTTGCGGCCCCTCCTCCGCTGCTCCGCAGACCACCGCTCGAACCCCTTGTCCGCCTCGAATAGCATCTCCAGCCCGGCGCTGATGATCGCCCCGTCCTCTGGCTCTTCGCCTTCGAGTTCGGCGACGAACGCTTTGTAATCCTTAAATCTTCCGAAGACCGGGGCCTCGATCTTCGCGTTCTCCAGCGCCTCGAATTTACCGCGCTTGGAACTCACGAGCGGCGCGACTTCCGTCGCTTCTGACGCTCCCCGCCGACCGCCTCTTCCTTCTTCGCGCGACTGCCTGCCTTCGTCTCTCGCCATCCTTTTTCGTCGCTCCTTGATCGTAGTTCTTCAGATAGTCTTCACGCTCGCATCCGAAGCTTTCGAGCGTGTACATCGCTACGCATCTTCAACTCTCATGCCACGCACAAGCCGACTAAACGCCCCGCTAAACGACACGCCCGGATCGCTGTTTGAGGTTCTGAAAACATTCCTTTTCTTCCACCATTTTTACTGCCTACAGGTAGAGGTCTTAACCGTAATCATTTAAGCCGCATCCTTTGTGTCTTCTTCATTTACGATTTCTTATTTGATAGCGAATCAAGAACCTCGTGATACCGATAAGCACAAGGTCTGTCGGCACACCACTTGCACTGATACCGGAACGCACCTTCGTTCTTAGGTGATACCGTTTAAGGAGCTTTCCAAGAAAAGAGATGAAAGACGAAACAGCGATCTCCTCATCCGCAGGTGAGCAATCTACACGCCGGAAGAGACGCCGGAAAAAGACCTACTCGGACGCGACCTACGGGGCGCGTCTGCCGCACGAAGACGCGCGCATCGCCGACGAGTATGCCCGGCAACACAAGCTCGACCGCGCCGGCGTGGTGCGCCTCGCCATGAAGCAATTCGCCTACCGCCAGCAGATGCGTTATCAGCCGAAAGGCGAGATGGAAGAGATGCGGGAGCAGGTATTCAGGGAGCACTTCGCCCCCATCGCCGAGCAGTTGGACACGCTCGCGTTGACGCTCCATGAGTTGCCGCAAACGCTACTGGAATTCCGATCACGCCAGCCTTTCGCTTCCGCCAATGGCGAAGCCGGGAACGGCGAAACAGATGCTTCGGGCAGCGAACTCACGCACCGTCTTGAGACGGAAATTAGCTCCCAGCGGCGGGCTTTGGAGCAGGCGCTTTTCGCCTCGGTGCTTACATTGCGCCTCGTCACAAACTACCTGGTCGAGCCGCAACTGCGACGCCTCGACGGGTCGGATGGCGACGCGCTTGAGCCGCACTTGCGCGCAGCTTCCGAGGGCAATGAACGAACTCGGCTTTGCGCCATCCGTGAAGACTTCGGGCACGGGCCATGCAGCGCAGAACTGGGCTGAGAACAACGGGCACGCTACGGCTTCGGCACTCTCTGACGCGGATGTTGCGGGCGTGCTGTGACCCGGAAAGTTGAGTAGTTCTGAGTGAGCAAATCGCGTTTCGTTCTGAAACCGGCGCGGGTCGGAGGCTCCGCTTCGAGCGACCTGACGCGCTACATCGCCAAGAGCAAACTCGACAAAAGACGCGAGGGCGAACACGCCCGCCCGCTCTTTAACGACGAGAAAGACGACCTCACTTTTTGGGAAGCGCGCAAGTGGCTGAGCATTACAGGCGGCGCGCTCCCGCGCGAGGACGTACTACATTATGTTCTCTCGTTCGAGGTCGTAAAAGACTACGAATCATTAGGCAAGACGGACGCCGAACGGATGGAGAAAGTGCGCGCCTACCTGCGCCGTGCGCTCGAAAAGGCCGCCCGACAAGCAGGGCTGGAATCATGGCGCTGGGCAGCGGGAATCCACCTCAACAAGCCGCACCCGCACGTCCACATTCTCATCAATAAGAACGCCATTGACGCCCGCGGTGAACTCCGGCGCGTCGAAAAACTGCTGCCCCCGCTGGTCGCGCACTACAATAATCGAGCGGACGAGACGCGCGAATTCGACTACGGCGTGATCATCAATTCGTTCGCCGCGGACGTGGACGCGAGACTCCGCGACCGCGTCCATGAGCGCACTTTGCCGGGCCGAAACGGGCGTCAAACGGAGACATCCAGAGAGCGCCCGGACCGCCGGAGCGACCGCATTCTGCTTGGCGAATCAATGTGGGCGCGCCACACGGTCGAGCAGCTCGAACGCGAAACCCTTGCCCTCAAGACTCACGGCGACAAGCGGCGTTTTCGCCTCTTCGATCCGACCCATGAGCGAGTCCGTCGCGTCTCGGCCCACGACATCCGCCGCCGCGCATACGCGGAAGCGAACCGCCTTGTTGCGAACGTAAACTTCTCATCCCCGGAGGCGCGCGCACATGCGCGCCAGCAAGCTTTGGACGACAACTTGGCTCGCCACAGTCAGGCGCTCGCCGAGCACGAAGAGAAGGTTCAGGAGCATCTAGCGCGACTAGAAGCGAGGCTCAATCAGGCCCGCGAGAACTACAAAATGCTCGCGCCGCACGTCGAGAATTTGCGCGCACGCTACAGGGAAAAAGGCGAGCCGCTTCCCCTCCCCATGCTCTCGCCGGAGCAGGTGGGGAAGCTGCAAGACGCTGCGGTAGAAGCACGCGACGTGGCGCGCATTCGCACACTTGAGAAGATTCGTTTGGGTCTGGCCGCCGAGCGCGGAACGCCGACTCGCACCCAGCACGAACGTGGGCGTCTCGCCGCCCAACTGCGCGAAGCTGGGACTGATTTGGCTGCGCGTCGTGAGCGGGAACGGCAGTTCGAGCAGGGCTTCCACCTCACCCGTTGGGATATAAAAGGCACGCGCTGGAGCCTGGCTGGATTGGACGCACGGCTGGAGAAAGAGCGCGTTCAAACCAGCTTCATTCACGTCGGGATCAGTGCATGGGTGCCGTCGTGGAAGCGTCAGTCGCAGGAGGAGACGACGCGCCTTCAAGAGATTCGCCGGGAGGTGGAAGAAAGCATCCGCGCGCGGCAGCAGGAACTCCTTGAGGAGCGCGAGCGAGCCGCCGCAACCGTTCAGGCGTTAACGGAAATCCGCGACGGTGAGGCCCGGATTCAGGATGGGCGTGGGTCGCTAAACCCGTCTCCAATCTACACGCGCGCCGAACTCGACCGCATGGAATCTCATGCTTATACGACGCGCGACCCACACCTGTTGATGGAAGTTAATGATGCGCGCCTGGAGAAGCTTATGCGGCTCCCAGCCGAAAAAAGGCCACCTCTGCATAAGCTGGCTGCCGAGGCCGAGGCTCGCGCCTTCGTCGCCGAATTGGACTTCCGTAGGGCGCAGAAATCTCGCGCCGAGCAAGCCCGGTGGGGGCGCTACACGCCCGTCGCCGCTCGCCTCCAAGACGGCTCACTTATCACGGGAAGCGTTCGCCAGACCGAAGTTCTGTCTCGGGCCGACGCCATCATCCACATCGTCGAAGGTAGCCCTGAGAAGCGCGAGCGCGCACGCGCGATCACCCGTTCGGCGGCAATCCACGCTGCAGAAACGCAGGCGGCTTATGAAGCTGCGGCTAAGTACCTTGCAGCCGCCCGGCAGATCGCCAGCGAGTACCGGGAAGAACTCGAAGAGATGGGCCGCGGAGTGCCGCAGCCCGCCTTCAACCCGAAAGATTTAAGCCGGATTGACCTACATCGAGCGCAGAGCGAAAACCGCGAAGAGCGCCGCTCTCTGCAGCAGCTTCTAGACCGCAGCGAACTCATCCCGGGCATGGAGCACGACCGGAGTGGCCGCGATTATCCGCAGGCAGGCGACGATCACCTGCACGCCTCACGAGAGCCAAAAGTTCATGCCGCAGAGCCGCCAACGCATGTCCGGTAAAGGATTCCCGACTACAAAGCAGGCTCATATTTGAACCTAGCGGGTTCGTATGTGAACCCGGCAGGCTCGCATACGAACCTCTCACGGACGGCCATGGCTGCCGACGGATCATACTGGTGCGGTCAGAAGGTTTCCTGAGCACGACCGGCGATGCACGGCGGTTGCTCTACCTAAACTGTGAGCAGACCGCCGGATGGAAACCAAAAAGAGCACACCCAGCCCGCCCGCACTAGGCCGCGAATCTCCGGCACCGGAGACGCTGATTCGCACTGCATCGGACGCCCGCCAAATGCTCGCCGCCCTGCTCGACGACGAGCACGAACTGACCGCCTTCGCCACCGAGTTCTTCAAGCTGGGGAGCGGCATCGCCGGGCGCGCCGCCAGCCCCAATGAGCGAGCCGCCGTTTACAAAAGCTACTACGAAAGAATCCTCAGCCACCTGACAGTCCGCGAAGGAACAGCCGAGGAGAGACGCGAGGCTGTCAGCCGGACGCTCGAAGAGATGCGCGCGGAGAACCTCCGTCGCCATTCGACCTTTGAGGCGCACCGCGCGCACGTAGATGTCGAGAGTCACCGCTCCGAATTGGACGACCTGCGTGCTCTCTATGAGCCTCCTGATGGGCGCACGCGCGCTGAGCACGCAAGCTTCCTTAACGGCGTCTCGCAGGAAGCGCGCGACGCCTACGAGCGCGGCGCGACCCTGTACGGCGACGTGCTCATCATCCCGCGCGAAAGCGTGGGTAAGTCAACCAGCGCCGACCAAATTCGCGCCGGCAGCCGCGCGCACGCCGTGCGCGAGTTCACGCCGCTCGTAGGCCCTGATCGTGCTAAAGAAGTCGCGGCAGAGTTCGTCGAACTTGGCCGCGCCATAGCCGGGCGCACAGCGGACGGTGACACTCGCCTTGTAGTCTTTCAAACCTTCTACAATGAGATTTCATTCGACGCCTCGACGGGCAAGTTGCGCTCGCGAGAAGGGCAGGCCGCGCAACTCGAGCCGGTCCTAGAACGGATGCGCGTACTTGCGGAAGCTATGCGCGCCGAAGAGTGGAAGCGCGACCGCACGGAGTTCATCGAGTTCGGCGAGTGGGAGCAGGGCACCGAATCCAGACAGCGCGACGCCGAGCATGAAGCGCACGCACGGCTGACCTACCGGATCGAGGGCATCCCCGGACTCGAACCGGAACAAGATGAGTTTGATGAACTGGCGCGCGAACGTGCGGAGGATGAGCGTGAAGCGTTTGGCGGAAGAGTTTCTAGCGTTGAATATGAGCGGGTACGTCTCGACCGGATGCCGCCGCCCTTGCCTGCGGGACTGGCGGAAGAAGACGAGCGCCGGCTACGCTACGAGATCATCCCAAGTATTGACCGTCGGCTCGAAGGCGGCGCGCGCCCGCGCGACATTACGGCCTGGCTCTACAAAGAACAACGCTCAGACGAAGCCCGTGCCCGCGACGAGGAAGTGGCAAGCACTCTCTCGCGGCGCGACCCTGAAGCTAACCTTGAACACCCGCTCACCCGCGCCGAAGAGTTGCGTGCCCTCTACGTCTTACAAACCCTCACGGCGGAATCTGAAAGAGTTGCGACCGAAGCGTCCACGAGAGAAAAGAGCTTAGCACGTGAAGCCCCGCGAACGGCGCACGTATTCGATGAACAACTGACACAGATTGCTGAAGAGATCTCGCGGCTACAGCCTACCGAGCGCGAACGCGCCGAAGCGATTGACGCAGTAGGGGCGCGCCTGGCCGGAGGTTATCGTGCCGAACGGTCGCGGCTTAAAGCCTTTGAAGTTGCGGAAGCCGAGCGTGATCGCTTAGCCGTTGAAGTGCATGACCACGAATCTTCTGTGCGGGCGGGTGCAGAGTTTCAGGAGTTGCTCCTTGAGGCGCGCGCGCTAGCGCGGGAGAATTCTCTAACCGAACGTGAAGCGTTGATTCGCGGCAACAATGCTCGTTATTACGATCCGCAAGATGACGACAACAGGAGAAACATTTCGAGTTATCCGGAGCTGTCAGGTGAATCCCCTGTTCTTTCGACTTACGCGCTACTGCAACAAGAGCACGAACAAGACCGCCAGCGCGCACGAACAACACTCGTCGAGAAGCTGACCAGCCCTGACCTACAGCGGGAGAGAGACGCAAACTTTGCAGAGTTAGAAAAACATCAGAACTACTTTCGTCGCATCGTAGGGCGGGAAATTACAAGTGCGAGCGAAGCGTGCGATGCAGTAGAGCCACGCCTTGAGCGCGTCCGTGGCGTACTACTTAGCTTGGCGCACGAACGAGCGCAGATCAAAATTGAAACAACCCGCACACATCAGAAGCCCTCCGCGCCTGTGCTCCTCGGCTTGGGAGCAATCGTCTCTTTGCTCTTGCCTGTAGAGAACGTCAATGAATACAACACTCTCGTCAAGCACACGCGACAACTGAGCCTCACCACGCGCGTTTACGATTCACCGCACGGGCGCGAGATCACGGGCGAGCAGGAAGAGCGCACTGCCGTCTATGACTTTGCGCGTGACTACGTCCGTTTCCGGACGCAGGATGAGGTGACGCGGCTCAGGAACGAGAAGCGACTGTTCCGCGAGTACGGCACAAGGCTCGACAGAGCGCAAACGCTGGAGGGGCTGAGAGAAACGATCAACGACATCCGGCGTGAGAACTACGCGCGTGCCACCCGCCCCGAACAGTTCGCTGAGGACGTGCGCGATGCCGCGCGACGCGGCGAACAGGCGCGCCGTCCGCTCACAACGAGCGAGATGCGGAAGCTCTTTCTGTCGCCAGCGCCGGAGCATTACACCGCAGAGATGCGCGAGCTTCGCCTGAGTCGCGCCGAAACGGGGAGTGACCGGCAACAGCATATCCGGGACCTTGAACGCGGAACGCATGAGCCGTCACTGGAGCTTACCACGCTACTCAGGGAGTTCGACCGAACGTGTCATGATTCGACGTTGCGCCACTCGCGCAACATCCGGGCGTTTTTGGGCGATTACCTGAATCCTCCCGATCCGCACAGAAACCGCTTCTCGCCCGAAAATCTTTACGAACTGGGCAAGCGACTTCGGCCCGCTGAGCGCGATTACCTTTTCAAAGTTATTGATTCAACGAAGCGCGCCCTTGAGCAGAGAGAGGCTTTCAGCCGGATGCGCGGGCAGATGGAGGCAAGAGTCACCGCATACCTGACCGGCGTGGTGCGAGCGCACGGAGTAGAATCACTCGAACGAGAAGGTGCGCATCACACAGATTCAGTCAGTCACCTGATCAATGAGACATTGCAGGAACACGGATACAACCTGGCCGCTTTCAACCTGAATGACGACCACGTGAATCAAATTACTGGAAGGCTCGTCGAGGAACTGCCCGTTGCTATCCGCTCAGTGAGCAGCGAGCGTGAGCAACGGCGCACACGCGAACATCAACTCGGTGACATAGCGCGACACGGTGCGCTATTGCCCGACCGGGTAATTGACGATTCGGCAGTATCTCCTGCCCGGATGTCGAATGACCGCGGTGATCGAATATCACACAGGCAAACCACACACATGCATATCCGGCCTCCGGATGATGAGTTCGTTGAACAGAAGGTCAGCCGAACAATTGGACAACTGCATGAGCGGGCGCTTGCTGGAACATCTAACTTAGCCAATTTCGACCATCACCAGCAGCAACACAAACCGGCGCACGAACTGAACGCGGATCACCGTGAAGGGCAAGCGCGTCGTTACATCCTCACACGCTGAGTGCTCAATCGTATCTAAGGGCATCTTTAGCCGCCTCTGTGCACCAACCTGTCCCCCGATCTCAAACTAACGATTGTGTTTTGCTCGCAAAGATGTTTCGGTATCGCTTAGGCGCTATCCCCGTCGCCCGTTGCTACAAATATTGATGCTCGCTATTCCGCGCTGTTCGCAAATCTGTATCGAGGTATTACTTCCTCTTTGACCGGCCTAAAGGGAAAGTGCTCCCTTAACTTCTGCTCCATCTCACCGTCATGGATCCACGGCTCCTCGAGGTAACACCATCCCACATCGTAGTATTCACCATCGCGAGCAAATGAAATACCAATACACTTATCGAGCTTTTGATCATATTTGTGTGCATAAGTAAAGTTTTTCAGCGCATTTACAGTGGTTGGAACGTGATCCTTGGTCACGACTATAAAAACGAATCCGCAGCCTGTTCGGGGCGAGGTGATTCGATAAGGAAGCTCAGACTCGCCGTCCTTGCATTTTTCAATGCAAAGATCATAACGGAATTTCACGGCCTTCATTTCATTTCGGTTTAGCTTCGCCAGTTCTTTAAGAACCTGATAGTACTGATGTTCTTCTGCAACGGCGCGCGTCGGAGAGATTTGGATTATCTTTACAATCCGATCCGCAAACATCTTCAAAATATGAGACATGTCGAACTCGTCATGCGCCAGCACAAAGAGGCGCAAATACCTGGTAAAACTGGTGTCCGGCTCTGCGTCCAACGTCCCATATAGGAATTGCCCCAACAGCGCTTGCTCGGCTAGCCCGTTTACCCTGCTTTCGTGCTTCACGCTGACGCTCTGCCGGAAGGCAAGGTATTCAGCGATCTCTGCCGGAGTTATCAATGCTTGGCAAATTCCCACCCAGTCATAGACGGGAATTAGGTGGATGAACCCAGCGGTATCGCTAAAATGAAATTTCTTTCGGCGGTGCGCAGCCGGCAATAGATCATGCGGTGAATAAGAGACAACATGAATCGGTTGATTCGTGTTTCCAGCCACGACATTAAAAACGTGGCCTCTTTCGTTGGTGATGTCGATTTCATCATAAGTATTAAGGTAGCGTAGTGTGTCTCGTATCTGCCTCGTTGCGAGGCCTAACACTTTCTTCTCAAACCATTTTATTTCGGTCTCTTGTGTGTGGGTCCCGGATAGCTCCCGCTCCTTGAGCTGAAACGTCATCAACAATTCATCTAACCAGACTACATGATCCGCAAACTCTAATTCAGTTTCCTGTGCTGGTGAGAACTTGTTTCTAGAAAACGAGAACTCCTTGAAAAAGATGTTTTCGTTAATCTGTGATAGATGCTGTTCCAGTTTCATTGCTAGATGCTGCCAAGCCAATTGTCGTTAATATCTCCGATTTCTAACTCCTATCCAGCAGAACCTGTAGCCTTTCGTGATGTTGGTAAATCCGCCACCAATCTCTCAAGTTCTTCATCATGAGTCCAAGGATCCGCAAAAACTACGAATCCTTGGATTATAGGTTGCTGATCTACTAACGTCAGAAATCCAACCCAACTGTCCGCGCGGACTTGATACTTTTTCATCAAACAATAGCTTCGAAGTTTCCTTTGCGCCTCTTGCGCATTGGATAGTGTAGTCACAAAGCATGTCACACCTGCTTTGTCCTCCGATGACGCCATCGTGAAATCGTGAATCTTCTTATCCTTGCGAGTTCGTCTTCTGAGTTCGCCAAGCCCCGCAACGAATTTCTCGCGTGACTCATCGTCCCAATCTAGCAATCGGAGAATAGCTTCTGAGTGTCCATCTGCTTCTGTATGGGCATCCAGTTCGAGAATGATCCGACGCAAGAGCTTTGGCATCGGCTGTTGTGGTTTTGCCGCAGGCTTCACGCGTTGGCCCTGAGCATAAAAATAATAATCGTCGAAGCCGGCTGAAAAAGACCCATCAAACATCACGTGAGTAGCTTCAGCAAAACGTTCGTCCTTGTCAAAACTGAGACCTTTTGAAAGATACAGTCCAAACCAGTCAAGTTCGTCTCCGGCATAGAATTTCTTGAAGTCGTTGATGTGCAATCGGCGGGTCAAATAGTGAATGAATTGAGTCGGAAACTCATTCATCTCGGCAATCACACGAAGATTGTCCATAGAAACCGCCCAAGGCAAATGCTTCTCTTCAATCAGACCAGCGCTAACAACTTCATGAAGAGCCGCGTTGAAAACATCCATTGGGTCCAGAGTTGTCGACACCAGAAACACTCGTGCGAATCTCTCCTTGATGAACGGAATCTCCGAACCATCCTCCATGAAGAATTTTGGTACCTCCGTGTTTTCAATGTAACTGCGTGCGCGCAATGCTTGTTGATGTGCTTTGCCGAGAAGACTCTTAATATTGCTCTTGATTCGCTCACGCCCGCCTCGTCGAGCAGATGCTGTGAGAGCACCCGCTTTTGCCTCAACAAGAAGGAGGGTTCGATCGAAAGCAATGAGTCCATCAAGTTCTCCTTCTTTCTGTTCCCCATCTGCGATGAATGAATAACTCAGATTCGGATATACTTCGTCTGTTTTCAGTATGGCTTTAAGCAGGTCCAAAGACTCCCTCTCTAGGTAGCGCGCGCGATGCCTTTCATACTTCTTCCAAACCTTGGAATCGCCAGCACCTTTCGCGATATCAGGATTCATCTCGGTTTCAATTCTTCTCTGAAGAGCCCAAACCATGCTGCCGGGAACAGGATATAAGAAGGCACCAGCATTATTTATGAACGGTCGATCCCTTAGTGGGTGTGTCGGTGACATAAGGAAAAAGTCAGATGGCACCGAACCAAACTCAAGGGAGAAGAACGCCATTAAGGCAACGACTCGCTCGATTGGTAGTTTTGCTTCCTTGGCAAGTTCTTCAGCATCAAAGACAAGGCAAGCTGTCCCAATAAAGCTAAAGATCCAACCAGTGATTGCCGCCTTGATTTGAGCGCTCGCTGTTGAGGGGGGAAGCCCACTCAGGTGAGTGATCATGTCGCTTAAATCAGATGTAGGTAATTTGCCTCGTCGGGCCAGCCGGACATCTTTCTTTAACTTTTCTATCGCCTCCTTCCCTTCATCAAACCGCCTTAAGATCTTACGACTTGTTATTGATTGAATAGCATCTTCGACCGCAAATACGTCCGGAACGCTGAAGCCCAAATTGGCTAACATCCAATCCGTAAATCCTTCGAACAATCCAGCTAAGGTTTCTCGTTGGTGATGTTCGTACCCTGGTGAGCGGACAGTCATTTCATGTGTCATCGTGCGGAAACGCAACGAATCGATTGCTTCAGGTTGTTGTCCCTGAATCGTCCTCATTTCGTCAGACCCGTAATACAATCCAGTAGCAAGCTGGATGGTTCGGCTTACTTGGTCGATCTCCTCAAGGGGAACCTGCCCGATGGGAAGCGGCAGCCGCTCACTAAACGGGTGTTTAAGGTAGAGCAATGAGGCATATTCAACGATTGCTGGAAGGCCGCTGTGGCTCGCCACATTATGTTTCTCTGGATTGACGAATAGTTGAGTTAGCGTAAGATTGCCGATCAAATCGAACGGATTGTATTGAAGAAGTATGGCCTCCAACTTAGCTGACTCCTCTTTAAGCCAATCAATCGTTTGCTGCCGCCAGATTTTGAATTTGCCTTCGTCTTTTTGAGCCTCTTCGAAGGTAACGTAGTTTGGGCTCGACTTCGATTCTGCACCATTCGACGGCACACTCGAGAACTCGGTGACGGCTATCGGCGTCGTGCTTAGTCGGTTGTTTTTTCTCGCCCGCTTTCGCTTAGACATCAAAACTATTCGCCTTGCTTCCTTATGAAGATTAACTTAGTAGAGGAGCCACCATTGGTTATGGTTGCGAACCTTATAGGCGGTCCTCCATTCCAGCCTTTGACCCATTCTGTGGTTCGGAGGCTTTCTCAAATACAAAAAGCCTGGGCGCTAGCCGAGGCTTTATTCGATATATGCAGTAAGTTCAGCCCTGGGTGGCATTACTCATCAATCCCGCAGCCAGGAGCGTTAATACGAGCACTCCAGTAATTACCAAGGTACCCTTTGCTCTAACTGTTAGGTGGTCAGTTTTAGTTGTTGTTTGTTTTTTTATCAGCTTATCTCCCTGCTTCACGATTGAAGACTTAATCAAATGGTTGATTTCCAAACTCGCATCAACGGCCGCCGACATTGAAGTTGATAGTTTTGCCAGTCCCACGACCTGGGTTGCCCCACGGCTCAACTTACTGTCAAACATCTACTAAGCGACTATTATACCACGGATCTAACACAGAAACCGGGCAGGTCAGCGATACTGCGATTTTCAATCATCAATGTCCGGACTTCTCGGCATGACCTGTAATTGATCTTTTTAGTTGTGAGCTGAGTGAAGAAAGAGTCGCGCATCTGGTATGTTAACTCTGATCTTTCCTAAAACGGGAGGAATGAAAAGACACTGCTCGACTTCGGCGCGGTCAAACTTATTCCGCCCGGCGGCTGTCTCGTCATCGTAAGCAAAGCCAACTGCTGCTCTGAGGGAATTGCCCGCACTGCGCCGATGTTATCTCGCGTTAACGCAGGTCCCATCCAGCCTTCGATCTTTGGGCACGGCCCAGATGCCAGCTTTCGCAGGTTCGGTAGCTCTGGCTGGGTCGGTCGGATTTATCGTGTGCAAAGTGTATAAATAATGAGATGCCGGGGCGATGAGCGTCATACCATCCGGTGAGATTTGCTTGCGCCGCGCACCTTTCCAAACCCGCTCGTCCAACTCACGAAAGTCGCTCGGAAACCTTCCCGTCTGTTGATGGAAAGTCCTGAGCGCGAGCGCGACCGTCTCCACAGCCGGAATTGGCAACTGCGTTTCGCGATCACGGTTACGCGCCCAAGCAGAGTAGATGACAGCTACGATGAACAACGCGAGCGACAGCCCGGCGATGATAAGGGTGAAGTGCATCCTCCCCTTTAGAGACAACGGTCGTTTGATTGATTGTTCATTCGTCATGTCGGTAGCTCAACACTCTGCCCGTTTTAAATTACGGGTTGAGAATTTTTTCTAGTGATGATGCTGAATCGGACGCCGGAGGAGTTGCAGCCGGACTGTCGAAAAGCGAAAGCAGATGGCCGATTGATTCGTGCGTCTTCTCTTTAATGACCTCTTCCGTCATGGGCTTAGGTTTTGTCAGCGATTCATCCGTCTGCTCTTTAACGTGTTCCTCATAGGCCGCAGTCTTCTTTCGCACCCTGACCTTCACGTTAGCTTTTTTTGATGTGGCCTCTGCTGAAACTACGCTCCCTTGCGCTTCAACGCCTCGCGCAGCCTCGTCGCCGGATACAAGCGCCAGTCTTGCCGCTGCCGCTTCCCGCAGACGCCGTTCACTCGTCATACCCTCGGCTTCGGTGAAGTTAACTATGCGCGGCATTCCGTACCTGCGTGGTATCACACGCGGCCCTGTCTTGGCTGATCTCGGATAAGTCCACTTCACCGGCGGCATCGTCTCGACAATGGTGATCGCCTGAAGGTGTACAGGTAGCTGCCTAATCTCAGCCGGGTCCATCAGCGCGCGGCTCGTCTCGGTCGTGCGCGAGCGGTCGTACTGGGTTCCGGGCGAGTCGTCGAAGCCGCGCCCCCAGACGGTCGTCTGTCCTACAAGCTCGGAGGCGTACCGCGCCGTCACCGAGTCGCAGCCCGGCAGGAAGGTCTTGGTATTGATCGAGCCGAGGATCGCGTTGAAGCCATGCTCGCCGTACATGTCGAAGCCCTGGCTCAGGTTCTGGTAGAAGAGCATCACGCCGAAGCGCCGCCCTCGCCCCACGCCCGGCAGCTCTTTCAAGTTGACTACGGGCACGTGCGCCGCTTCGTCAACGACGAACATCACCGGGGTCGTGTCGTCCGTCACTTCGCCGGCGCGCAAGTGCTCGACCGCCTGGCCGATGAAAGTCCCGAGCGGAATCTTGTAGCGCGAGGCTGCGCCCTCAGGGATGACGACGAAAATCGCGGTTCCCGGCTCGCGCAAAGTTTCAAAATCAACGTAGCGAGCGCCTCGCTCCCACTCGCTCCTGCGGATGGTCGAGGTCACAGCCTTCGCCGCGTCAATCGTGAACGGGTTGATCTTCGCCGCGAGTCCCGTGAAGACGCTCCCGCGCGTCTGGTCCGGCGCTTTAGTAAACGTTCCCCACTGCACCTGCACGTCATAGATATCGCAGGCGGCGAGTTCTTCGCATAACTGTTCGTAAGAGCGGAGCGCGATGAACTCATGGATCATCGGCGGCGTCGGGTGGTCAACAATCGTCGGAATGTAAAGCAGTATGGCTGTAAGGAGCGCCACTTCTGCCTCAGACCAGAACGGGTCAGTCCCCGTGTACTTCGTACCTTCTAGTCCGAGCATGATGGTCGCCATCATGTGCGCGTACTCTTTGTTACCGTCGCAGTGGCGGATGAAGTTCCAACGGTCGGAGCATTCCGGGTTCTGAAAGTCGAGGCGATAGACGCGACGGAAGTAATGCGCGCAATACTCGAAGAGTTCGCCTTTAGGGTCAATAATAACAGTTGACCAATCGGATCGCGCGAGGCAACGCAGGTAGTTCATCAACAGCACTGACTTACCTGAACGCGGCGGGCCAAAGAAGACGAACGAGCCGAGAGCGCTCTCCAGCGTGAGGACGAAGCGAAAGGGACGCCGAAGTGGGCGCGGAAGCCTTCCAAGCTCCAACTCGCCGCGCGCAAGCGATTCACTGATGGGTCGCGCGAAGTTCGCTCCCTGAAGATATAGTGGCGACGCCCACCCTGCCGTACCGTGAGTTAGAAGTCGGTTAAACTGGTGATAAGGGAACAGAATTCGCACACATTCGGCGCAGGCGATCAGGAGCGCCATGAACATCAGCGCGAAGTAGATGATCTGCGCGTAGAAGCCCACGTTGAAATAACGGGAAGCGAGCCACAGAAAAAGAGCTGAAAGTAAGCCTAAGCCGAGCGTGATGATGATCTGCCCGGCGTCCTGCATACAATGGATGAACGCATAATAGGCCGGTAGGTAAGGCTCGTCGGCGCGGCGCGGCAGGCCCCGCTCGGCGTCATAAATCAGAATGCGGTTGCTGAAGCTCATTGCTCGTTTTCGGTAGCAGACAGGTTAACGACTTTGAGACGGCAACTGATGCGCCCATGCGGCGAGTTGCTCAGCGTTTGCTCCTACGGGAAGCTGGGCATCCACATAGTCAATCTGCCACCCGGCAGCTTCGACGGCTGAAGCATTCGCGAAGGCTTCGGGCACGGTGATGTTTTCGAGTCGAAACGAGTAGAAGTATCGCTGGCGACCAGCTTGCGAAGTCACGTTTTCATCCGGCACACGTAAAAGCAGTCCCGGGCCATCCGCGCGCTCTCGACCTAAAGAGATGACCTCGACGCCGAATG
>QHXQ01000010.1 GCA_003223935.1 Acidobacteriota bacterium | reverse complement strand
TAGCGTGCATCGTCGCGCAAGTCTTGTTCGCTGATGCCGACGCCTGCGGTGCGGACGATGAAGCCGCCCGACGGTACCTCCTCAGTCTCGCGTATGTCTTTGATGAGCTTGCGCAGACGTTGACGCTCGCTGTCGGACTCGATCTTGCGCGAGACGCCGACGTGTTCGATGGTCGGCATGTAAACAAGGAAGCGACCGGGCAGAGCGATGTGCGAAGTGATGCGCGCACCTTTGGCCGCAATCGGCTCTTTGGCGATCTGCACGAGTATCTCCTGCCCCTCGCGCAAGAGGTCTGTGATCATCGGCGTGCCGCGATCACGGCCGCGTCCGCGCCCTGCGTCGCTGCGTCCGCTCTCGCTTCGTCTGCTGTCGCTGCGCACGACATTGCGACCTTCATTGCGACCTTCACTGCGACCGACACGACCACGACCGCCGTCAGCGTGAGAACTTTCACTGCGGCTAACATGACCGCGCCCGCCCGCGCCGCGTCTGCTGTCAGTGCGACTACTGCGACTGCTGCGCGCAGGCGGCGGCGCTTCCTCGACGTGCGCCGGTTCAGGTGGCGCAACCGTTTCCTCGACCGCTTCCGCATGCCCGTTGCCGTGCTCCTCCGCGCCGTTCTCGCCCGGCTTGGGCCGGCGATTGCGTCGCCGGCCGCCGCGCCGCGCAAACTCGCCGCGCGTGGGCGAGACCTTCACGCTCGCATCTGCGTCGGCGAACGATTCGTCGGCGCTTGCGCCGCCTTCGGTCGCGCTCGTCGCATTCGTCTCTTCGGTCGCGGCCTTGCCGCGCTTCGTTGCGCGTCCTTTGCCAGCCGTGCCCTTCGATGCAGACTTCTTGCTTGCTTTCTTGCTCGCGCCCTTAGTCGCGCTCGCGCGCTTGCGTTTCGGCGCGGCCTCTTCTGTCGCGTCAGCTTCGGTCGCGGCACTCTTCTTGCCCTTCACGCCGCCGCGTGTGCGCGTCGCCTTGCCTTTGGTCGCGGGCAGAGCTTCGACCGCTTTCTCGTCGTCGCTCACGCGCTCAAACGCTTGCGGCGCACCCGTCGCCGTCGGCGCTTCGTCGAGCACGCTGTCGGTTAGAGAGACGATTGAAGCCGCGACAGCCGGTTGCACCTTCTTAACCTCGCGTGGCGTAGCGTCGTCAGACTCTTCATCGGCAACGCGCTCGAAGCTTGCGCCGCCCGACAGGTTGTTGGCCGCGAGCAATGTGCCGACGGTGATGTCCTGCGCGGCTTCGTCGAAATCGAACTCGCCGCCGCGAATCTGATCCGTGATGCGTTCCTGCAAGCGCGCGTCCTTGAACATCTCGCCCTCGCCGAACGCAGCCTCATCCTCATCAACGATGCGCTCGAACTCGCCACCGCCGACCACGAACGGCGTGTCCGCCGCGACGCCCGCACCGACGCGCGGCTGCCTGTCAGCTTCAATGCCGATTGACGCAGACTCGCTGCCGGCCGCTGTCGCGCGCGGTGCAGTCTCTTCCAGTTCTGCTTGCGTATCACGCCCGCCTCTGCCGCGTCTGCGCCGGCCGCGCCGGCCGCCGGTCTCAGCCTCTTCTGCGCTTGCGACCGGCTGTGGCGCTGCAACCAACTCAGGTGCGGCGAGCGTCTCCTCTTCATCAATGGTTGCCGCTTCAGTTGCTTCCGCTTCCGTGTCGCTGCTCGGTTCGACGCGCTCTTGCGCTGTCTCGATCTGGCGCTCGCGTTCGATGCGTGCGCGTTCGATCCGTTCGGCGGCGTGGGCGCGCGCCGCCTCTGCGCTTTCGGTCTTCGACTTGTCCACGACGATGCGCTCGAACTCTTCTTCTTCGTCGAAGAAGTCCGAGACGTAGAGGAAGGCGTCGCGCTCAAGGCCGATGTCCACGAAGGCGGACTGCATGCCGGGCAGCACACGCATGACGCGCCCTTTGTAGATGTTGCCGACGATGCCCTGATTGCCTTCGCCGCGCTCGATGTAAAACTCAGTGACTTTGCCATTCTCGATGATGGCGATCTTCTTTTCGCGTCCGTTGACGCTGACGATTAACTCTTTCGGCATAGGTTCTTTAACCTTGTCTCCCGTTGGGGCGCGCGTGCATCGGCCGCTGTAACGGCCGGGCGCGACCCGCTCGATCAATGAAGTTGTTTATGCATCCGCCCGACCTTCAATCCGCGCTAGTGTGGCAGATGAAGAACGTGCTTGCGCATTTTTACAGAGCGCCGCCGTTTGCGTGCGCTCGCTTGTTTGGCGAGTTGGCTGAGTTTTAGGACGCGACCGAGAGCAGGGCTGGCTGGATCGTTCGGATCGCCGCAACCACTCTGAGGCATGTGAGCCGCAAGGCGCAAACATGCGCCGCCGGCCTGCGCGCCCGGCAGCACTGTAGGCCGAAGCCTGGCGCTGCGCGGGGCATGAAAACTGTTCACATGAAACTCTGTCGAGCCGCTTCCGACTGAGCGCGTGCAAACTTAGCAGCACGCTTTGGCGGCGCTGGCACACGATAGGGCCCAAAAAACTCTCTACGCCCACGTGCGCCGCGCCACGTCGTGCCGCTCGCACGCGACCCTCACAGGCGATCAACGGCGCATCCTAGCAGCGCCTGCTGTTTGCACGCCCGCGGCCTCAAACATCTCACCTTGCGCCTTGCGCCCGAATCTCGCAAGCGCCGCGCGAAAAACTTTGTCTCGTCTGCCGCGCGCGAACAGGCCCGAACGCTTCTCAGGGCGCGCCGGTCGCGTCGCGTGGCTTGCATCAACATGCGACAAGCAGCACGAGGCGCGGCCAGTATAACCGACAAATATCAATTAACAAATCGCCGCAGTTGCACGCTGACCGCAAAGCCGATGGCGATGAAGGTGGCGAGCACGGCCGAGAGGCCCGCACTCATCAATGGCAACGGCACGCCGATGACCGGCAGGATGCCGAGCGCCATGCCGACATTGATGAAGATTTGAAAGGCTAGGCCGCCGACGGTCGCCATAATGACGAGCATGCCGGCCCTGTCGGGCGAGCGGCGCGCACCGAGTATCAGGCGCGAGAGCAGCACGGCGTAAGCGATGAGTAGCAGGACGCAGCCGATGAAGCCGGTCGTCTCGGCCGTCACCGCGAAGATGAAATCGCTCTGCGGTTCAGGTAAAAATTTCAAGCCGCTCTGCGAGTATTCGGGCTGGCGGCCGCCCGTGCCCGTGAGTTGGCCTTTGCCGACTGTGAGAATTGATTGCCAAGTGTGATAGCCGTAGCCGCGCTTGTCTGCGCTCTCAGGATCGAGAATAACGTTGATGCGTTCCAACTTGTAGCCGTGCAAGACGCCTGTCTTGACGCCGACGGTGTAAGCGAGCGGCGCAGAGACGATGACCAGCACGAGCGCAGTGATAACGAGCCACATGCGGATCGAAGAGAGAAAGAGCACGACCGCGAGCAGCGGCATGTAAGTGATCGCCTGTCCCAGATCAGGCTCAAGCAGGATCAAGCCGACCGGCAGCGCGAGGATGCCGCAGCCGATGATGATCTCTTTCCACGCGAGCGCGCGTTGGCGCACGCGCCCGAAATAATACGCGAGCATCATCACGGTCGGAATCTTGACGAACTCCGACGGTTGAAATTGGCCGATGCCCGGCGTCCTGATCCAACAGCGCTGTCCGTTGATCTTCATGCCGATGCCGGGCACGAGCACGACGACGAGCAGAATGAGACCGACGATGTAGAACGCGGGCGCGATGTGCAACAGCTTGCGGTAATCCGTGAACGCAATGGCGAAGAGCGCAGCGAGCGAGACGGCGAGGCCGAGCAACTGCTTCTTCCAAAAATTCTCCGTCGGCTGCGCGTTATGAATCTGCCATGTGCCGAAGAGCACGATGCCTGTGGCCAGCAGCGTCAGCAGCCAATCGAAATCGCGGAAGTGGCGTTTCTCAAGTAAGGCGACCATGAAAATCTAATGTCCAAAGTCCAACGTCTAAAGTCCAGTGTCCAATGTTTGATGTCTAACTTTCGGTGTCGGTGCTCAAGTGCGCTTGGGCACTTTGGACTTTGGACTTTGGACTTTGGGCGGTTGCTGCGCGACTTGTTGCGGTGCGGCGTCGCCGCCGCGCGTCTTGCGATAGTAAACGTCATAGACGGCGCGCACGGCGGGCGCGGCAAACTTCGCGCCGAAGCCGACGTTCTCGATCAAAGCGATGGCGCTGATCTCAGGTTTGAAGGCGGGCGCGTAGGAGACGAACCAAGAGTGATCTTTGTTTGCGCCCACGTCTTTGCCGAGACCGACGACTTGCGCCGTGCCGGTCTTGCCCGCTATGTCGAAGCCGGCCATCTTGATCACAGCCGCCGTGCCGCCGTTATTCACGACACCCCACATGCCTTCGACGACCACTTGATGTTGGTCTGCTGGAATTGAGAGCAATTTCGGATTGGGCCGGTTCGCGTCGGGTAGTTCGGCGGTGCGCACTTCGTCGAAAGTGCGGCCCGGTCGCGCCGGCCGGTAATCGGGTTGATTCGGCTCGCCAACCGCGCCGATGGGCTTGACCTCTTTCAAGAGATGCGGCACGTACATCTGCCCGCCGATGCCGATGGCCGAGACAGCGCGCAGCATCGAGATCGGCGTCATGATGTCATAGACCTGACCGAACGAGGCATAGACCGTGTCAATGTCTTTCCATTCGGGGTCGTGTGGATTGAAGCGCCGTTTGAACTCAGGCGAAGGCGTCCAACTAACAAGCTCATGCGGTAGATCGACGCCTGTGCGCTTGTTCAGATCGAACTCGTCCACCATCTCCATGATGCCCTTGATGCCCATCTTCAAGCCGAGCCGGTAGAAATAACCGTCGCATGATCTGGTGATCGCCGTGCGCAAGTCGGGCGTGCCATGATTGCCCATGCAGCGCGTGAACTTGTTGCCGATCTGTATGCCGCCGCCGCAGACGAGGTTTGAGTGCGCGACGGTGATCGCGCCCTGTTGCAGACCCGCGACCGACATCGGCACTTTCCAAGTTGAGCCGGGCGGATAGCGGCCACGGATCGCGCGGTTGTAGAGCGGCTTCTTCGGATCGCGCAGCAGCGCGGCATATTCGGCGCGGCCTTCTTTCGTGTTGATGCGTTGCGAGAAGAGGTTAGGATCAAAGGTCGGGTACGAAGCCATCGCAAGGATTTCGCCGTTGTTCGGATTCATCGCCACGATCACGCCGCGCCCCGTCGGCGAGTTGCGCAGTTGTTCTTCGGCCGCCTGTTGCAGGTCGAGATCAATCGTCGTCACGATGTCTTGGCCGGCTTGCGGCGGCACGCGCTCGATCTCTTCCTGAATCCGCCCGCGCGAATCAACGATCACTTTGCTGTAGCCGTCGCGCCCGCGCAGGATGTCGTCATAGACGGCTTCGAGGCCCTCTTGCCCGATGATGTCGCCGGGTTTCAAGCCCTTGTCTTTGTACTTAGCCGACTCAAGTTGCTTCGGATTGATCTCGCCGACGTAGCCGAGCACGTGCGCGAGCAGCCCGTTCTCAGGATAACGACGCTGCGGCTGCTGCTCGATGCGCAGGGCGGGGAACTCCGCGCTGTGTGCTTCGACCCAAGCGATATCGGCCTGGGTCGCGTTCTGCTTAACCGGGATGGACTCGAACGCCGGTTGCGATTTGATCTCATCGAACCGCTCGCGCAAGATGTCTGCGTCAACACCCAAGCCATTTGCGAGCGGCGCGACGAGTGCGCCGAAGTCCTGCCCCTTTAATTCTTCGCGCGAGAGGATGACGTTGTAGATCGGGCGCGAATCAACGAGGACATGACCGTTGCGGTCGAAGATCGTGCCGCGTTGTGCGGGAATGGGCAGCAGCCGGACGCGCTGATTCTCCGCGCGCTCGGCGTAATAAGCGCCGTTGGCGATTTGCAGATAATAGAGGCGCACGCCGAGCACGGCGAGCAGTATCAACACCACGAGCTGAATCGTGCGCATGCGCCCGCGCAGATTTTGTGATTCGTCCTCGAATTTCATAACGATAAGCGGTCAGCTATCAGCAACCAGCTTTTTGTCTCTAGCTGAAAGCTGAAAGCTGACGGCTGACAGCTTTCAAAGTTTATCTTGTCGCTCATCACTTGTCACTCATCACTGTCTTTTCATCTTCGCACCAGACTGCGGCGGGCGGCGCGGCGGCGGAAGGCAAACTGCCGGCGCATGCGCGCGCGTTCGCTGAAGAATACGTCGAGCAGATAGAAGGTGAATGTGCCGACGACGGTCGTGGCGATCAGTTTGTAGGCGACCGTCTCGACGAAGGGCGGCAGCGGGCGTTGACCCAAAATCTGATGCGCAAGAAAGAAGACCACGCCGTCGAGCGCCGCCGCGCCCGCGATGACGGGGATGCGCACGAGCGGATTGTCGAGCATCACGCGCGTGACGAGCGCCGCGATCAAGTAAGCGACGAGCGTCTTGGTGAAACCGTTTGCGCCGAGCAGGCCGCCGCTAAAGGCATCGGTCGCCAGCCCCGTCACGCAGCCGACCACGAGCGCCAACACCACGTCGCGGCGCAACGCGAAGTAGGTGACGACGATGAGCGGCAGGTCAACAAAGACGAGCGGCCCCCAAAAGCGCGGGAGCGTCGTCTGCAACAACACCGCGAATACGACACAAACGGCGATCTTCAGTTTCATAAAAACAGTGATGGGTGACAAGCGACAGGTGACAGGATAAGACAAGTTTTTCTCTTGTCACCCGGCACCTATCACGGCTTTTTCCCCTTACTCATATTCGGCAGCGTCTCGGTCGGCGCGGTGCGTGCGGGCGGATGATAGAGCAGCACGGCGACCTCTTCGAGCGCATTCAGGTGCGCGCTCGGCTTGACCTTGATCTCGTGCGGCTGTGTGGCCGAGCCTTCCCTGAGTTCGACCACCGCGCCGACGTTCAAGCCCTGCGGATAGATGCCGTCCTGCCCTGTGGTCAACACGTAGTCGCCCACCTTGACCGGCTCAAGTCCTGAGACATAGCGCATCTCAAGCAAGCCGTTGCGCCCAAGCCCACGCACGACGCCGAGCGCGTTCGATGCGCCGAGTTGGCCGACGACCGAACCGGCGGCCGCGCGCTCGTCTGTGAGCAAGAGCACTTGCGCCGTCCAAGGGCTGACGCCGATGACGCGGCCCACGATGCCATCGGGCGTCACGACCGGCATGTTCAACTCGACGCCCGACGAACTGCCGCGATTGATGAGCACAGTATTAAACCACTCGTTCGGGTCGCGCGCGATCACGCGCGCCGGCACGCTCGTGTACTGGCTCTCTTCCTTCAATCCGAGCAGTTGCTTCAGACGCTCGTTCTCGTCGCGCGCCGCACGCGCATCGCGCAACTCCGTCTGCATGTCCGCGAGTTGCCGTTTCAACTGCTCGTTCTCAGTCGCTGCGTGATTGAGGCTTGCGATGTGACGCACACCACCACTGAGCGCGCCGCCCAGCCCGGTCACCGCGCCCTGCGCCGGCGCAAACAGAGCCTGCACCCAGACCTGCACGACGCGCGGCTTTGTGATGTCGCCGCTCTGGTGTGCGCTGAAGGCCATCAGCGCCGCGTTAAGTACGAGTAGCCCCGTGAGCCACAACGGCGCGCGCCGCCTGATCTCGCGCTGCGTCAGCATCACCATAAAAGCAGAGGTCAGAGGTTAGAGGTTAGAGGTTAGTGAGGCAGTTTTTTTACTGACCTCTAACCTCTGACCTCTAACCTCTGTTGTTAGGTTGTGCTCGTCAGGGAGTTGTCCCACTTGACGCGCTTCAGGAGGTTGAAGTCGGAGAGCATCTTGCCTGCGCCAAGCACGACTGAAGAGAGGGGGTCTTCAGCGACCGACACGGGCAAGCCCGTCTCAATCGAGATGCGTTTGTCTAGGTTCTTCAAGAGCGCACCGCCGCCCGTCAACACGATGCCGCGCTCGACGATGTCGGCGGACAACTCCGGCGGTGTGCGCTCAAGTGCGACGCGCACAGCGTTGACGATGGTTGAAACTGAATCGGCCAGCGCCTCGCGCACTTCGTCGTCCGTGATCGTGATCGTCTTCGGGATGCCTTCGATCAAGTTGCGCCCGCGCACGTCCATCGAGAGCGGTTCGTCGAGCGGGAAGGCTGAGCCGAGTTCGATCTTGATCGCTTCGGCGGTGCGCTCGCCGATGAGCAAGTTGTATTTGCGTTTGATGAACTGCGTGATCGCTTCATCCATCTCGTTGCCGGCGACGCGTACGGCCCGCGAATAGACGATACCGGAAAGCGAGATGACCGCGATGTCGGTTGTGCCGCCGCCGATGTCCACGATCATATTGCCGTGCGGCTCTGTGATCGGCAGACCTGCGCCGATGGCCGCCGCCATCGCTTCTTCGACCAAGTAAACTTCCGACGCCTTCGCGCGATACGCAGAGTCTTCGACCGCGCGGCGTTCGACCTGCGTGATCTCACTCGGTATGCCGATGACGACACGCGGGCTGACCCACTGCTTGCCGTTGTGCGCTTTGCGGATGAAGTGTTGGAGCATCTTCTCCGTCACTTCAAAATTGGCGATGACGCCGTCCTTCATCGGGCGGATGGCGACGATGTTGCCGGGCGTGCGCCCCAACATCTCCTTCGCCTCCTTGCCGACCGCTTCTGGTTGGTTCGTCACCTTGTTGATAGCGACGATGGACGGTTCAGAGACGACGATGCCGCGTCCCTTCGCATAGACGAGCGTGTTCGCCGTGCCCAGATCAATCGCCAGATCGCTGGAGAAAAGACTAAACAGTGACTTAAATGCCATGCAATTTTCTGTCCGTGCTGGAATGATTTCGGCTGCCTTGCTCGCACACGTCACGTGCATCCTTGCCGCTCCTGAAACTTGTTCGGGGAGAACAGGCTGGGCCGGCGCACGCCCGCGACGCGGTGCGAACAGAACAAGATACAACGAAAAGTCTCAAGTCTGAAAGCGGAAAAGCCTCAACCACGATGACTTTCGCGCAGTTTTTGAAAATATTTTCGTTGCGAAGCGCGCGGACGAGTTGATAGGAGGGAGGAACCAGCCCGCATCAGTCGGTTTGTACTGCCAATGGGCATTCTATCGTTACTCGTCTTTCTGTCCCGGTTCGCAGGCTAAGCGGACACAATTCTTGCGCGCGGCTTTGGCTTCGTACATCGCGGCGTCGGCGTCGGCGAGCAGTTCCTGCGGCGACTGTGCGTGCGCCGGGAAGGAGGCGACGCCGAAGCTCGCGGTGAGGCGCAGACGAAGCCCGCGCCCGCCCGTGAAGTAGTGATGCGCGATGGTCTCGCGCACGCGCTCGGCGACGAAGGCGGCCTGCTCGATGTTAGTTTCAGGCAACACGATGACGAACTCATCGCCGCCGTAGCGCGCGACCACATCTGTGTCGCGCACGCCGGTCAAAATTACAGTCGCCATCTCCATCAAGACGTGCGAGCCGACGAGATGACCGTGCCGGTCGTTGATATTTTTGAAATCGTCCAGATCGAGAAAGACTGCGGTGACGGATGAGCCGTAGCGGCGCGCGCGTTTGATCTCGGCCGTCAAGTATTGACGCAGGAAGCGCGCGTTGTGAAGTTTAGTGAGATCGTCTGTGAGCGAGAGCCGTTCGGCTTCGGCGATGCGGACGGAGTTGGCGAGCGCAGCCGCGAGCGGTACAGCCAGCGCATTCAAGAGCGCCGCTTCACGCCCGTTGAAGGTGCGTGCCTGCGCGCCTTCGCGCACAGCTTCGACGACGCCGAGCACGCGCCCCGCGCCCGCAAGCGACACAGCGAGGATGCGCCGTGCGCCTTCAGTTTTTCTGATCGGTTCGCTCGTCGCGACGGCCGCGCGAGCAGCGCGCGATTCGTGTCCGGCCAAGGCGAGCAGAGGATCGCCGCCTGCGAGTGCGCGCCGCCAATCGTCTTCAGTCAGCGCGCGTTCGCTTTCGGTCAAACCGCGCACGGCAAGCGGTTCAAAATTTGTCGTGCGCGGATCGCGCGCTTCTTCCGTTAAGTAGAGCACCCAACGGTCTGCGCGGACGAGCGGCGCAAGACCGGCGAGCGCGGTCTGCGCGGCGCTGCGCGGATCGGTGACGAAGTGGAGCGCCGCGATTGCTTCAAAGGCCGCGCGCAGTTGACTGATGCGCAGACGCTCAGGCAGCAACAGACTCGCGGGCACGTATTCGATCTGATTGCCACGCGGCGACGCTTCGCTCATCGTCGCACCACTATCTTCAAGCTCGCGCAGCAGTGCGGGCAATTGCGCTGGTTCGTCTGCGACCGCGTGAAAACCAATTCGCTGCAAGGCTGCCGCATCGAGCCGACACGCCTGCGCATTGTGATCCGGTGCAGGGCGGCGACACGCGACGAGCAGCGCGTCGGGCCAAGCCTCAGCCGCGTGCGTGACTGCACTGTGTAACTCGGCCGCGTCCACACCTTCCATCACTTCCAACAGCACGAACAGAGGCGCGACTGCCTCGACGCTGTCATGCACCTGTGTTGCGTCTAATTCATCAACGGTCGTGTGTGGGCCCGATGCGACCAATGCGCGCACGCCGGCCGCGCGCAACACTTCGAGTAGTGCCGGCGGCGCTGTTTGTTCGGACGCGATGAGAACAACTTGCATAAAATCCGTGCCGAGTGACAAGTGACAGGTGACAGGAAAGAAGCTGTTAGCTGTTAGCGATTAGCAGTTAGCTATTTGTCTTTTAGCTAATGGCTAACAGCTAATAGCTAATCGCTTCTTGTTACCGTCTTCAACCAAGCTTCTGTCGGGCGTGCGCCTTGTTGCCGTGCGGGTCTTCGGCTTCGACCGCGACCTCGCGCGTGCCGGGCGGCGCGGTGAATTGCAGTTGGAACGTACCGTCGGGCGCGGCGAGCGTTTCCCGGCCGGCGATGCGGACGGTGTTGCCGGCTTGCGTGCGTCCGCGCGCGATGTAGATTTGCCCGGCCAGATATTCGACCGTGACGTTCGTGATGGTGATGCGCTCGCCCATCTGCTCGGCGGCGGCGACCGTAAACTTCTGCGGCTCGCTCCACTCGCTCGTCTGCCCTGAAGCCGCGACCGCGCACACGCGCCAGAAATAGACGCCCGGTTTGAGATCGCCGACGCCGAACTCTGTCGCTTCAAGTTGATCGCGCTCGCTCACTTTGCCCGCCGCGACGAAAAAGGGCGAGGTGGCGACTTCGACGCGATAGTGTCCGGGCGTGCCCGAGGCGGGCCGCTGCCAGCGCAGCGTCACGCCCGACGCGCCGTTCGCGCCGACCGGAATCCGTTCCAGATCGCGCGGCTGGGTGGGCGCTGGCATATCAAGCAGATGCTCGCGGCTCTTGACGCTGCCTTGCTGGTTGAAGGCGACGTACTCGCCGCTCTGCAAGGTCGTGTGCTCGCCGCCGCGCGTGGTCGTGTCAACCGAACCGGTTGAGACACGTATGTCTTCGGTGTTGTCCTCGTGGACGCCGAAGCTCGCGTTGGTCTGACCCGACAGGTTGTTGCGCGTCAGTTCCGTCTCGACGATGTTCTTCGAGCCTTCGACCTGCTCTTCGGTGTGGACGTTGACCAAGCCGCGCGCGACGGCGACGCGCACGCTCGTGCGATTGCTGCCTTCGATACTTGTGTTGTCGCGGATGGTGACGACGCTGTTGGGGCGGACGAGTAAGGTCGAACCGTCGGCGAGTTGGATGCGGGCGCGGCCGTCGGCTTGGGTCTGCACGATGTCGCCGGGATAGAGTTGCGTGTCGCTGCGGGCAAGCAAGGTCTCGCGCGTCTTGGCGCGGACGACGCGCACGTCGCCGTCGAAGGAGAGGAAGCGCGCGCCGGCGGGCGCGTCCAGTTTCGCCGCGATGTTTTTGAACGGGTTGCCGTAGAGCCAGCCATAGACGGCCACGCCGCCCGTGCTAAGCAAGAGCAACACGACGGCGATGAGGATATAGATCGCGCGCTTCGACACGACCCACCATTCGATGTCGTAGCGGTGGGGTTTCAATTCCATAGTTCGTGGGTTGTTCATTAGGATACCCGACAGCGCACGGGCGCAAGAAAATGTTTGAGCGTCTGTTTGGTGAAGAGTTGTTATTGGCCTCCGATTCGGAGGCGGGCATGGTTGGGGCAAAACTTACTGAAGCAGGGCAGCGCGGCCGCCATCGCCCTGAGATTCAAATTAACACAGCGCGCGGCGCGGGTTCAAGCATCATGTTGGCCGGTCATTTTTACGGCGAAAAATGACGGTTTTCAGCATCTTGAACGTCTGCTTTAGCGGCGTTCGACTGTTGGCGGTTCTGCTGTCGGTTCTTCCGCGCCGAGTTGACCTTGACCGTCGGCAGACGGCGAGTTGAAATTTTCTGGCAGTTGCACCTCGATCTGTTGCGCGACTGGTTGCGGCCAGATGAGCGAGGCGGCGACCGAAGCGAGTAGCACGAGGGCGACGACCACGAGGGCGCCGGCCGGCGGGATGTTTAGGTGCACGATCTCGGCCAGCATCTTCGCGCCGATGAAGGTCAGGACGATGGCGAGGCCGGTCTTTAAGTAATGGAATTTTTCGACCACGCCCGCGAGCAGGAAGTAGAAGGTGCGCAAGCCCAGGATGGCGAAGACGTTCGAGGTATAGACGATGAAGGCTTTGGTCGTGACGGCGAAGATGGCGGGGATCGAGTCAACGGCAAAGACCAGATCGGTGACTTCGACGGTCACGAGCACGAGCAGCAAGAGCGTGCCCATGCGCCGCCCGTTCTGGCGCGTGAAGAATTTCTGCCCTTCGTAGTGGCGCGTGATCGGCACGTAGCGCGTGATGAAGCGAACAATCGGACTCTGTTCAGGATTAACATCTTCGTCGCCCTGCCGGAACATCTGTATGCCCGTGTAGATCAGAAACGCGCCGAAGACGTAGATGATGAAGTGAAACTTCTGAATCAGAAACGCGCCCGCGCCGATCATCACGCCGCGCATCACGAGCGCGCCAAGAATGCCCCAGTACAAGACGCGGTGCTGATACTTCGACGGCACTTTGAAGTAAGAGAAGATGAGTAGGAAGACAAAGAGATTATCAACCGAGAGCGACAGTTCGATGATGTAGCCGGTGAGATAGGTGATGAGCGCATTCAGTCCGGCCGCGTGTCCTTCAAGCGCGCTGTGTCGCCAATAGACGACGCCAGAGAAGAGCAGAGCCAGAGTGATCCAGACGACGCTCCACGCAACCGCCTGCCGGTAGCTGACGACATGCGCTTTACGGTTGAACAGGCCGAGGTCGATCCCCAGCATGATCAGGATGAACGCCGTAAAGCCCACCCACAACCACATTGCTTCGCTCATGGCAGCTAGGTATAGCATCCGCGCGCAAGGCGAGCAAAGGAAGAGGTCGGTCAGTGCAAGGTGCAAAGTTTAAGGTTCAAAGTTAGTTTGATCTTGAACCTTAAACTTTGCACCTTGCACCTAGCCAGTTGCGACTGCGCCGCTCGCTCCGCTACAATCCACCGCTTGCAAGTAGCGCGATTAAGTCGTCTATCTGCCAACCACGAATAATGGGCCACAACTGATCTTGCTTTGGAGAAGGTTTAAGACATGCTGAAAGTGTTTAGCCGCATGGAGCGGACGCATAAGACGGTGATCATCGTTTTCGCCGCGCTGATGGGCTTGAGTCTCGTCGTCTTCTGGTCGCCTTTACGCAATCAAGTCAACGCCACGCCGACCAACACGGAGGTGCTCGCTAAGGTCAACGGCGACGAGGTCACGGTCGGTGATCTGACCCGTTTGAAAGAGTCTTATCAACAGATGTTTGGCGGGCAGATGAGTATGGCGCAACTAGGCGGCGACAAGCGCTTCCTCGATGGCCTGATCCGCGACAAGATTATCGCGCAGGAAGCGAAGCGGCTGGGCCTCGCCGCGTCCGATGCAGAGGTGGCCGCAGAAATCCGCAAGCAGTTTCCCGATGCGAGGCCGGGCAACGAAGCCCTCGACCGCTACAAAGAGATCGTGACGACGCGCTATGGCAGCGTCGAAAACTACGAGCAGACGATCCGCGACTCAATTGCGGCCGAGAAACTGCGCGCCTTCGTCACAGCCGGCGTGACCATCTCCGAGCAAGAGGTCAAGGACGATTTCCAGCGCAAGAACACTACGTTCGACATCACCTACGTGCCCGTCGTCGCCGACAAACTGGCCGCACGCGTCCAGCCCTCGGACGACGAACTGCAAAAGTATTACGACGAGCACAAGACTGACTTCCGTTATCTCGAACCGCAGAAGAAGATTCGTTATCTCTTCATCGATCAAGCGAAGGCCGGCGAGAAGCTGAGCATCCCCGACGCAGACCTGCGCGCCGAATACGATCAACTGCCGCCCGACAAAAAACAGGCCGGCGTCAAGGTGCAGCAGATCGTGCTGCACGTGCCGTCGCCGGAACAGGATCAGCAGACGCTCGCCAAAGCTACGCAGCTCGTCTCTGAGTTGCGCGGCGGCGACCCTAGCGCGACCGTTGACGAGAAGAAGTTTGCAGACGCCGCGCGCGGCCGTTCGGAAGACCCGGCGACGGCCAAAACGGGCGGCTGGCTGCCCGCGCCCGTCAAGCGCAATCCGAACAAGCCGAACGAACTGACGCAGCACGTGCTCGACCTGCAAGAAGGCCAGACCACCGATCCACTCTTCGACAAAGCCGCCAAGTCCTACTACATCTTCCGGCGCGGCCCCGCCGTGCCCAAGTCTTTCGAGGACGCCAAACAGGAGTTGCTCGTCTCCCTGCGCAATCGCCGCGCTTACAAGGTGGCGGCCGAACTAGCGGGGCGCGCCGCGCAGCGTTTGAAGGAGACGAAGGACGTGCAGAAGGTGGCCGAAGAGTTGGCGAAAGAGGCCAACATGACGCCGGCCGAGATGGTCAAAGAGACGCCGCTCATCAAACCGGGCGACGACGTGCCCGACATCGGCAGCAGCCAGCAGTTTGAAGAGTCGATCAAGCCGCTCGAAAACACGGGCGATGTCGGCGAGCGCACGCCGATCAAGAACGGTTTTGCCGTTCCCCTGCTCGTCGAAAAACGCGAGCCGCGCATCCCGGACTTCGCCGAAGTGAAAGATAAGATCACTGAGCGCGTCAAAGGCGAGAAGGCGAAGACGCAGCTTGAACAGACGGCGCGCGACATCGCCAACGCGGCCAATCAGCCCGACGAGCTGAAAGCCGCCGCCGAGAAGTATAGCCTCGAAGCGAAGACGTTGCCGCAATACAGGATCAGCCAACCGCTCGAAGAGGCGGGCACGAGTCCGGCGGCGGGCGAAGCGATCTACAGCTTGAAGGAAGGCGAGATCACAAAGACGCCCATCCACACCGGCGACGCTTGGCTCGTCGTCGGCGTGACCAAACGCAAGGACGCGGACTTGGCCGAGTTCAACAAGCAGCGCGATCAGTTGATCGAGACCGCGCTTTCAACCAAACGCGGCGATGTGTACGAGGACTACATCAGCGCAGTGCGTGCGCGGCTTGAGCGCGCCGGCAAGATCAAAATCTACACAAACGTGCTGGCGCGCATCTCCGACGAAGAAGAACCGGCGGCCGTGCCCGTGCCGCCGCGCCGGCTGCCGATTCCGGGCAGCAAATGACGTTGCCACATCGAACGCAGAGCAAGACAAAAGGCCGCGCGAATTAACGCGCGGCCTTTTGCTTTTCACAGCTAACCCTTGCGATCTCAAATCTCAAATCTCAGATTTGAGGTCACTCATCAGAACACGTGCACCAGTGTCGCCACGCTCGCGTCCGCAACTTCAAGACTGATCTGTACGTCGTTGCCCGCAGTCGTGACCTTCGTGTTGTCCACGAGTTGCTGCAAGAGCTTCCCCTTATCGTCCGATCTGCGCGCGGTGTAAAGCGGCGCGAGCAGCTTCAAGCCTTCGACCGTGTCGCTCAAGTTGTGCGCTGCGTCTGCGTTGTCCGTGCGCAAGACCGTGAGCATCTGGAAGCCGCTCGTGGACGTGCCGAACGAACTGTAGAACTGGCGGATCGAAGCCACGCTCTTGCTCAGTTCCGGGCTGGGCAACTCGATCTGTTTCAACGCCGCCGGCACGTTGCCGCCCATGCCGATGATCGCGTTTGGATCGTGCTGCGCGAGCGCGACGACATCCGCCGCTACGCGCGCGCCGCCGTTCAGCGCATCAACGGCCGCACGCACGCGCTCCGGCTGACCGAAAGCGAGCGTGTTCGCGTCGAGCACAACCACGGCCAGATTCGTCCAGCGCAAACCCAAGAGTTTGACTTGCTGGCCGAGATTGAACAGATAGATCGTCTTACCCTTGTATTGCTGCTCTTGATAGCCGCCCTTCGCGGCGATGCGCCCGGCGGCGACGAGCGCCGCCGCACTGAAAGTGCCGCGCGCAATCGCTACGGGTTGCAGCTTGATCATGCCGAGCGGCGTCTGCACGATGCGCACGCCGACCGCCACGCGTTCGAACGCACGCGGGTCGAGGCCCGTGCGCGTCTTGAAGGCTTCGATGTCCGAGTTGATCTCCGCGAGCTTCGCCGGATCGCTCGCGTAGATGCGCGGCAGCGCCTCTCTGTACAGCCGCTGCACGTCCACAGTCATCACCGCATCCGAAGCGGGCAACGCCGCGAGCGCGCCCGGCACAGCAGACGTGCCTCTGCGATTGGTCTGCGCGCTGGCCGAGCAGACGCACGCCGCCGCGAATATGACGAGCGCCACAACGTAAACAGTTCTCTTCATCTTGATCCTTTCACCCATTGCCGAAAATCGAGACGGCGCAATCACAGGCCGCCGATGAATGAATTAATTTCGGGGGAGCATTGCTCACAGTCGGATGCGCCCGCCCGCACCGCAGGTTGGCTTTTTATGCGGCCCAGCCCCAACACACCACGACGCGCCAGATAAGACGCGCGTGAACGTCTGAACGTTAACACGTCCAACATTGATCACGCTCACACGCGCTCGACCAACAACGCCAACCCCATGCCGCCACTAACGCAGAGCGTTGCTAAGCCCCTGCGCGCGCCGCGTCGTTGCATCTCGTGCAGGAGCGTCGTCGTGATGCGTGTGCCGGTGCAGCCGATTGGATGACCGAGCGCGATTGCGCCGCCGTTGACGTTCAAGCGTGCGGCATCAAAACCCAACTCGCGGTCGCACGCGATGACCTGCGCGGCGAAGGCTTCGTTCAATTCGATCAGATCAACGTCCGCGAGCGTGAGCTTCTGGCGCGCGAGCAGCGCGCGCACCGCCGGCACAGGCCCGATGCCCATGATCTCAGGCGCGACGCCCGCGACCTCGTAGTCAACCACGCGCGCCTGCGGCTCGACGCCGCTCATCGCTTTCAATCCTTCGGCGCTCATCACGCAGACGGCCGCCGCACCGTCTGTGATCCCTGAAGAGTTGCCGGCCGTGACCGTGCCGCCTTCGCGAAAGACGGGCGCGAGCTTGCGCAAAGATTCCATCGTCGTGTCGGCGCGCGGATGCTCGTCGCGCGCGAACAGCAACGCCTCGCCTTTGCGTCCTTTGATCTCGACGGGTGTGATCTCCGCATCGAAGCGGCCCAAGTCAATCGCCGCCGCCGCGCGTTGCTGCGAGCGCAGCGCGTACTCATCCTGTTCGGCGCGCGTGATCTCGTAGCGGTCAACAAGGTTCTCGGCCGTCGCGCCCATCACCAGACCCGAAAGCGGATCGAGGAAGCCGTCGCGGTACATGCCGTCAACAAGTTCGACGTTGCCCATGCGCATGCCCCAACGCGCGCCCTCCGCTAAGTAAGGCACGCGCGACATGTTCTCCACACCGCCTGCAAGCACAAGTTGTGCGCGCTCCAACATGATCTGTTGCACGGCCAGAATGATCGCCTGCAAACCCGATCCGCACGCTTGGTTGACCGTGAACGCCGGCACGGTCTCTGCGAGTCCCGCGCGATAACTGATCTGTCGCGCCACATTCGGCCCCGTGCCCGCCTGTCGCGCACAACCCCAGATGACTTTAGCCACCGCGTCGGTCGCAACCCGCGCACGCTCAAGGCAAGCGCGCGCCACGTCTGCGCCCAACTCCGCCGCCGTCGTGCCCGCCAACGCGCCGCCATAACGCCCGATAGGCGTCCGCACCGACCCGACTAAATAAATCTCTTTCATCACAAACGCTCTCTGAATTAAAATGCAGGGCCGAGTGAGCAAGTGACGAGTGACGAGCAAAAGGAACAGAATCAGTTTCGCTCTCATCATTCGCGCTGCATCAGCGCACAAGCATAACTTGTCGCTTGTCACTCAGCACTTGTCACTGTTTTTATAGCACAGGCGATTTGCAGACCGTGAACCGGCCTCAGCCCTCGACGCTTTGCTGCTCATCTTCAGGCACCAATATGAAACGCCTCACGCACACAGACGAGAGCGAACGGACGTGGCGCGAACTCGCGGCACGGCTCGACGCGCATGGCGAGTGGTTCTGCACGACGCGCAGCGATAGTGCGCCCGTGCCTCTGCGCAAGGGCGAGTGGGAGTTGAGCGCGGCGCATGGGCGCGTGCATCTCTCTTATTGGACGGAGCGCGGGACGCGGACGTGGCGCGTGCTGGCGTGGGAGTGGACGGATGAGCGGCTGCGTCTGGACGTGGCGCGGCGCATGGGCGCAGAGCGCACGACGCTCGAACTCGTGCCGCGTGCGTCTGTGCGCGCAGGCATAGAGGCTGTGCGGGCGGCGCGTCTGCGTCTGTGCGAACAGTTGGCGGCACTCGCCTGCGAGAGTTTAACGGGCGCGCAAGTTGAGCGCGTGCGTCTGAGCGCAGGCGCGCGCCGACGAGAGCCGGGACGTTATGCGCGCATCGTGTTGCGACGCGGGCGCGAGTTGATCGCTGTGACCGGCGCGGTTGTTGAAGCGCGCGCGGGCGACGCAGATGCGCTGCTCACGTCGGCGCTCATCTGGTGGACGCGCTTGCAAAGACAGACGCGCTTTGCCGGTTTGCGAAAATTGTGGTTGGTCGTGTCACATGAATTGGTTGAGACGTTCGGGCAGCGTGTGGCATTGCTGCGCGCAGAAGTGCGGCGCGACATCGTGCTGTACGAGCGCGACGAGACGTGGCAGACGTTGACGACCACATCAGCGCCCGATCTGTCAGAGTTGTTGAGTGTTGTGCCGCGCGTGTTGCGTCCTGTCCATGAGGGTTTGAGCGACACGGCTGCGCGCATCGTTGCGCTTGCGCCGGCGGCGATTGACGTGGTGCGCGCACGTTATGGCGAGACGCTACGCTTTCACGGTCTCGCGTTCGCGCGTGTGCGGCGCACTTTGGGGCGCGAGCACGTCTGGTTCGGCACGGGCGCACGTCGTCTGTTGACTGAAGAGAACTGGCCCGACCTCGCCAAGCTGCTCGATGAACTCAACACGCATCGCGCGCCCGATGCGCCCGACCGACGCCACGCGCTCTACGCCGCCGCGCCCGAAGCTTGGCTCGAATCGCTTTTACGGCGCAACATCACGCGGCTCGATCCCGGTCTCATCCTCGCGCCGCTCCACGCGCAGTTTAGGCCTGCGCAAAAGACGAGCGCGAGCGCACGCCCCGTTGACTTGCTCGCGCTCCGGCGCGACGGCCGGCTCGCCGTCATCGAGTTGAAAGTTGCGGAAGACGCAATGCTCGCGTTGCAAGGCGCGGACTACTGGCGGCGCGTCGAAGTGCACCGCCGCGCCGGCCACATCGCGCGCACGCGTCTGTTCGGCGCGCTTGAGATCGCCGACGAGTCGCCGCTCGTTTACTTGGTCGCGCCCGTCTTTCGTTTCCACCGCGCCTTCCAAACCCTCGCGCGCATGATCGCACCAGAGATCGAACTCTATCGCTTCGACCTCAACGAAGATTGGCGCGCAGGCGTCAATGTTGTGCGCCGCACGCGCGCGAACTGAAAAGCAGTGGTCGGTCGTCAATGATCAGTTAAAACAGTTTCTGTTCTTACTGATCACTGACGACCGACCACTGACCACTGCTATTTGTTGCTCATGCTTACGATGTCGTCTTTCGAGTGATCGACGGTGGAGCAGATGCCGGCGACGCGCATGCGGAACTCGTCGGGGTTCGATGCGCCGCGCAGCGCCTCTTCCATCGTGATGAGACCCGATTGATAGAGGTTGAAGAGCGATTGATCGAAGGTCTGCATGCCGTATTGCGACGTGCCGGCGGCGATGGCATCGCGGATCAGATGCGTCTTCTCTTCGTGCGCGATGTACTCGCGGATGAGCGCAGTTGAGACCATCACCTCGCACGCGGGCACGCGCCCTGTGCCGGTCTGTGCGCGCACGAGCCGCATCGAGATGACCGCGCGCAGGATGCCCGCGAGTTGCAGGCGCACACTCTTCTGTTGATGTGGCGGGAATGAAGAGACGATGCGCACGATGGTCTCGGTCGCATCGAGCGTGTGCAATGTAGAGAGCACGAGGTGGCCGGTCTCGGCGGCGGTCAAGGCCGTCTCAATCGTCTCGTGGTCGCGCATTTCGCCGACGAGGATCACGTCCGGGTCTTGGCGCAAAGCGCCGCGCAAGGCTTCGGCGAACGAGCGCGTGTCCACGTCCACCTCGCGCTGCGTGATGAAAGATTTGCGGTCGCGGTGCAGGAACTCAATCGGGTCTTCGATGGTGATGATGTGCCCGCCGCGCGAGGCGTTGATGTAATCAATCATCGAGGCGAGCGTCGAAGATTTACCGGAGCCGGTCGCGCCGGTGACGAGGATGAGACCGCGCTGTTCGTCTGAGACGCGCTCGCAGATGGGCGGCAAGCCCAACTCGTTCATCGTCCGCACGCGGTCGGGGATGACGCGCAGGACGATGGAGACGCTCCCGCGTTGCTGAAAGACGTTGGCGCGAAAACGGCCCACGCCATGCACGCCATAACCGATGTCCACCTCAGAGTATTCTTTGAAGCGTTGCTTCTGGCGATTTGACATCATCGAGAAGGCCATGTCGAGCGTATCTTCTTGGGAGAGGCGCGGCGCGTTGAGGATGGGGCGCAACTCGCCGTCCGTGCGCATGACCGGAAAAGAACCGGCCTTGATGTGCAGGTCGGACGCCCTATGACTACAGGCAGCCCGCAATAGATCGTCAATCTTGATCGGCATAAGTAATGAACAGACGCGCGCGCATGAACTCGCCGGCCCGCGAGGCAGACAACGGGCAACACGCTTTAGCTGATGGTCGTTGCTTGTCGGGCGAAACTCGCGGACTTAAGTAGGAGGGGACATCGCCGGAAAG